>JALEQY010000145.1 GCA_022763735.1 Clostridiales bacterium
CCGTCAGGGAAAGGTCCCATGCCGATTGCATATGCTTTCTTAGCTGTCATTGTCATTGTCAGAGCTGTTCTTCCGTGGAATGCACCTGTGAATACGATGATGTTTGGTCTTCCTGTGTAGCTCTTAGCGATCTTTACAGCGTTTTCGTCAGCTTCTGAACCTGAGCATACGAACATTGTTTTCTTTGCATCGCCCTTTACCGGTACGATTCTGTTCATTTCTTCAGCAAGCTTAACATATCCTTCGTGTGTTGTGATGTTGAACATTGAGTGGAAGAACTTGTCAGCCTGTTCTTTTACTGCTGCGATACATTCAGGATTTGAGTATCCTATGTTCAGTACGCCTACGCCGCCGATCCAGTCGAGGAAGATGTTTCCATCAACGTCTTCGAACATAGCGCCTTCGCCTCTTTCGATTACTGCTTTGTAAGCACAGCCGATGCCCTTAGGTACTGCTGCTGCTCTTCTGTCGAGTACTGCCTGTGCCTTAGGGCCTGGTAAAGTTCCTGTTACGATCTTAGGTAATGCTTCTCTTAACATAATTAACCTCCGTAAGTTTGAAAAAATTGTAATTAATTTATATCGAGCTCAGAGAGCTTTCTATACAATGTTGCTCTGGACAGTCCCAGTTCTCTGGCGACAACATCCTTTATGCCATTATGCTGCTTGAGCTTTTTGGTTATTATCTCTTTTTCATAGAGTTTCACCTGCTCCGCCAGAGGCTTGTCCATATTCTTGAATTTAACGATTTCTTCTTCTTTTTTGAGAATCCTCACAGGGACGTCTTCTATATCTATTACTTTACCGAAGGCCATATTGGTTCCGTATTCAACTGCATTCTCCAGTTCTCTGACGTTGCCCGGCCAGTCGTAGTTCATATAAAGTTCCTCGACCTCATCGGAAAAGCCTTCGATTTTTCTATTCATGAATGTATTGTATTTCTTAAGAAAATGATACATCAGCATACGGATATCAGCTTTTCTCTCCCTTAAAGGCGGAATAGAAAGCGGAATAACGCTGAGTCTGTAATACAGATCTTCTCTGAATGTGCCCTCGGCAATCATTTTCTCCAGATCCTTATTGGTTGCTGCAATTACACGGACATCAACTATTATACTTCTGCTTCCTCCTACTTTCTCAAATCGCATATTCTGAAGCACATGAAGTATCTTAACCTGCAGATGAAGAGGCATATCGCCTATTTCATCCAGAAAAATCGTACCGCCATCTGCAAGTTCGAATTTTCCGACCTTGCCTTTTTCATTTGCTCCTGTAAAAGCACCTTTCTCATAACCGAACAGCTCACTCTCCAGAAGGTTTTCGGGGATAGCACCGCAGTTTACAGTAATGAACGGGTTATCTCCTCTGGCACTGGCATAATGTATAGCTTTGGCAAACATCTCCTTACCTGTGCCGCTTTCTCCTGTAATAAGCACTGTAGAATTGCCTCTCGCGGTTATCAGTGCCTGTTTTTTGGCAACCATTATTTTCTCGCTTGTGCCTATGATGTCATCAACCGTATTTTTAATAGTTCGTGTATTGAAATTATACACTAATTTCTGAGCTTCTTCTATATCTCTGAAAGAAACCACAATGCCTTCGATTTCATCTCCGGATGAATATGGTTTTACAGTTACAATAAAATGATGCTGACCGCCGTCAACCTTGAATATTTCTTCATTTTCAGTATAGCCCCTGCCTGTTTCAAGCACCTTGATAGCAGGGCTTCCCGGCATGAGCTTTGAAATATGCCTGCCGATCAGTTCCCTTTTTGTCATGTTAAAAAGAGTAGCTGCCCGTTTGTTGCAATGTTTTACATACCCGCTCTGATCCAGAGCGAAAATCCCTTCATGCGCTGTCTCAAGTACTGTAGACATTTCATCGCGTGAGACCTCAACATTTTCAAGGATTTCCTGCTGATCCGCCTTGGCAGCGAGGAGATCCGCCATCTTCTCGACGAATCCCGTCATATTTTTGTTCTTGTCTGCCAGAATCTTCTTCTGTTCCTCTGTAAAGGCAATAAGCCCTATTATCCCGATTATCTGATCATTAAGTATTATAGGAGTACACACCTCAGCAAGCTCACCTGAGACCGTATTCCCTCTACCTGTAATATCATAATCCTTATCAAGCTTGGCATCCGCAACATACTGAGTTGTTCCCGTTCTGAGAACTCTGGCGTAAAGGAAGTTACTTTCAAGATCACCGCCTTCTTCTTTCTGGCCTATCTGATCATGATAAACACCTGTCCCACCCAGTATGTTAAGTTTCTCATCTACTATCTCAACTTCTACTCCAACGGCAATACTGATGGCTTCAGCAACCTGTTGGACGCTTTCCTTAATGCCGCTTAATACAGACATGCTTTACCGCCTTTACTAAAATATATGTCTCAACTAAATACCATCTACATTCTAACACACATCAGGTATAAAAATAAAGATTTTTTCTCAGATTTAATACATTTGTGTCTTCTTTGCAAAACGGCAATGCTATTACTGTGTGTCTGTATTATCCTCTTCACTGACTGCCGCACCAAGATTAATAGCTGATTTCTCCAGCTCCTGAATTATATTATTAATTTTAATCAGTTTATCATGCGGCATTTTGCCATCAATCGCCAGATTGGCATTATACAATATATCTTCAATTCTTCGATGAATTCCAGTCAGCGTACTCCTTGCAGCGTTGGCAGCTTCAGCATCCATATCATCTTCTGCAGTCTGCCTCATGCTTACAATCTCATTCTCTTCAAGCACGTATTCAGAATTTCCATGAACCACCACAGGTTCGTATCCCAGCTGTTCCTTTACAGTCTTCGCGAAATCCTCCTTGGAATCATTCTCACCGTGAACAAGGAAAATATGCTTAGGTTGCTGTCTGAACCCTCCAAGCCATTCAAGAAGCCCGTCTCTGTCTGCATGTCCTGAAAAACCTTCAAGATTATGTATCTGTGCATTAACCTTGATTTTTTCCCCAAACAAAGTAACTTCCTGAGCTCCTTCTACAAGTCTTCTGCCCAGAGTACCTTCTGCCTGATATCCTACAAATACTATGCTTGCTCTGCTGTCCCACAGATTATGTTTCAGATGATGTCTGATTCTGCCAGCCTCACACATGCCGCTCGCAGATATGATCACCTTGGGTTTTCTGTCCGAATTAAGCCACATGGATTCTTCACTTGTTCTTGTAAATTTTAGATTCTTGAAATCCAGCGGATGATCACCCTTACGTATATATTCTTTGGTTTCATCATCAAAAACCTGAGCGTTTCTCTTGAACACTTCCGTAGCTGTTGTCGCCATCGGACTGTCAACATATACCATAAGATCCTTAAAAGCTTCTCTATATTCGCTGTTGCTGTCATATACTCTGTTCAGTTCATATATCAGTTCCTGTGTTCTGCCGACAGCAAATGATGGAATAACTGTAGTTCCTCCTCTGGCAGCTGTTTCCCTGATGATATCCATCAGCCTCCTGACATCCATTGAATTCTGCGGATGAAGTCTGTTCCCATATGTAGTTTCCATAATTACGTAATCTGCTTTTTTTATTATGGTAGGATCTCTGAGAATAGGTCTGTTCATAACACCCAGGTCTCCTGAAAATACTATCTTTGAAACGGTATCGTTTTCAGTCACCCATAATTCTGTTATCGCAGATCCGAGAATGTGTCCTGCATCGTTAAATACGATTTTCATTTCTTCATTAAGTTCAATCAGCTGATCGTATAACACAGGTTTTACAAACTTGAGGGAATCCACAGCATCATTATATGTATATAGCGGTTCAATGACAGGTCTTCCTGCACGCTCATTTTTTCTGTTTTTCCATTCAGCTTCTTTTTCGTGAATATATCCACTGTCTTTCAGCATTACACCCAGCAGATCCGCTGTCGCATCAGTACAGTAGATATCACCTTTGAAGCCTCTTTTGAAAAGAAGCGGGATTCTGCCGCAATGATCTATATGAGCATGGCTCAATATAAGACAGTCGATCTCAGCAGGATCAAATGGAAATTCTTCATAGTTCATTGCTTCCTGGGCTTTTCCCCCCTGAAACTGTCCGCAATCAAGCAGAATTCTGTGATTATCCGTCGTTATCAGATGGCACGAGCCCGTTACTCCGGTTGATGCTCCGCAAAACTGTATTTTCATTGGTTTAACCTCCCTGAATATTTCCCTTTATTTTATTATATTCTTTTCTTCTTTCTTTTACAATACTCATTAGCAAAAGCAGAATAGATTGAATATTATGCGAACGCAACGAAAAAACCGCTCAGATAAGCGGTTTTTTCTTATGAAATAAGGTTTTAAGTGTAGTTAGACCTAGTCGTAATTCTTCTTTAATGAAAGATCCACAGGAGTCCTGCCTTCCTTCCATTTGATTTCTCCTGGAGTAATACAACCCTGAACCGGGCATACATTGAGACAGAGATGACATCCTACACAATTATCATTAAGCTCCGGTCTTCTCTTTTCTTCATTCCAGTCGATTGCCTGATGTGCTGCATCATAACATGATACATAACATCTGCCGCAGCCTACACATTTATCATCGTCAAACGCAGGAAGAACCTTATAATCTCTGTTGAGTTCTTCTGCCGGAATGATATTAGGAAGTGCAACGCCGATGAATTCATCGAGGCTGTTGTATCCTCTCTCATCCATGAAATAACTCAGTCCTGAAATCATATCTTCTACAATTCTGTAACCATACTGCATAATAGCTGTCGTAACCTGGAGGTTTCTGCATCCCAGAGCAAGGAATTCAGCAGCATCTCTCCATGTTTCGATGCCTCCGATACCTGACATTTCATGTCCATGTCCATAATCATGTCCATTTGCCTTCACAAGCTTATGTATTTCCTGATCCTGCAGAACCTGAGCACAGAATCTGAGAGCTATTGGCTTAACAGCAGCTCCGGAATATCCGGAAATAGATGATTTACCGTTAACAACCGGCATTGCTGTCATATTTTCAAAATCAATGTTTGTGATAGACTTGATAGTATTTATAGCCGATACTGCTGCTGCACCACCCTTGATAGCTGCTCTTGCATGCTCCTCCATATTTTTGCAGTTTGGAGTCATTTTTGCAATGAACGGAATCTTAGTAGTTTCAGTAACAGCTCTTGAATATGCTTCGACCAGTTCATTGTTTGTACCTACATCAGAACCCATATCATGTGATGTCATCTGCGGACATGAGAAGTTACCTTCGATAAGCTTAACCCCTGCCTGCTCTGCCATCTTTGCCAGCTGTTTCCATTCTTCAACAGATGAACCCATAATGGAAGCCACTGTAATGTGTTCTGGATAATCTCTGCACAATCTGTAAATATATTCAAAGTTCTGTTCAGTAGGCTTGTCAGATATCTGTTCCATATTTTTGAATCCCAGCCAAGGAAGACCTTCTTTGTTCGTCTGGTCAAATCTTGGAGAACATTCATCAGCTACAAATATACCCACAGTTTTGAAGAAGCATCCTCCCCATCCCTCTTCATAGCACTTGGCTACCATGTCATAATTTCCACCAACCGGTGATGATGAAAGGAAGAACGGGTTCAGACATTTTACACCTAAATAATCTAATGATAAATCTTTCTTAACTGCCATTCTATTTCACTCCTTTCTCTTCAAGGTAAGCAATTATTGCATCTGCAGCTTCTTTACCTGCTGCAACTGCCTCTACGACAGTCTTGCCACCGTTAACGATGTCACCTGCTGCAAAGAATTTTCCGCCTGCCTTACCTTCAGGAGCTTCAATCGTACCCTTGCCCGTTACCTTTACAGGTGCTATTTCTGTCATATCTTCCGGAGTCTGACCTGTTGCAAATACAATAGCATCTGCACTTAAAGCAAGCTTCGCAGCTTCATCTCTGAATCCGGTAAATTCTACAGTTTCAACCTTGCCGCTACCATTTATGGCAGCTGGAGCCATACCTGTAGTTATACCTATGCCTAGAGAAAGAGCATAATGGAATTCGTTTATATTTCCAGGAGCTTCCTCCAAAGTTCTTCTGTAAACAATTTTAACATCTTCAGCTCCGAGCAGTTTAGCTGTTACCGCACAGTCAACAGCAACATCTCCTCCTCCTACAACTATAACTTTTTTACCTGGGTCAAACGCTTCTTTCTTTGTTCTTGCTTCCTTGAGGAAATCAACTGCCGAGTATACGCCATCGAGGTCTGTTCCATCTATTTCAGGCAGATTTGCGCCCCATAAACCAGCACCAACAAATACTGCATCGTATTCATTTACATCGTCGGCTTTAACAGCTTTGTTGAATTCAAATTTCACACCAAGACCTTCAACCTGAGCGATATCATGATCTACAACATCCTGTGGCAATCTGCTTGGAACGATTCCATATGTAAGTACTCCGCCGGCTTTTGCTTCTCTTTCAAATACAGTAACTTCATATCCTGTTTTTGCCAGTTCAGCTGCACATGCAAGCGATGCAGGTCCTGCTCCGATACAAGCAATCTTGCCAGCTTTCTTTTCTTCAGGGCTTTCAAGTATCTTCATTCCGAACAGTTTTTCCTGTTCAATGGCATATCTCTGAAGTTTACCTATTTCAATAGGTTTATCTATACCGCATCTGCTGCAGGCTTCCTCACATAATCTGTCATAAGGACATACTCTGGCACAGCTTCCACCTAATATATTGTTTTTTCTTATAGTTTCTGCAGCACCTTTGACGTTTCTGAATCTTATTGATCTGATAAATTTAGCAGGGTCCGTTCCGGCAGGACATCCCTGACTGCAAGGTGCGTCATGGCACAGCAGACATCTTGCCGCCTCTTCCATAGCTGTTCTGTGAGTGAATCCAGCTACAGCTTCAGCAGTATATTTTGCTTTTACTACTTTACTCAATTTAATTCCTCCTTACGTCATTTCAACATTGTCTGAAAAAGCTGCACTCTCATCTGGCTCATATTAAAGTCTCGTGAAAATGCAGCTTAATCCGTCAGTTAATTAATAGCTCTCCTTATCATCAATCGCTTATCTGAAGCTCTGACTAGTCATAGAATTTATCAGCCTTCAGAACTGCATTGAGAGTTGCAGATGCAACTGCAGTACAATCTTCATCGGATACATGTTCAGGCTCACAATGTGACAAACCGTCCTTTGTTCTTGCAAACAGCATAGTTGTTGGAATCATGTAAGCGCAGAACTGTGCGTCATGACCTGCACCTGACAGGATCTTCTGCCATTTCAGCCCCAGTTCTTCCATTGATTCTTCAACAAATCCAACAAGGTTCTTATCGAAATATACAGTATCTCTTACCCACTGTTCTTCAATCTCACACTTGCACAGGCACCAGTCTTTAGCAGCTAGTTCCTTGAGAATATCCATTGCCTTCTTTCTCACTTCTGGATCAGGATGTCTTACATCCAGAGAGAATACTGCTTCATCAGGAATTACTGTATGTATACATGGATGAACATTGATTTCTCCTGTAGTATATACAAATTCCGGCTGACCTGATGCCACAACTTCTGCATTCAATGCATCATATCTGTTGTGCAGTTCAACCAGGAATGACGCTGCTGCATACAGAGCATCATGTCTCTTTGCCATAGGGAAAGTTCCTGCATGTGCTGAAAATCCGCTGAATTTAACACTGTAGTTGAACATCCCCATTACTAACTGTACAGCACCGACTTCATTTCCTTCATCTTCAAGGATAGGTCCCTGTTCCAGGTGTGCTTCAAACATTGCACAATATTTATCAGGGCTGATTCTGTTTTCCTTCGGCCCTTTGAACTTGGTAGCAGCGAGTGCTTCACCGAAGTTTGCAAATTCAGAATCGTCCATTGGCTTTGAAGCCATCATATTATCATATTTGAAGTTCACTGCAAGTTCAGGAGGCAGATAGTCATTGCAGATAATTCCTGAAACCATCATTGCCGGCGGATACAGTGAACCCTCTTCATTTGTCCAGATCATAGCTGTAAGAGGATGTTTGTGAGGGATATTCTCTGCTGCTACAGTTTCGAGGACTTCCATTCCTGTCATTACACCCAGAATACCGTCATAATTTCCGCCATTCTTTACCGAGTCGCAATGTGACCCCATAACGATTCGTTTAGCATTCGGATCAGTACCTTCAAGTGTTGCATACATACAAGCTACATCATCGCATTCAATTTTCGCTCCGATAGCTTCCATTCTCTTTACAAATTCTTCTCTAGCCTGATGAGCGGCAGGCGAAAGCGAATATCTTGTGATTCCGCCATGACCAGCATCTCCGAAAGTTGAGAAAGTTTTAATTTTATCCGACATTCTTTCTAAACTACACTTATACATAACATTCATCCTCCTTTATTCTAAAATATTATTTATCGGCTTATTGTTGTAACCAGTTTCATAAATATATGATACCATATTTTCAGAATATTTCAAGTCCTTTTTAGCAAATTAATTAATTTACCAGTCTAGTCTGAGTTTTCCGGCAGGGCATACAAAAGTACACAGCCCGCAACCTGTACAATTCTCTGACCTCACTTTTACTTCAGCACCCTCTCTGTATATTGCTCCATAGAGACACGATACTATACACTTATCACAATTTTCTGTACATGGTGCACTCTGAGCTGTACTTACTGCAGGTTCGATTTTCATCTCATCAAAGGACTTGAGGTTTTTAAGAGCCTTGTTTTTCAGTTGCCCAACAGAGCTTATATCATGCGAATCCATCCATTTCTCAATATCACTGACTATCTCTCCTACTATCTTTCTGCCTTCCAGCATTACCGAAGTTCCTATCTGCACGCATGAAGCTCCAAGCATCATATACTCCAGAACATGTTTTGCTTCAGATATTCCTCCTATACCGCAAATTGGTATATCCACTGTCTGTGCTATTGTTGCAACAGAAGCAAGCCCCAGCGGCCTTATGTACTGTCCTGATATGCCGCCGTATGTAGACAGCACCGGTACAGCAGACTCCACATCCACACCAAGTATGCCCCTTACAGTATTGATTGCGCTGACTCCGGATCCTCCGGCTGCCTTTACAGCTTTTGCAACCTTGGAGATATTTGTTGTATTCTGTGACAACTTTACTATGACAGGAAGTTTAACAGAAGAAACCACTTCTTTTGTCATATCAAATACAGTTCCTGCATGGGAAGCTACTACTTCAAGAGACTCCATCATAGGATTCGATACGGATATCTCAATAGCATCCGCACCGAATTTTTCCATTTTACTGGCAAGATAAGCAAGTTCTGACGGAGTATGGGCCGAAATACTCGCTATGACGATCCCCCCGTCATGCTTGGCAATATTCATTTCTCTTTCCCAGCCTTCCACCTGAATGTCACTGTACAGCCTTATATTCTGCGCACCGTTGCTGTCACATGCGATACGTGGACGTACATCAAGCATCGTATCACTGACAATACTTTCAGTCACTACAGCTCCCGCACCAGCAGCTATGGATTTATGAAGCGACCTGCCATCCCTGTTCCATGGGCCTGCAGCTATAATAACCGGGTTTTTTAACTCTAATCCTAAAAAATTCGTTCTCAACATTAAAACATCTCTCCAATTCTTTCTTTATGCCCGCAGGATTTTCTTATACGCAGCCTGGTCCTCAGTGTTATCTGTCTGATCTCTTTGTCTCCTTTACCTGTATCTTCAATAAGATCGAACAGCAGTCTCGCACCATAAATACCCATTTTATGAAATGGAATTTCCACAGTTGTCAGTTTCGGCTCAACCAGATTTGACATTCTGGCGTTTCCGAAACCTGCAACGGCCATATCATCCGGCACCTTGAGGCCATTGTCCTTTATTGCATCCATAGCACCATAAGCAATTTCATCACCTGTTGCAAATATTGCTTCAGGCGGTTTGCCCATCATAAGCTTTCTGGCACCGAGATACCCACCTTCTATGGTATTCTCAACAGGTCTCATATATTCCTCTCTGATATTTATTCCTGCCTTCTCAAGTGCTTTTTTATATCCACGCAGTAGCGCTTTTGATTCTTCCTCAGGATCATCACCATATAAAATTCCTATCGTACTATGTCCGTTGTCTATCATCTGTTTCACTATACTTTCAGCTCCGGTCTGACAATCCACTTTAACAGAATTAAAGCCTGATGCATCTTTATTTTCTCCAATGAGTACAACGGGCACCCCTCGTTCTTCCACAGCTCTTATCTCATCTGGATCAAGAGATGAAAACATCAGTATAATGCCATCCACACATCTTGTAAGAAGCTGGTCGATGTAGTTTTTTTCACTTTTGTGATCCTTCTCTGCATTGCACATAAAAGTGATGTAACCTTTTTGCTTTGCAACGTCTTCCACGCCCTTTGCTACTTCCATATAGGTACTGTTCAGAAGGTGCGGTATCACCAGCCCTATTGTTCTGGTTTTGTTGAAATTCAACCCCTGGGCGAACCAGTTAGGTTTATACTCTGCATCTTCTATTACTTTCTGTATTTTCTCCCGTGTTTTCGGGGCGACAGTTTCAGGATGGTTCAGAACTCTTGAAACGGTAGCAACTGATACACCTGCCGTTTTTGCTATCTGCTTGATATTCATAGTCTTCTCCTTTACCATTCTTATTTGTCATAATTATCTCACTCTTTTGAATTTTATTCAAGTACGTTTTGTTACTGGTTTCATAAATTCTGACGGTTTTACATTTTTGCTCTGATTTATTTAATGATTTGTCCAGTGTGAAAATCTGATACACAAAAAACCTGCTCTGACAATTATCCTCTTAAATGTCAGAACAGGTTTTTTATAAAATAAAGATATTAAAACTCTGCTGTTTTAGGAGTTCTAGGGAATGGCAGCACATCTCTGATATTTCCCATACCTGTAATATACATAATGATTCTCTCAAATCCCAGACCATATCCGGAATGCTTGACTCCGCCGTACTTCCTCAGATCCATATACCACCAGTAATCTTCCTCAGCCATGCCCATCTCTTCTATCCTTGCCTTGAGAACATCATATCGCTCTTCTCTCTGACTTCCTCCGATGATTTCTCCTACACCCGGAACCAGAAGGTCACACGCAGCAACTGTTCTGCCATCATCATTAAGTCTCATGTAGAAGGCCTTGATATCCTTAGGATAATCAGTTACGAAAACAGGTTTTTTATATATTTTCTCTGTGATATATCTCTCATGTTCAGTCTGAAGATCTATTCCCCATTCAACAGGATACTGGAATTCTTCTCCTGAATTCTTCAGAAGCTCAACAGCCTCAGTATAAGTAATTCTCTCAAAATCCGAGTTTACTATATTATTAAGTCTGTCTATGAGTCCTTTATCGATAAACTTGCTGAAAAACTCCATTTCTTCAGGTGCGTTTTCCATAACATAGCTGATGATGTATTTTATCATCGCTTCAGCCACATCCATGTTATCCTTCAGATCTGCAAAAGCCATTTCAGGCTCTATCATCCAGAACTCTGATGCATGTCTTGCAGTATTCGAGTTTTCTGCCCTGAATGTAGGGCCGAATGTATATACATTTCTGAAAGCCAGCGCAAAAGTTTCAGCTTCCAGCTGTCCACTCACTGTAAGCCCGGCTTCTTTACCGAAAAAGTCTTCACTGTAGTCAATTTTACCGTCATCACCTCTTGGAGGCTGTTCCATATCAAGGGTTGTCACCTTGAACATTTCTCCGGCTCCTTCACAGTCGCTGGCAGTAATGATTGGTGTATGAACATACACAAAATTGTTTTCCTGAAAAAACTTATGAATAGCATATGCCACCATTGATCTCACACGGAAAACTGCAGAAAAAGTATTGCTCCTTGGTCTCAGATGAGCTATCTCTCTAAGGAATTCCATACTGTGGCGTTTCTTCTGCAGAGGATAATCCGCATCTGAGCCGGCTTCAACCGTTACAGCTTTAGCCTTGATCTCAAAAGGCTGTTTGGCCTCCGGAGTCAGCACAAATGTACCCTCTACTCTTAGAGCAGCAGCTATGGGAGCCTTGGCAATCTCCTCAAAATTATCAAGAAATTCAGATTCGTACACTACCTGTACTGATTTGAAGAATGATCCGTCATTTAGCTCGATAAAGCCGAATTTGTTTGATCCTCTGTTTGTTCTTATCCAGCCTCTCACAACAATATCGTTTCCGGCATATTTATCACTTTCCCTGAAAAGGCTTTTTATCAGAACGTCTTTCATTTTCGTGTTTTCTCCTCGCTGTTATTATTGATGTATATAATATTATACCCTTTTATGCCTGGGGATTTCAAGGCATAATTGTCCGCTATACATTACTTCTGATTCTGATCTTTTTTCTCCATTCTTATCTCCGCAGCTCTGGCATGTCCTATCAGTCCTTCTCCCCTGGCGAGGTTTGATACCAGAGGTGCTATTCCCATCATTGCAGTGCTGCTCATTCGCTGATATGTGCATGTTTTAAGGAAAGTGCCTACCCATACTCCTCCTGTATATCTGGCTGCTCCCAATGTCGGCAAAGTATGATTTGTTCCTGATGCATAGTCTCCAAATACTTCTGCCGTATTTCCTCCGATAAACAAGGATCCGTAATTTCTCAATGAATTCACAACACTGTCTGTCCTGCTTTCCTCTACATTCACTTCAAGGTGTTCCGGAGCATATTCGTTTGCATAATCAACTGCTTCCTCCAGGCTGTCTGCAATAACTATTTCACCGAAATCATTCCATGAGGATCTGGCTATTTCCTCAGTATCGAGGGTCGGAAGCTGCCTCTCCACAGCAGCAATAACAGCTTTGCCAAATGCTTCATCTGTGGTTACCACCAGTCCTTTCGCTTCTCTATCATGCTCTGACTGAGCCAGAAGATCTGCTGCAATCACTTCAGGGTCTGCATGTCCATCTGCGATGACGAGCACTTCACTTGGTCCTGCAACAAAGTCTATTCCGACTTTCCCATAGCACTGCCTTTTGGCTTCGGTTACAAAACTGTTGCCTGGTCCCACTAT
>JALEQY010000156.1 GCA_022763735.1 Clostridiales bacterium
CGATGAAGGAAGCGGTGGATTCCATGACGACTCTCAATAAAACAGCTGCAGAGATTTCACGCAGGTATCGTGTCGATGCGTGTACCGATGTTACAGGCTTCGGGCTTCTGGGACATCTTCATGAGATGATGGACGGGAGAACATCGTGCAGGATAACATCCGAACGGGTACCGGTAATGGAGAGTGTACTTCAGTATGCTGATGAATTTTATCTGACAGCAGCAGCACAGAAAAACAGGAATTACCTGGCAGAATACGTTCATTTTGCAGACGTGCCCTTTGCTATGGAGGAAGTGCTGTTTGATCCTCAGACTTCAGGTGGACTTCTGCTGGCTGTACATCCCGATGATGTGCAGGATATGGCAGCAGAAATGAACAGAGCCGGACTTCCGGCGGCAGTAATCGGCGAGATAACGGAGAAGACAGACTACGAAATAAACGTGAGATAAATATGATTAGAAAAGAACTTAAGCTGGTGATTACATTCCACACAACAGCGGATGCCATGGCTATGGAAAAGGTGTGCAAAGAGAACGCTGCTGAGGGCAGGCTTATTCCTGTACCGCGTTCGATTACAGCTGGGTGTGGGCTTGCATGGTGTTCTCGTACTGAAAGTCGCGGAGCATTGATGGACCTGATGCAGAGGAACGGTATCAGACATCAGGGAATGCAGGAATGTATGGTGTGATAGGGTGAGATAATGATTTATTTTGATAATGCCGCGACTACGATGAAAAAACCTCCGCAGGTAGTGCAGGCGGTTACAGAGGCTCTCTGCAGCATGGGAAATTCCGGCAGAGGAAGTCATGATGCGTCCCTGGATGCATCCAGAACAGTATTTGATACCCGCGTGAAGCTTGCAGAGCTGTTCAATGCAGAGAATCCATCGCAGATAGCCTTTGCTGCCAATGCCACCGAAGCTCTTAATATTGCCATCAAAGGCATATTGAGTTCAGGGGATCACGTGATAACGACAGCCCTGGAGCATAACTCGGTGCTGCGTCCACTTTACGAAATGGAAGAGCGAGGTGTGGAGCTGACGATAATACCTGCGGACAGCAGGGGAAATATCGATTATGATGAGCTGGAAAAATGCATGAAGGCTGATACGAAAGCAATTGTATGCACTCACGCATCAAATCTTACGGGAAATCTTGTGGATATTGCGCGGGTCGGCGGGATTGCGGCAGCTCATAATGTGTTGTTTGTGGTGGATGCTTCGCAGACAGCGGGAGTTTTCCCTGTTGATGTGCAGGAGATGAACATAGATATCCTGTGTTTCACGGGACACAAGAGTCTCATGGGACCCCAGGGAACCGGCGGGATGTATGTTCGTGAAGGCACTGCGGTGAGACCGCTTCTGTCAGGTGGAAGCGGAGTTCAGACCTACAGCCGCAGGCACCCTGAACAGATGCCCACTGCCCTTGAGGCAGGAACCCTCAATGCTCATGGGATTGCAGGACTTGGGGCGGCAGTGCAATATATCCGTGACACAGGTATAGATGTGATACGCAAAAAAGAACAGGAGCTGATGTGTGCGTTTTACGAGGAAGTCAGAGTGATTCCGGGAATCAGGATTTACGGTGATTTTGCCGCTAAAGAGAGAGCACCGATAGTTTCCTTGAATATCAGGGATTACGAATCGGCTGCGGTAAGTGATGCTCTGGCGCAGGATTATGGCATATATACGCGTTCAGGAGGTCATTGCGCACCACTGATGCATCAGGCTCTCGGGACAGTCGGGCAGGGTGCTGTGAGATTCAGCTTCTCGCATTACAATACTATGGAAGAGGTATGTCTGGCGGTTTCAGCTCTGAAGGAGCTGGCTGAGTCGGAAGAAACGGAGGAAATAAATGAATAAAGTAACAGTTGATGCTAGAGGGCTTGCGTGCCCTTTGCCTGTGGTTAATGCCAAGAAGGCAGCAGAGGAGATGAAAAACGGCGGCGTTCTGGAAGTGCTGGTGGATAACGAAATCGCTGTTCAGAACTTGAAAAAATTCGCCGGGCAGAAAGGTTATACAGCTTCCGGTGAGAAAACAGCTGAGAAAGAGTATCAGGTACTGATACAGGTGGCGGGTGGTTCTGAAGCAGTTGTGGATGGCGTGGTTCAGGACAGAACGATGGCAGAAGCAGAAGATATCGCTTGTGCTCCGGACGCAAGAAAAAGCGGAATGGTGATAGTTCTTTCAGCTAATGTTATGGGTACCGGGGATGAGAAGCTGGGTACGTCACTGATGAAAGCGTTTGTCTTCGCAGTGACGAAGCAGGATATGCTGCCTGAGACTATTCTTTGCTATAACACGGGTGCATATCTGACATGCGAAGGGTCCGATTCGTTGGAGGACCTGAAGGCTCTGGAGGCAGAAGGAGTAAAAGTGTTGACATGCGGAACATGTCTTGATTTCTATGGTATCAAGGATAAGCTGGCTGTGGGCTCAGTGACAAATATGTATGAGATCGTGGAGATAATGGAGAACGCAGGCAGTGTGATAAGACCATAAGGTGTGATTGATTGTAATAGTTTTCCATTTGGTGCATATTTGATAAATTTTACGGAAAAAATACACGTTTTTGATCTGCGGGAAATGTGTCTGCTCACATATTAAATGCTGCTATAATAAGAGATGCAGCCTGAACATTGGTCAGCAACATGCAAAACGTGCATTTTCTATTTAGAACGAACCATTTATACACGAAATCAGGTGCCATAACAATCACAATGGTCAGAGTATCAGAACTATTATAAATTGTGAGTGTATGTATGTGGGTAGGAATTGACAATATCGATACTCGATGTTATTCTATAACCAGAAATATCGACTATCGATAAAAATGAATGATATTTACGAAAAGAGAGTGGATAAATGTCAAGAGAAAAGTTTCAGACATTGAGTGAGCCTATGTATTATATTCTGCTTGCATTACTGGAGGAGCAGTGCGGTGTGGATATAATGAACAGGGTTCGCAGCATTTCCAATGAAAGGGTAACAGTGGGACCGGGTACACTTTATGCGTTGCTTGACAGGTTTCTGGAAAGTGGAATTATTAAAGAGACAAGAATTGAAGGACGCAGGAAGAGTTACATAATTACTGACAACGGCAGGGAGCTTCTGCAGAGAGAGCATGAAAGATTATGGCAGATGGCACGTGAAGGAGATAAGCTGCTTGGAAAATAACAGCGGTATTACGCCCATATTTATATGATATCAGGAGGGAATGGTTATGGAAAAAAGAGCTGCTGCAGGATCAGGAGGAAAACTCGTAAGAAGGATAAAGTTGTTCAGCGGTATGGATATATATTCGATTCAGGATTATCTGGAAAAAATGGCGGCAAAAGGTTTGATCTTTGAAAAAAGGCAGTATGGATTTGTATATTGCTTTAGAGA
>JALEQY010000005.1 GCA_022763735.1 Clostridiales bacterium
CTCTTCACACCTTCACCTGTATATTCAATAATCTTGCCTACTCCGCCCTTTACAGTCAGCTGCTGAAGAACATAGAGAATAACGTCTTTTGCTGATACCCATGGCCTGAGCTGTCCGTTCAGCTGCACCTTGACAACCTTCGGAGCTGTCAGGCTGTAGGTTCCCTTCGCCATTGCCACCGCTACGTCCAGTCCTCCTGCTCCGATAGCAATCATGCCGAGGCCGCCGCCAGTAGGGGTGTGGCTGTCCGAACCCAGCAGAGTCTTGCCAGGCTTGCCATAGTTTTCCAGATGAAGCTGGTGGCAGATGCCGTTGCCTGGTTTGGAAAAGAGCACGCCATGTCTTCTTGCCACGCTCTTGATGAATTCGTGGTCGTCAGCGTTCTCGAATCCTGTCTGAAGTGTGTTGTGATCTATGTATGCTACTGAAAGTTCTGTTTTAACACCTTCTACCTCCATAGCTTCAAGCTGAAGGTATACCATTGTTCCTGTCGAGTCCTGTGTAAGAGTCTGATCCATTCTGATGGTTATTTCTTCACCCGGTTTGAGGGTTCCTTCAATCAGATGGTTTTCCAGAATCTTATATGCAAGTGTTTTTCCCATTTGTTTCGCCTCCTGAAAAATATTGTATTTCTGTATACAATTATACAATTTTACTTTAGCACAGTCAATCATAGAATCCCGCATCGTGCAATTTTACATAGAAAACACAAAACTGCGATTGCAAGCTACAGGTATGTTTGCTATAATATAGCGTATTTTTTAATACTATTTTGTTATGAGGTGTATGAATGATCAATCCTTACCAGAAAAAAATATTACTGCTGGCTATACATGCAGGTGAAATAATGTTAAAAAACGGCGCTGAAACTTCAAGAGTTGAAGACACTATAACACGTATATGCAAGGCTTGCCGTATCGACAGGATAGAAACCTTCGCGACCCCTACGGGAATTTTCATATCGCTGGACAAGGGCGGTGAAAATGATGATACTCAAACATTTATTAAACGTATACACGGAGCATCCACCGACCTGAATAAAATCTCTAAGATCAACAGTTTTTCAAGAGAATTCACAACAACAGATCTGTCCGTAGAATCAGGAATGGAAATCCTCAAAGAAATCGAAAACGAGAAGCCGTATCCTATGCCGGTCAGAATGCTTGGTGCCGCTATGATTGCATCATTCTTCAGTGTGATATTCGGAGGCAATATGATTGACTTCTGTGTAGCTCTTGTTGATGGAGTTATCTGTTACACCCTTTCATGTTTTCTCGGCAGATATCCTATTAACCCGTTTATCATCAGCTTCTGCTGCTGCGGCGTTGCTGCTTTCATCGCATTGCTGGCTGTATCGACAGTTCCCGGAGCATCATACAGTTCCATCATAATAGGTACGCTGATGATATTCGTTCCCGGGGTTGCAATAACCAATTCCATCAGAGATTTCCTGTCGGGCGATATGCTTTCAGGTGTCTCCCGAATGATGGAGGCTTTTCTGATTGCTGTCTCCCTTGCTGCCGGAGTCGGCTTCGTTATGAAATTATGGTACATGTTAGGAGGTCTCCCAGTATGATGAATCTTGCTCTGCAGTTTGTTCTCGCGATGTTCGCAACATGCGGGTTCTGTATAATTTTCAGAGTTCCTGTTAAGAAAATAATATGGTGTATGATAATAGGCGGCTTCGGATGGATTGCATACCAGATCGGACTTTTCTACGGCAATTCTCCTGCGGTTTCATGCTTTTTCGGTTCCTGCGTTGTAGGTGTTCTCAGTAATCTGGCATCAAAGTTTATCAAGGAAGCTTCAACAATATTTATCATACCCAGTATCATATGCCTTGTCCCCGGGTCAAATATCTATTACACAATGGAGTCTCTTATCCACGAAGAAACCGGACAGTTCGCATCACATGTCACAACTACACTGCTTATGGCCGGTATGATCGCGGCAGGACTTCTGATAACAGGTTCCATCATACAAATGATACGATCCTTAGCCAGAAGGACATTAAAGGTAAAATAAAATGCAGGGTCTTTAAACTCTGCATTTATTATCGTTATATATAAATCATATTACAGATATCGGTAAATTCCTCAATTCTCTATATTTTACAGATTTTCCAGCTTCTTTACCGCTTCATCAAGCCAGTCCCCTTCATAAAGCTCGATCATTCCCTTGTCACATGCTGCTGCAAGTTTAGGGTTGATCGGAAGCTTACCAAGCACATCAAGTCCCTGTTCTGCCGCAACTTCGTCCACTTTGCTCTCTCCGAATACCGGAAGCTTGCTGCCGCAGTCAGGACATTCAAAATATGACATGTTTTCCACAAGACCGAGGACAGGAATGTTCATCATTTCTGCCATCCTGACTGCCTTGGTAACGATCATTGATACAAGCTCCTGAGGTGATGTAACAACGATAATTCCATCAACAGGCAGTGACTGGAATACTGTAAGCGGAACGTCACCTGTTCCAGGAGGCATGTCAACGAACAGATAATCAACATCGCCCCACAGAACATCTGTCCAGAACTGCTTCACAGTACCTGCGATAACCGGACCCCTCCATACTACAGGATCAGTGTCGTTTTCAAGCAGGCTGTTAACAGACATGGTTCCTATACCTGTTTTTGTTTTTACAGGAAGTATTCCCAGTTCATTAGCTACAGCTTTCTCTGTA
>JALEQY010000128.1 GCA_022763735.1 Clostridiales bacterium
AATACGGTAATTGTCTTCATAGAACATCTGCACCATGTCTTTCCGAATTTAACCACCACCTCCTCTTCAGCTTCCATAAGATTTCTTAATAGTTCAGCAACTATCCCTGCATTAGTTCCTGCCAGCATTGCTACCTGCGTATTACAATTCACCGTATTTCTCCTTCCTAATAAAAACGGGAGCCGAAGCTCCCAGTTTTATCTCTATTTACTTTTAGTGTTACCTTTCTTTTTCTTCAGTTCGCAGACCATAAGACCTGAACCAAGAACTGCAGCTATTACTGCAAGAGCAAGCCATATCATCATATGGTTGTTATCTCCTGTCTTAGGGGTATTAGGATTTTCAGGCGCTTTTTCTACTGTAAGAGTCTGGTCTTTGTCATCCTTATCCTTATGCTCTGCTACAAGCTTATGCTTAAGGCTTATTTCCTCGAAAACAGTAATATTTTCTCCACCGTACTTAGTGGCATCAAATGAAAGAGTAGCCTTTATTTCTCCATCTGCTGTATCTGGTGTGAACTTCTTTGAAACTTCGGTTCCCCAGATCTTCTTTCCATCCTTAGTGAGCCATGTTGTAAGTTCGTATTCCATGCCAGGCAGCAGATTTTCATAAGCTACTGTATCAACGATTTTCTGATCCTTTTCAGCCTTAATAACGTTAGCCTTTCCATCACCGTCAGTTGCTTTTGTGCCTATCTTAGGAATTGAAACCGTCTGCCCTTCATCACTTAAATCCTCGTGACTGCAGATTTCTGTTTTAGTCTCTACATCAAATACCTTTTCAAAGACAACAACATCTGTCCCTGCAAGTGCTGTCGCATCAAAAGTGAATTCGATGTCAACAGTTCCGTTTTCAGTTCTAGGTGTAAACTCCTTTTCAGAAGTAACATTCTTACCATTGACCTTTATAGGCTCTCCTGTTTCTTTATCCATGAGAGTACCGGAAAGTGTATATGCTTTTCCCGGGAAAAAGTTCTTATACTTTACTGTGTCGATGATAGTCACCTTGTTATCTGCAAGAGAAATGTGATTCTTAGTATCACTGTCTATGGCAGTCGTTCCGATTTCAATAACATCATCAGTTATCGTTCCAAGGTTTATCACAGCGTTATCTCTGTACACTCTGAATTCGATATCCTCTGCCAGCTTCAGACCTTTGTTACCGTCACTTCTGAGCTCACTGATAGTGTAGTAGTCATAAATCAGCGCGCCTTTTTCATCATCTATCGCATCTATTTCACCAAACCAGAGACCGCTTTCTGCAGTCCCTCCATTGGTGTCATTCTTATGAGAATTGAAGCTCGCGGACGAGTCAATCATTCCGTTTTCGTCAGTGCAGATAATGTGACTTTCGCCTGTAGTCTTTGAAGTTATCTTAAAGCTGATGTTTGGAAGCCTTGTCATTTTCCCATCCTTAACCTTTACAAGCTGAATATCTCCTCTCTTCACCTGCTCAGCCACTTCATCATTTGTGCCTATAGCAGGCATATTAAAGGTTTTTACCGTCTCAACAGTTTCGCTTCCTTCTTTGATTTCATCTGTATAAACCTTATTATTCAGAAGATATCCTTCAGGAGCCTTTACTTCCTGTATAGTAACGGTTCCAAGCGGCAGACACGGTTTTCCGGAAGAGTTCAGATAAAACTCGCTGTTCTTAAACGAGTCATCGAGATACTCTTTTGAAAGATGTGCCTGGCCTTTGCTGTCTGTAACAACTCTCCAGGTTCTGTCCGGCACTTTGCTGCCGTCATTGTGCTTGTAATACTTAATCTCATATACGGCACCTGCAAGTGTTGCTCCGCCCTGAGGTTCAGCTTTTCCCGTCTCTTTATCACCTTTCTGAAGAATAAGATCTACCGGATTATTCTTTGGAACCTCCGTTACTGATACTGTCGTTGTCTTCTCGTTTTTAACTGAGCAGTTATGGTTTTTGACATCAACTGCAAAGCCCTTAGATGCATCGATTTCCTTGATTGTGTAATCAGCAACAATCACGTTATCCAGGGAGCACGTTCCTTTTGCATTAGTTGTCATGGTATAGCAAAGCTTACTGCCGTAGTACACTCCGTACTTTGCACCTGAAAGAGAATAGCAGCTGTTTCCTCCTGACATTTCACTGTTTGTTGAACTCTTTTTAAGCTCAATCTTACCAACATCATTGAATGAGCCCAGGATATCCTGTTTCCCGCTGTTTCTAATCCTGTATGCCCTGTAGCTTGCAGGCGGATCAGGCAGTGTCTTGATATAGTCATAAAGGCTCTTTGCTTTGTTCTTCCATGATTCGGTAAGTCCTTCATACGGATCCACGTCTGCGCTGGTATTTCTGTCGTATGCTATTGATGCAACGATATGAGTCAGTGCATATGCATCATCATCGCCATCCCACTGGCCTTTCAGCTTCTTATCGGTATACTCATCAAATCCGGGCCCGCCATAGCCATAATACAGGCTCTTTGCCAGCATTGAATCAGGGCTTATGAAGTCATATGAGTAAGTCCCCGCCGGAACAGCAGCAAGCTGCGGCTGTACACAGTAAACAGGGCTGTCTTTATCACCTGCATAATAGTAATGAGTGATATACTTGGCGTAATCAATTACCCTGCCTACTTTCAGCTGAATCGTTCCGTCTGCAGCATAGACTTTCTGTGTTCCTGCCGGAATGACAACCGACATGAGAATGAAAAAAAGCACTAGAGTCGCTATCATGCGCCTGATTTTTTCACGGTCAAACTGTTTTGCATTTGTCATTAGTTTTTCTCCTTTCCGAGCTGCTTCGGAATTCTGATAAGATTACCGGAAAGCAGCTCAATAAAAAAACAGCCATGAAATAAAGCTGCTTTAGAAATAGTTTATTATTTTGTTTTTTACCTACGGAAGAGTAATAACCTACGGAAAGATAATACCTACGGAAGAGGAAATAGTTGTTTATTATATATATAAACACACTATACTTCCGCAGGTCCTCTGTGTTACCTTTCAAGATCCATATCTCTTTGCTTTTTGAGATACCTTCCGTAATGTTCAAGAGCTTTGATGATATAGTCCTCCCGCTTGTTCACCGGAAGATCCTTAGGAAGGAGACTCCTTGTACGGTCATCTCTCAAAATGATTTTCTCCTTCTGGTTCGGCTTTTCCTCCTGCATAATTGCAGTTATTGATTCTGCTGTCAGCTTATTATCAGCAAGAAGCCTCCTCATGCGAATTGTCTGAGCGTGTGACGGAGTACATGCTTCCATTTCCATCGTATCATATAGCTCCTCCTGCAAATCCTTCGGAAAATATGAGATTTCAACAGCAGGCCTAAGTGCAATCTTTCCCTCATCAACAAGACCCAGTATTTCAGGAATGAGCTCTGTTAGGCGGATATACTTCCTGACTGTTTCGCGACTTTCTCCCACATCAGCACCAATCTCATCTCTTGCTTCACCAAACTTCCGCAACATCGTTGCGGAAGTTAAATCTGTTCTCTTTCCCTGCCTCTTCATCGCATCAAGCCTCATCTTATACGCAAATGCTTTCTCACTTGGCAGTATGGTTGTTCTCTGAAGATTTGAGTCGCACATCATAATTATGGCTTCATCTCTGTCAAGCTCAACAACCTCTCCCCTTATTACAGGCATTCCCAGAAGCTCACAGGCACGCTTTCTCCTGTGCCCTGAAATCATTTCATAGCTTCCGCCCGGAATCTTTCTTACTGTCACCGGTGTAAGTACACCGTTTTCTTTGATGCTTTCCATAAGATTCATCATATCCTCATCATCTTTCACTTTGTATGGATGGTCTGGAAAATCTTTTATAGCTTTAATTGGAATATCGCGAATCCTCGGAAGCTTTCTTTCGTCTCTTATTTCCTGAGTTGTGAACATATCATCTACAGTATTCAGCGTGAAGCTTGGCTTTTTCTCTCTGGACATCTCTGATCACCTCCTTCGACAGACTGTCATATGCTTTTGCTACGTCACTTTTCGGGTCATATGAGAAAATACTCACGCCTCTTGCCGGTGTTTCTGCAGCTTTTATTCGCATAGGAATCTGAGAATCGAATATTCGAAGTCTGTCCCCATAGCTTTGCCTTATGATTTCAGGAACTTCCTTTGCGAAGTTGGTCCTGTTATCAACAAGAGTCATGAGTACACCGTCAATTTTGAGATTCGGATTAACATATTTCCTTACCCTCTCCACCGTGTTAATAAGCTGCTCCATGCCTTTTGCAGGAAGATAATGAGCCTGCACAGGTATTATTACTGAATCAGCAGCAGAAAGTGCATTGATAGTTATCATGCCAAGAGACGGCATACAATCTATCAGAACATAATCAAAATCTCTTTTTACTTTATCAAGATATTCGCTGAGCACTCTTTCCCTGTTCATAGTTCCTACAAGGCTCATTTCAAGCGCTGAGAGCTCCAAATTTGACGGTATGAGGCAAACACCCTCATCCGTTTGTTTAATACCCTCAAAACAGTCAAAATTCTCTTCATTAATTGACTTGAGCATCATGGTGGATATGGTCACATCCAATGCATCAGGATTTGTGTAGCCGAAGCATATGGTAAGGTCTGCCTGCGGATCAAAGTCCACAAGCAGTACTCTGTTACCTTGTCTTGCAAGTGCTACACCAAGACTTGCGGCAGTGGTGGTTTTTCCGACTCCGCCTTTCTGGTTACAGATTGAAATGACCTTACTCATCCTCATCACACCCTTTGCCATCGCAGCATTTGCATTCACAAGGACGAAGTGTGCCTTCAGCTATCTGATCACCAACCTTAAAGGAAAATGCGATTTCCTCAATCTCATGCTGGCATTTACAGCTATCACAGCTGCAGCATTCACAATCACATGAGACCTCATCATCTTCAAACTCATCCTCATATTCTGCATCTGCCATATCCAGCTCATCCATAAAGGCTTCAATAGCACATTTTTTGAAGCTGTCATTGAATTTGTCAATTGCAACATTGTTTCTTCTGCAAAGTACTCTGAGCTGTTCTGGAATGAAAGAGTAATCATGATCAATCAGAAGAATATCAATAAGGCTGATTGCATGTGCTGGTGAGATTTTCATCAGCTCTTCAAACAGATTCACGTAGCCATTGAATATATGGAGTCCGTCTTCGTACTCATACTCGTCGTGGAGTGTATAAAAGGCTTCTCTCGCTGAAAGTTCAACTGCCTCTGCAACTGCTTCAGATAAATCTCTGATTTTCTCCTTCATTTCCTTTTCATTTGCAATAACTGTTTCTGTTTCGATTCTTTTGTTTTCCATTTTGTTTCCTCCTCGTTTTTTGAAAATAAAAAAGACCACACCCGTATTGGCATGGTCATGTATAGTGAGGAAACTTTTATATATATTTACGTTTTGCATTCAGGAACTTGATAAGAGCATCATCAATAGCATCAGTATATTTACCTTCTCTGGTAAGTGCGTTTTTCCAGTTGATTAGACTGTATAGAATAAGATCATGAATATCATCATCCATCGGAACTAAATATTTATTCTTTCTCATCATTTCCACCTCCCGAAGATATTTTAACCTAAGCAGGTGGTTATGAGAATTATGCAATTAATAAAGGACCCGTTCCATATTCACCATACTTCCCGGATCCTTTGCCTCTTTCGTATTCT
Source organism: Clostridiales bacterium (assembly GCA_022763735.1). Classification (GTDB taxonomy): domain Bacteria; phylum Bacillota; class Clostridia; order Peptostreptococcales; family Anaerovoracaceae; genus Lentihominibacter. The sequence goes on from JALEQY010000128.1 coordinate 5,626, forward strand.
CTTTTCCAATCTTTCTTTCGTGGTCTGTCTTTTTCTGTCATGAATTTGCCTGTTCTAAAACCTGCTGTCATGTGCTGCTTTTTCAAATTCATTTCATTCATGTTGATGACCATTTTCTTTTCCTGTTTTGGCTGCGGCACAGGAACGCTCTTTTTTCGTTTTTTGCTCATACTATCAGTTCCTTTCTTTATTACATCTATGGGAAAATCGCACATTCTGTCCCCACAAAAAACTATGTACGGATGAACTCAGGAGCTCTCAGAAGCCCTCAGGTGCCCTCATATGCACAGTTTATCTGATTTGCTGAAATCGCCGGAGTCATTGAAAATGCTGACTTCCCTTGAAAAACAAAGAACTCGGAGCTTTCGCTCCGAGTCTTCCTCTTGGCTAGGGTAGCAGGATTCGAACCTGCGCATGACGGAATCAGAATCCGTTGCCTTACCGCTTGGCGATACCCCAACGCTTATTAATAAATGGGGTGGATAGTGGGATTCGAACCCACGCATAACGGAGCCACAACCCGCTGTCTTAACCACTTGACTATACCCACCATATTTTTGGAGGCGACACCCGGATTTGAACCGGGGAATAAAGGTTTTGCAGACCTCTGCCTTACCACTTGGCTATGTCGCCTCAAAGGGGAGTTGCCTCCCATAAAATTTGGCGATCCGGAACGGGCTCGAACCGTCGACCTCCAGCGTGACAGGCTGGCATTCTAACCAACTGAACTACCGGACCGCATTATTGAAATTGGTGGGCGCAATAGGGCTCGAACCTATGACCCCCTGCTTGTAAGGCAGGTGCTCTCCCAGCTGAGCTATGCGCCCTTATTAAATGGTAGCGGCGAGTGGAGTCGAACCACCGACCTTCCGGGTATGAACCGGACGCTCTAGCCAACTAAGCTACACCGCCATATCCGCTTTGGTCTCTGTGACCGCTGCAAGAGTTATATTATCATTTATGTAACCACATGTCAAGCATTTTTATATTATAATATCAGAAGTTTTTTTGTGAATTGTTCATACTTTGCAGGGAGGTAAAAAATGCACTCTGACTCTATACCTCTGCCTTCGGTTTTACCTGGCAGGGATTACATCATAGATCACATCAGCACAGAGCGGCCCAGCTCTGATAATTACAAGGGCTACGGTATTTTCCCCGGTTCCAGAATAAGGCTGCTTTTCAGCAGCCCGTTCAGCAACCCATCTGCATACGAAATCATGGGAACAGTTATTGCGTTGAGGAATGAAGATTCCTCAAATATTTTTGTCACACCGGTTCACTGCTGATAATTCTATCACCTTCTGAGAGATTATATCATATACTTTTCGGGAGGTGATTTTTTATGAACAGAAAAACTATTGCTCTGGCAGGTAACCCCAATGTCGGAAAAAGCACGATATTTAACTCCCTTACGGGATTAAACCAGCATACAGGCAACTGGCCCGGAAAAACCGTGACCACCGCATCAGGAACTTTTACATATAAAGATACCGAATTTACCGTCATTGATCTTCCCGGAGCTTATTCACTATGCTCTGATTCACCTGATGAAAAAGCTGCTGCAGATTACATAGCTTCAGGTGAAGCTGATATCATACTGATTATTGCCGATGCATCATGTCTTGAAAGAAATCTCCTCCTTGTCAGAGACATCCTATGTGTTTCTGATAATATTGTGCTGTGTGTGAATCTTATGGATGAAGCAGAAAAAAAAGGAATACGCGTCGATATAAAACGACTGAGCGATATCCTCGGTATACCTGTCACTGCATCATCTGCAAGATCAGGCGAAGGAATCCCTGAACTGCTTCAGATGCTCTATGATTACACACCCTGCCTATCCATCACATCAGGGCTGCCGGACACCTCATATATATACAGTCAGTGTGTAAACCTTAGGTCATCCGAACCTCACATCACCGACAGAAAAATCGACCGGATTGTAACATCAAAATTACTTGGTTTCCCGATAATGATAATGATGCTCATTATTATATTCTGGTTAACAATGTCAGGTGCCAACTATCCATCTGCAGCCCTATCATCATTATTCGCATGGACCGGCGAAAAAATACGTTATTTCCTTAATTGTATATCACTTTCACCAGCCATCGTTTCTCTGATAATGGACGGGATCTATACAACCCTCACATGGGTAATATCTGTAATGCTTCCTCCCATGGCTATTTTTTTTCCGCTGTTTACCATACTGGAGGATTCAGGTTATCTGCCACGAATCGCATTTAATCTCGATAATGCTTTCAAATCCTGCGGTGCACATGGCAAGCAGGCACTTACCATGTGTATGGGATTCGGCTGCAACGCATGCGGTGTTACAGGCTGCAGAATCATAGAATCTCCTCGCGAAAGGCTTATAGCTGTGCTGACAAACTGCTTTGTTCCATGCAACGGAAGATTTCCCGCCCTGATAACGCTGATACTTATATTTCTGGCTCCTGCATTCGGAGCATTCAGTTCAGTAATGGCAGGAGTGATACTGACCTTTTTCATTATTTCAGGAATCATCGTAACTCTTCTTGTTTCCAGAATTCTTTCGAAAACACTGCTCAAGGGTATACCATCATCCTTTGTACTTGAACTGCCACCCTACAGAAGGCCTCAGTTCCGGAGCATCATAATCAGATCACTGCTGGACAGAACACTTTTTGTCCTGGGAAGAGCTGTCGTTGTGGCTGCTCCTGCCGGTGCCATAATATGGCTTACAGCGAATATAGAAGCAGGTGACACATCCATTCTTAATCATATGACAGCTTTTCTGGAACCCTTCGGGCGTGCCATAGGTGTAGACGGAGTTATAATTACAGCTTTTATTCTTGGCTTTCCTGCCAACGAAATAGTTATACCAGTGATGTTGATGTGCTACATGTCCACAGGAACACTTACTGATTATACAAGTCTGTCACAGCTTCATGAGACTCTCTCCGGATGCGGATGGACCATACAGACAGCCTTCTGCGTACTCACTCTCTGCATGTTTCATTTCCCCTGCGGAACAACATGTCTTACAATAAAAAAAGAAACAGGCAGCCTCAGATGGACTGCCCTTGCTTTCATTATTCCGACTGTTACAGGAATCTGCCTGTGTTTTCTCCTGAACACTCTGTTTCATATAATCTGAACGCCTCCGCAGCGTTCTCAGGCGATGATGACAGCCAGGTGTCGTCAACAGCTTCAGCATGCATTCTGAACTTTCCTGTCGCCCCGTGGCCCGCCTGCTTTCCTTCATAAAAAAGCTTGTCTATAAGAGGTCTGCTCACATCACCGGAATCAAGGGGCATGATATAATAATACCAGCCGTCACTGCTCTTCTGCCAGTATCCTTCATCAGCAGCTGAGGATATGATCTCATACGCATCTTCACTATACCGGCTGTTAAATATTATCCTGGCTCTCAGCCATAACGGGTTGTCTGAATTATTGTCTATTGAAGTATCGTCATTGAATGTCAGATAATCAGCGCCTTCATGTGTATCACTCTCAGCTTCTATTACATACGGCCCGTTTTCCGGTGCTATCCACGTATTGAATACTATAACGCAGTTCACAGATATAAGAATACTAATGCCCGCTATCAGACCTGCTGAAATCACCTTGTCCATAATACCCCTCCTTCAGTTCCCACTGAAATTTTACCATTACCGGAATCTTCCGCCAATTGAAACTGCACGGGATATTCTGACAAAAAGCATCATATATCGATAACCTGATGCTCTATACTCCTATCACGCTTCTTATATATGTTCCTACATCTTCTCTTTCGATTCCCAGTACATGGGAGAACTCCTCCTCCACAAGCTTTTCGGCTGATTTCAGAGTATTGGTATCCGCTGCCGGCAGCTTCTTTCCCACCTGATCCAGTTCCAGTTTTCTCATGTAAATGCATCTGATCATCAGCAGAAGCTCCTGAGTTAC
>JALEQY010000132.1 GCA_022763735.1 Clostridiales bacterium
AGCATCAGCACTGAAGGTAATCGAAGTAATGGAAAGAGACGATTATCCGGCAAAAGCAATGCACATCGCAGACAAGTGCGGAGCAGCATTCAAGGCTTGGGAAGAAAAGTATGAATGTGTTGGTAACGTAAGAGGTCTGGGAGCAATGATGGGTATCGAATTCGTAACAGATAAGGCTTCAAAGAATCCGGATGCAGCATTAGTAGCAGCAATCGTACAGGAAGCACAGAACCACGGACTTCTGCTCGAATCAGCAGGTACATATGGCAACGTAATCAGATTCCTCTGCCCACTTTGCGTAACAGACGCTCAGCTGGATGCAGGTATCGAAATCTTCGAAAACGCTATCAAGACTTGCAGTGCAAAATAGTGTATCAATAATACAGTATAGTATTTTGGGGCGGATTTAATGTGTGGATGGTCTCGTGCTGTCCACACCGAAATCATATATTAATAATTATAGTAAGAGGAGAAAAAATATGAGTAACAACGGAGGAAGACAAGAACTTCAGAAGTCCCTCAACATGAAGGACGTTCTGGCTCTGGCGTTTGGTACAATGATTGGCTGGGGCTGGATTATGCTTGCCGGTTCATGGGTAGGCAACGGCGGAACACTGGGTGCTATCATAGCATTCTTATTAGGTGGAGTAATGGCTATTTTCGTAGGTCTGACATATGCAGAACTGACACCTGCACTGCCGCTGGCAGGCGGAGAGCTGGTATTCTCATACAGAGCTATGGGATATAATGCATCATGGTTTACAGGCTGGATGATTACACTGGCTTATCTGGGTGTAGCTGCATGGGAAGGTCCTGCGCTTTCAAATGCATTAGGATTCTTATTCGGAAACGCACTTCCTGATTTAGGAGTTCTTTATGAGCTTCAGGGTTCACAGGTAACTGGAATGTTCCTGCTGATCGGTATAGTAGGCGCTATTGTTATGACTGTACTTAATCTGGCAGGTGCTAAATCATCAGCTATTTTCCAGACAACAGCAACAGTAGCTATGGCTATCGGCGGTATCGCATTCTTTGTATCAGGCGTTGCAACAGGCGAAGTAGAAAACCTCAAGCCTATGTTCACTGACGGACAGGGTCTTGTAGCAGTAATTCTGGCTGTACCTGCAATGTTCGTAGGATTTGACGTAATCCCTCAGGCGGCAGAAGAAATGAACATGCCTCTCAATAAGATAGGCAAAGTAATGATTATTGCTATCGTAATGGCAGCAACATGGTATATCATCATGATTCTGGGAACTGCAATGTCAACACCTGGTGATGTTCTTTCTGGATATGTAAATGACCCTGACTGCGTACCTGTAGCAAACTGCTTCGCATATGCACTGGGAAGTCCGGTATGGGGCAAGCTGATGATATGTGCTGCAATGTGCGGTATCCTGACATCATGGAACGGATTCATTGTTGGAGCATCAAGAGTTATATTCTCTATGGCAAGAGCTCACATGCTTCCTGGAATCTTTGCTAAAGTAAACAAAAAAGGTGTTCCTGTAGCAGCTATTCTGCTGGTTGGAATCGTAACTATCCTTTCACCGCTGCTTGGAAAGAGCGCACTTGTTTGGTTCGTAGATGCAGCAGCATTCGGAACAGTTGTAGCATACTTCATGGTATCACTTTCATTCTTGATTTTGAGAAAGAAAGAGCCGGATCTCGCAAGACCTTTCAAGGTAAACGCTGGTATCGTGGTTGGTATTCTGGCAGTAGGTGTTGCATTGTTCATGGCTACTCTGTATCTGCCGCTCTACAGTCCTGCTCCGCTGCTCGGAATCGAATGGGCTCTGGTTGGAGGATGGATTGTTCTTGGTATCATACTGTTCATTGCCAATAAAGCAGGTGCTAACGGCAAGAAGAGCAAGGCTGAAATCGAATATCAGATGTTCGGTGATGAATATAAGAGATTTTAACATATAATCCTTTTCAAAAAAATAAATCCTATGTATAATGGAGTGGTGGTAGCCACTCCGTTATATTTTTTGAAGAGCAGTATCAGTAAGATGCGTAATAATTATGAGAAACAGCAGGAATACGTTAAGTAAAGTTCTGGGAAGAACAGACATACTAGCAATAGGCTTCGGCACAATGGTCGGATGGAGCTGGATAATGATGTCAGCTTCCTGGGTAAATGAAGCAGGACTCTTAGGTACACTGGCGGCATTTATGATAGGCAGTGTAATCATACTGGGTGTAGGACTCACATATGGTGAACTTACGGCAGCACTTCCTCTGGCTGGAGGAGAGTTTGTGTTTGCATACCGTGCGATGGGAAAATACTCTGCCTGGATGGTAGGCTGGATAATGGCTCTGGCATATCTGGGTGTAGCTGCATGGGAAGGAATAGCGCTTGCAACTGCTGTCGACTATATATTCCCTATCAGTTCAGCAGGCCCGTTATGGGAGGTTGCAGGCTATCAGGTATATCTGTCCTGGTCTCTGATAGGAATTGCAGGAGCTGTTGTTATAACGCTGCTGAATTTTTTCGGAGTCAGACCAGCCGTAATATTTCAGGTTATGTCTACAGCGGTGCTGTTTGTTGTGGTTCTGGTAATTTTTTTCGGAAGTCTGGTTTTTGGTGATATCGATAATGTCAGACCGCTTTATACCTCTTTTGGCGGGTTTTCGTATGTTTTTCTTATGGTGCCTGCTATGCTGATAGGCTTTGATGTTATACCTCAGTCGGCAGAGGAAATGAACATATCACCGAAGAATATCGGTAAGATGGTTATTGTCTGCATACTTACAAGTCTTATTTGGTATGTAATCCTGATAATCGGAATTGCAATCGCCGCTCCTGTAGAAATCAGAGACTCGGGTATAATACCGGCGGCAGATGTGACAGCATACATGTTAAACGGTAATATTTTCTCTGTAGTGGTTATTGTCGGAGGGATTTTCGGTATACTCACTTCGTGGAACGGTTTTTTTATAGGAGCAACAAGGCTGATTTTCTCAATGGGAAGAGCCAAGGTAATTCCGGGGATATTTGGAAAAGTTCACAAAAAATACAAGACTCCCTGGGTTGCTGTTCTGATGGTAGGGGCTGTGTGCATTTTTTCACCGCTTCTTGGCAGAAATGCGCTTATATGGTTTATGGATACAAGTTCATTGTGTGCATTGTTCTCATATATTTTTGTTGTTTTTTCATTTATCATTCTTAAGAAAAATGAACCCGAGCTTGCGAGACCTCTGGAAATTAAAGGCGGAATTCTGTTTGGCGTGTTTGTGCTGGCAGTGACGATTATTTATTTCATGCTGTATATCGGTGACAATATAAGTACAAGTTCAGTAAGCCCCGAATTCATTATTACTATAATATGGATTCTTTGCGGAGTTGTACTGCTGGTGGCAGCGAAGCGTTTTGGTGAAACGTTTGATTCTGAGAAGCAGGAGCTTCTGATTTTCGGTGAAAGATTCGCCAGAAAAGGAGGGAAAAATGAAAAATAAAATTCCACAGGCTTTTTTCCCGATTGTGATGATAATAATGATAGGTATAATATGTATATACAGTATTGTGGCCGGCAGCAACACGGATTTCGGTAATAACAAAGAAGTCGGAAACCTGTACGGCGATTTTAACCGTCAGCAGAAGCAGTATATTAAAGAAAACAGCACGATAACAGTATATGTTGATTCGAATCTCCGATACCTGATGAACGATGATGGTACAGGTTATCTGTGGGATTACATGCACAATGTGCTGAAACCTGCGGGGATATCGTTTGCTTTTACGAATGACAGCACTGAGGCAGACTGCTATCTGATGGTGATTGATGACAAGTTGAGGGAAAAGAACTCTGAAGCAGATTATACAACACCTCTGTTTCAGGTTGAGGGAACTATATTTGCTAAAGAAAATAAGGCTGATCTGGCTGGTTTCAATGGCGTCATAATGGATGGCAGGGTTGATGCCGGAGATATTAAGAAAATAAAATATGATAACAGGACAATAGATTTCACTGAAGCTGATACAGCCGAGGAAGCTGTCAGAACGGCTCTGGAAAATGATCTGGATTTTATTGCCGGAGACAGGGCTGCGATAATGAATGTACTGAACGGGAGCAGTAAATATATAGCGGAAGAGGATAGTCTGTACAGCAGTAATGCATGTATTATGGTATCAAAGGAAACACCGGCATTATGTGAAATACTGAATGAATGCCTGTATGCGGCGGACAGGAACGTGATTACCTACAGAGCCGGTCAGAAGTGGTTTGGCGGTAATGCGCCAAGGTATATGAGTGACAGCTATGAAGATATGTATATGCTGGTTCTGATAATATTCACAGCAGTAATGATAGCGTTTTTCATATATTATCAGGCGAACAAGAATCTGTATCATGAGCTGAATGACAGAATGGAGAAGCTTAACGAAAGTAAACGCGAGCTGAAGACCACCTTCAATGGTGTGGGCTATTACCTGGCCGAGATCGATCTGGAGGGAAATATTCTTGATATAAATCGTGCATTTTACAATTTTGTCAGTACTGATACGGCAAACAGAAAAGTATGGGATGTTCTGGATCTTGAGCATAAATATGAAGAACGTATACAACAGATGCTGAAAGATATTGCCGAAGGTAAAGCTACTCATACTATAGAGATAAGGCTAAAGAAACAGACTCTGGATATAGATGTTTTTCCTATTGAAAACGGACGCGGCTCAATAGAGAAAATGCTGTTTATGGCTATGGATGTGACAAGAGAAAGAATGGCCGAAAGGCAGCTGCTGCAGGATAATAAAATGATAGCTGTAGGGCAGCTGGCGGCCGGTGTTGCACATGAAATAAGAAATCCGCTGGGGATAATCAGAAACTACTGTTATGTTCTGAAGAATATGAGTGATGAAAATGTCAAAGCCAAGGCTATTGAGCAGATAGAGAAGTCTGTAGACAATTCGAGTGCGATAATCAACAGTCTTCTCAATTTCTCCAGAATATCCACAAAGCATGGAGAAACTGTGGATATTGAAGATCATATATGGTCTCTTATTCAGCTTAACAATAATATTCTTAAGAAAAAGAAAATAGACTTTGAGATAAACTGTGAAGATAAAGTTGTAACATTTCTGGCAGTTGAATCTCTTGATATGATACTGATAAATCTGATATCAAATGCGACTGATGCGATGAGTGACAATGGCAGTCTTCGTATAAATGTATTTAAATATGCTGATTCATTCGAAATAGATGTGGAAGATACGGGTACAGGTATTGAAGAAGACATTCTGCAGGATATATTCAACCCGTTTTTCACGACAAAAGGAAACAAGAAAGGAAACGGACTTGGCTTATATATAGTATATAACGAAGTGAACAAGCTTAACGGAACTATAGAAGTCGAAAGCAAGCCTGGCGAAGGGTCAAAATTCAGGCTGACTTTGCCTCTGACGGAAGAAGGTACAGGAAAGGAAGAAAAAAATGATCAGGGAAAATCTTAGAATTCTTGTTGTAGATGATGAGCAGGATTACTGTGATGTGCTGAAGATGATACTTGAAGGCAGGGGTTATGCTGTAGATACCTGCAATGATGGTCGCGAGGCGCTGAATCTGCTTGAAAAAGGCAGTTTCGATATTGTTGTTTCGGATCTTAATATGCCTGTAATGGACGGCTATGAGCTGCTTAGGGAGATTAAAAGCAGAGATTACGATTGTGAAGTTATAATCCTGACGGCATTCGGAACTATCGAGAAAGCTGTAGAAACGATGAAAGCGGGTGCATTCACATATGTAACCAAGGGGTCAGATCCTGAGGAGCTTCTGATTGAGATCCGTAAAATTAAAGATATGCGCAAAGCTGCCAGAAAAAATGAAATACTGAAGCAGAAGACAAGCGGTAATTTCATGCTGGAAAGCAGAAATCTCAAATACAGACAGATGCTGAAACTGGCTGAGAGAGCTGCTGCCAGTGAATCAAACATACTGATTCTGGGAGAATCCGGATCAGGCAAAGAAGTGCTGGCATCATTTATACACAACAAAAGCAAGCGAAGCCAGGAGAATATGATGGAGCTCAATTGTCAGGCACTTTCCGAGTCGATTCTTGAATCGGAGCTGTTCGGTCATGAGAAGGGTGCTTTTACAGGTGCAAGCCAGAAAAGAATAGGCTTATTTGAAGCTTCACATGGCGGAACTCTTTTTCTTGATGAGATAGGCGGCGTGTCGATGAATCTGCAGGCAAAGCTTCTCAAGGCAATCGAAAACAAAACTATCTACAGGATGGGAAGTACAACTCCGATAACAGTTGATTTCAGACTGATAACAGCGACAAACAGAAATCTCAAGGAGGATATGGATGCCGATCTGTTCAGAAGCGATCTGTTTTACAGAATAAGTACGATAGTACTTGAACTCCCTCCGCTCAGAGAAAGAAAAGAGGACATTCCACTGTTCATAGACTATTTCATAAATAAATATGCCAGAGAAATGAATAAAGAAAACATCGATATGAGTGAGAATGTCAGGAATATGCTGATAAATTACAATTATCCGGGAAATGTCAGAGAACTCAAAAATATAATTGAAAGGCTTCTTGTTCTCTCGGAACATGGTGAAATAAGAGAAGAGTACCTGCCGTCTGACATAGCAGCAGGAAAAAATCCGGCTCCGAAACAGAATATGTTTGAGACGGACTACACTGAATCTCTTAGAGAATACAGGAACAAAGCAGAAAAGATGTATATAGAGGGTCTTATCGAAAGGTATCCGAAGGATATGAATAAAGTTGCTGAAATACTGTCAATATCAAGAAGACAGCTTTTCAACAAGCTGGTGGAATTCGGTCTTAAATGATACCGTGCTTACGGAGTAAGGGAACAAAGCATTATTGATATAGTGCTTTGTTTTTTTATGCAGTTTTATCAATGCTGTATAAACAGGAAAAATCTGTTCATAATAGTTCTGAGGTGAGAAATTATGTTTAGAGATATGAGAAGAAAAAAACTCAGAAACAGGGTTCTGTATCTGGCAATAGCAGCGATTGTGCTGGTTTTTGGACTGTGGATAAATTTCTATGAAAATAAAAAAGTTCCGGATGAGGACGCTGTTAAAACTATTGAAGCCGATACACAGGAGCAGAGCGGAGATATAAAAGAGACGGCTGAAAAAGAAACCGGGAAAGGGACAGACACAGAGGAAGTACCTGAAACATATTTAATAAAAGAGGTCGATGGTGTTGTCAAGGTGTTCCTTTGTGACAGCGAGGACAATAAAGAACTGTATCTAATCACATCTATTCCTTATGATCTGCTGTCAGAGAGCGATCAGCAGATGTTTTCTGATGGAGTAGAACTTGAGACAGAGGACGATCTGGGAGCATTCCTGCAGAACTTCGACAGCTAGGAGGAGTTGGATGAAAGGGTTTGTCAGAAAAAGTGCGCTGATTCTATGCGGACTTCTTGTTTCTATTGCTTTTATCGGATATGTGTTTCCTCAGGGGGAAAGTACTGCTTCGGTTCCGGTGATATCCGAGAGAGTTCTCATTCCGGGCGGACAGTCCGTAGGGGTGAAAATGGATGTAAGGGGAGTTCTCGTTGTAGGGCTTGAGGAAATAGAGGATAAAGAGGGTAATAAAGTCAATCCAGGACTGATCAGCGGGCTTCAGATAGGTGATATGATTGTTGAAGTAAACGGACAGGATGTCTACAGAGCAGATGAGGTACGTTCTCTAGTCAATGAGATAAAGGATATAGTCAGACTTAAGGTCAGACGGAATGATGAGATACTGAATATGAGCATCAGACCTGTTCAGGCATGTGATGACGGAATATATAAGCTTGGAGTATGGGTAAAGGACAAAACTGCGGGAATAGGAACTCTGACATACTATGATCCGGTGAATTCAACCTTCGGTGCATTGGGGCACGGTATCGCGGACCCTGAAACAAACTCGATATTATCTGTAGAAAAAGGACTGCTTCTGGAGGCGCAGGTACAGGAGGTGCAGGAAGGAAAAAGCGGAGAACCGGGAGAGATAAGAGGTATTTTCTATCATACAAGTGATCCGCTGGGCAGCCTTGAGAAAAACTGCAGCTTCGGTGTGTTCGGAACTGCGTATCATCCGATAGAAAACCCGCTTTATCAGAAGCCTCTGGCGGTTGGAACAAAAGAACAGGTACAGCTGGGCAAAGCCTATATACTGTCGACTCTTGAAAATAACGAGGTCAGAAGGTTTGAAGTGGAGATAGAAAAAGTCGAGAAGCAGGATGAGCAGTCAGATAAAAGCATGGTGATCAGAGTGACGGATGATGAACTGCTGGAGGAAGCGGGAGGAATCATACAGGGAATGAGTGGAAGTCCGATAATACAGAACGACAGAATTATTGGAGCAGTGACACATGTTTTTGTGAATGATCCCCAGCGAGGGTATGGTATATTTGTCGAATGGATGCTTAAGGAGTCGAATAATGTCGAAAAATGAGAGAAAAAGTATATCTTCTTGCATTGAATGAAAAGACGAAATATTTAAAAATATTTATGTGATTTATTTTACAACAAAAAATAATTTGTTTTGCCTGCAGGAAATCATATGCTGTCAAAAGGAATCTGTTCAGGCAGAATGATGGGGGGAGAGAAAGATGAAAAAAATTAAAATTGGTATCGCCGACGATAATAAGGAATTTTGCGATATTCTCACTGATTATTTCGCCGATAAAGAAGATATTGATTTGATTTTTGTTTCTCATGATGGAATCAAAGCTGTTGAAAATATCAAAAAACTGCAGCCCGAGATACTCATACTTGATATGGTAATGCCGCATCTTGACGGTTTGGGAGTTCTGGAGGCAATCAACAATATCGAGCTTGAACTGTATCCCAGAACTATTGTATTGTCAGCGGTAGGACAGGAACAGATAACTCAGAAGGCAATCAGTCTGGGCGCTGAATACTACATAGTCAAGCCTTTTAATCTCGATGTGCTGATGAAAAGAATCAATCAGCTTGCGGGCATTAATGATAAAGATGACAATAGTATGAAGTATGCCAGAGCTATTTTTACAGATAAAAATGAAGACGAGGCAAACAGCCTTGAAATTGAAATAACCAATATTATTCATGAAATAGGTGTGCCTGCACATATCAAGGGATATCATTATCTTAGAGATGCCATAAAGATGGCGGTTGATGATATGGATCTGCTGGGTGCAGTGACAAAAGAACTGTATCCCGCTATCGCCAAGAAGAACAACACGACGCCGAGCCGTGTCGAGAGGGCCATCAGGCATGCTATCGAAGTGGCGTGGAACAGAGGCCGGCTTGAAACGATTGACAGCCTGTTCGGATACACTATCCAGAATGATAAGGGCAAGCCTACAAATTCGGAGTTCATCGCGATCATAGCTGACAAGCTCAGACTGGAGAGAAAAGCAGGCTGATGCAGCTGATTTGATTTGACAATGCTGTTTTATGGGGCTAGAATTAATGCAGACATTAAGATTGCGAGGTATCAAATATGAAAATAACTATGGTATTAGGAAGCCCGCGTGAAGACAGTATATCGACAAAGCTTGCAATGCGTTTTGCAGATGGTGCTGAAGAAGCGGGACATGAAATCAGGATTTATAACGTCAATGATATGGACATCATGGGTTGCCAGGCCTGCGGATGCTGCAGGAAGCATGATGTTGACTGTGTTGTTGAAGATGACATGGAAGAGTATTTCACAGATCTGCGTCAAAGCGGTGCGCTGGTGATAACTTCACCTAATTATTACTCACATGTTACAGGGCCGATGATTACATTTATGAACAGACATTACTGCCTTATGGATAAAGAAAAGAAGCCGAGACTTGAGGAAACCAGAAAGCTTTTCGCATTTTTCGCTCAGGGTGCACCTGAAGGATATGAGAAATACATACCGAACTATGAATGGTATATAGGGACATTCACTTCTAAAAATATGGAGCTTGTAAGGCAGATTATCGCCGGTGGAGACAGCGATACTGAAGCTTTGTATGAAGAAGCGTACGAGGCAGGAAAGGCACTGCAGGCCTGACTGTATAAATAGAAAAACAGACAAACCCGAAGATCAGATTCTTCGGGTTTTCGCATAGCAGAAGCTGTTATCGGCATGACTGAGGCGGGAAGTCACTGCATCCGCAGCCGCAGTCATCATCGTTTCTCGAGCCGCATGGATCGCCGCATGAGTTTTCACAGCAAGGATCCTGACCAGATCGGAAACTGCCGGAGCTGCTGTTTCCATTAATTCTCTCAGGAAAAAGGCCGGGACAGTTCATGATGCCTGTATTATTCTCCTGCAGAGGAGCCTCGGCGAAGCCTGTTGAAAGCACGCAGAGCTGCACAGGAACCGTGATTTTCTTCTCACATGTGACACAGATGGTGATGATGAGGTTGGCGGTGATTTCACCGTTTGCACCGACACAGATGTCTCTGGATGCGTTGTTTGTAGCCAGCCTGCAACTGAAGCCTGCATTGGAAAGTTCTGTAAGCCTAGGCATGAATGCTGAGTTTGCTGTGCCAGGCATACATAGTTCGAAGAAATTGGTAAGTACGAGAGGGCAGTTAGGTTTGGCTATGTTGACTTCCGCGCATACGGTTACAGTGCTTTCTCTGCCGCAGCTGTCGCATACTGCCAGATCGATATATACTATGATGTTGCCCCAGATTCTGACATTCTGCGTACCGAATACCGGTGTGCCGAGCCCCTTCGATTCGCATTCGCATGTATCAGCGAAAATGATCTTTTCTGATGGAATCCCATCTGGTCCTATGGTTTCGACTACACCGTCACAGTCGTTGAGGAAGCAGGCCCCTGAAATGCCGGTTTCCATATCCAGAGTCAGATTGTCAGGATCATTCACCTGTGCAGGATTAAAAATCTTCTTGCATCTGATATCTATAATTCTGCTTACAGTACAGCCGCACGGGATGGCCGGCGTGAATTTGAGACACTGTACAGTTTTCATTCCCTGAAGATGGAAACGCACGGCATCATATACACTTTGCACATAAATCGGCGTGGCACATACATCTTCGAGATTTCCGCTGAAGCTGCACAGGTTATTGGCCTGGCAGCATTCATCATTGCAGGTTCCGGTCTGAGACGTGGAAAATATGTTCATCTTTTACCTCCTTATATTCTGTAAAAAATTTTCATTGAATTGTTCACTGGCAGTATATGAAAAACGTGCGTTTTGTGTTACAATGATTAGATAATTTCAGAGAGGGGCATATATATGATAAAAATAGAAAAACTGAAATGCGGAACTACATTGATAATGGAAAAAACTGATTATGTACAGTCTGCAGCACTGGGAATATGGGTAAAAGCAGGTGCATGTGACGAAACAGATGAGGTTTCCGGAGTATCACACTTCATTGAGCATATGATGTTCAAGGGTACAGAGAAGCGTACAGCCAGAGAAATAGCTGCTGATGTGGATAAGATAGGTGGAATGTTCAATGCTTTCACAGGCAAGGAGGCAACATGCTATTATATTAAAACTCTGTCTTCAAATATTTATCAGGGAGCGGAGATCCTTCTCGACATGATAACAGGATCCAGATTTGACCCCGCAGAGATGGACAAGGAACGAAAGGTGATTTATGAAGAGATCAAGATGGTAAAGGACAGTCCGGATGATGATGTTTATGACACTATTTCCGAACTTGTTTCCAGCGGAAACCCGCTTGGAAGAAGTATACTGGGGACCCCGGAAAGTCTGGCGGGTATAGACAGAGAGAAACTTACCGGATATCTTAATGACAAATATGCCAGAGACAGTATCGTGATAGCTGTTGCGGGAAACTTCGATGAGGACAGAATAAGAGAAATGTTTGAGGAGCGCCTGAATGCTCTGAGGGTTGAAAAAGTAACTGATAATGTACACCTTCTGCCGTACAGACAGAGTTTTGATGTCAAAGTCAGAGATATAGAACAGACACATATATGTCTGGCAACACCCGGTGTGGCACTTGATGACAGAAAATATTATGCATTTGTGCTTATGAACAGTATCTTCGGAGGAAGCATGAGCTCGAGACTGTTCCAGAATATCAGGGAGGAAAAGGGACTGGCATATTCTGTGTGCTCAATGAACTCTTTTTCAAGCAACTGGGGTTTTTTCAGCATATATGCCGGTGTGGCTCATGATAAGGTGGAAGATACTCTTGATGCAATCAGGTATGAACTTGATATGCTGAGAAAAGATGGTGTCACCGATGAAGAACTTTCGATGGCAAAGGAGCAGATGAAGAGTTCATATATTTTCGGTCTTGAGAATATCAACAGCAGGATGTTCTCCATCGGCAAGAATCAGCTGCTGCTTGGCAAGGTCTATATGCCTGATGAAGTACTTGCCGGGTTTGACAGTGTGACAAGGGGAGATGTTCTTGAAGCCGCTGAAATGATCGGAGATTATTCATCATACTGCGGAGCATCAGTTACTGGTAAGGAATTTGATCTTGAAAGGTATGTCAGAGGATGAAAATAAGGATAAAAACTGTTTCGGGCATTCTGCCTGAATATGAAACCGGAGGTTCAGCGGGTATGGACATCAGAGCTTTTCTGGCTGAGCCTGTGATTATTGAACCGGGCAGGAGAGCATTGATACCGACAGGGATATATCTGGAGATACCTGAAGGATGTGAAGTGCAGATAAGAGCCAGAAGCGGACTTGCCGTAAAATACGGGATCGGACTGACCAACGGCATTGGAACGATAGATAGCGATTACAGAGGAGAAATCAGAGTATCGCTTATCAACTGGGGCGAAGAGCCATTTACAGTGAATAACGGCGACAGGATCGCACAGATGGTCGCAGCAAGATACGAGCGTGTGGAACTGGAGAAAACCGGTGAACTCAGTGTAACCGAACGCGGAGAAGGTGGTTTCGGACATACGGGAGTGCAATAACATAAAACATATCTGTCGCATATACTACTGTGAGGTGGTGTGTATGACAGATTTTTTATTGCTGGAGAAAATTCATGGAATGATCGCAGGGAAACCGGGACCAAGACTTTTATATAAAAAAGGCATTTATCTAAGGGGTTTTTTCAGGCCTTATATGCCGATGACAGAGTATACCAGAGCGGAAGTATTTGACGATATTGAAAAAACAGTGCCGGTAACTGTGCGATTTTCGTCAATGCTCGGAGACGAGGGGACTGCCGATACAAGAAGAAATATAAAAGGCATGGCGGTCAAGTTTCACGGAAAACATGATGAACATGATATAATAAGCCAGAATATCCCGGTGTTTTTTATAAATAGAGAGAAAATGCTCAGAGAGCTTATCGGTGCACTGACATGCAGAACATATTTTGACAGGATAAACAGCAGCAGGCTATGGCAGCTGGCCGTTGATCATCCTGAAGCGGTGAACTGTATTCTCCGTCTTTATTCATGCGAGGGAATAACGGATTCGTTTATCAGAAGCAGCTGGTACTGCGTGTTTACTTATATCTGGAAAGGAAATAATGAGGATAAGATTATGGTACGCTACAGATGGGTTCCGGTATCAGGTGCAGAAAAAGAGTATTCTGAACAGTCAGAAAGAAAAATGAGCAGGATCTCAGCGGAATTTATGGCAGGTTTTGACCCGGATACAGCACATGAGGAGATGGAGGCAGCTGTGAAAGAAGGCAGGTTTCCTGCTTTTGAGCTTCAGGTTCAGGTGGCTGACCATAAATTCATTTCACATCCTGACTATACCAGAGGAACCCTGTGCTGGAATGAGAATATCTGCAGACCTGTCCCTGTAGGCATGATGAAGCTGACGGAAGTTCTGGGATGGAGCGGAAAAGAGTGTGACAGAGTATGCTTTGCTCCTGGCAATATTATGGATGGAATAGAACTGTACAGGGATGACTTTTCTGAGATTATCGATTATGTGTGCAGGATATCTGCAGTGGAAAGGGGTGCGGCAGAATGAAAGAATGTATTCAGGCAGGGAATTTCTACCGATCTCTTGATGAACAGGAAAAGAATGATCTGGCAGATGCTATTGCAGCTGATATTTTTTTCCTCGATAACCGTCTGCAGGAAAAAGTTCTTGAACTGCTGCATATGGTGGATCCCGAACTGAAAGATAAGGTTGACTGTATAAATAACTTTACATTACAGGATTAAGTATATAATATTAGACTCATGGAGGAACACAATGATATACAGAGAAGAAACCGAGCAGAGAGAATATACAAATCTTTCGAAGTATGCGACTAAAGTGCGTGACAGCAGAGGGCGCATGACAGAAGAGGAAAAGTGCAGCATAAGAACTGATTTTCAGAGGGACAGAGACAGGATAATACATTCCAAGGCATTCAGGAGGCTTATGCATAAGACCCAGGTGTTTCTGGCACCTGAGGGCGATCATTTCAGAACGAGGCTGACACATACCATAGAAGTATCGCAGATTGCCAGGACAATTGCCAGGGGAGCTGGTCTTAACGAAGACCTGACGGAAGCCATAGCTATGGGACATGATCTGGGTCATACTCCTTTCGGACATAGTGGTGAAGAAGTTCTGAATGAAATACACCCGGGTGGATTCAGGCATAATGTGCAGAGTCTGAGGGTGGTTGATCTGCTGGAATCGGGAAGCAGCTCAAGAAGAGGTATGAACCTGACATTTGAGGTAAGAGACGGCATACTGAATCATACAGGAAGTACAATGCCTGAGACTCCTGAAGGTCAGGTGGTGAAGACAAGTGACAGGATAGCTTATATCAATCACGACATAGATGATGCGATGCGCAGCGGAATCATAACTCTTGATGATCTTCCTGAAGAAAGCATCGCAGTTCTCGGCGACACTCACAAGAAAAGGATAGATACTCTTGTCAAGGATATGATAGAGAACAGCTACGGCAGACCTGAAGCAAAACTGAGCAGGGAAAAATCGGAGGCAATGAATGAGCTTCGGACATATATGTTCAGAAATGTGTATCACAATGAACAGGTTAAACGTGCGGAGGATGTAAGTAAAGTACGTGTAATAATAACTTCCCTGTATGAATACTATCTTGACCATCCTGAAAGCCTGTCAGAGGAACTGCTTTCAATGGTGGACGAGTTTCCGATGGAGGATCTTGTCAAAGATCATATCGCGGGAATGACGGACAGATATGCTGTTAATACATATAATGAGCTGTTTGTTGCAAAAGGCTGGAGATAGCAGTATAAACGCACATGTTTTTTGCTCTTTTTTTCATAAATAAAAAAGGAATATGATGACTTTTGTCGTATATAGAACTGTAACGAGTATTTTCAAGAGGGGCAAAAGTGAGCACAAAAAATCAGGTGAATATAGTTGATGAAATTAAAAGCAGGTGTAACATTGTAGATGTCATTGGCAGAGTCGTTCCCTTGAAAAAATCCGGGAGTAATTTTAAAGGCGTCTGTCCTTTTCACAATGAGAAAACACCTTCTTTTGTTGTTTCTGAGACTAAGCAGATTTTTACGTGTTTCGGATGCGGAGCTACAGGAGATGTAATAGCATTCGTGAAACGTTATTACAATCTTGAATTCAGAGGTGCGGTGGAGATGCTTGCCAGAGAATACGGCATCAGCCTGGATGGTGCATTCAGAAGCAACCGGAATAAAGACGAGCTTTATGAGATAAACCGGCAGGCAGCACGCTTTTTCTATAAAGCGATGCGTGAGAAATCCAACAAAGGCTATACATACATGAAAAACCGCGGCATTTCAGAAGAAACCATGAATAAATTCGGGATCGGATATGCGGACGATGGATGGACAAGTCTTTATGATTTCCTCGGAGCTGCAGGAGTTGCCGAGAAGAAAATGCTTGAACTGGGACTCATATCGAAGTCAAAGGATCGATGCTTCGATAAGTTCAGAGATCGTGTGATTTTTCCTATCATAAATACCGCAGGCAAGGTTATCGGCTTCGGCGGCAGGATAATAGGAGACGGAGAACCGAAATATCTGAACTCACAGGAGTCGGGAATTTTTCAGAAAAAGAACAATCTGTACGGATTGAACCTTGCGAGAAAGGATGTAAGCCGGGAGGATTCGATTGTACTGGTAGAAGGTTATATGGATGTGGTTTCACTGTATCAGGCGGGAGTGAGAAACGTATCGGCTTCTCTGGGAACTGCACTTACTGAGAATCAGGCACGGCTGATAAAAAGGTACACCAGAAATGTTGTGCTGTCATATGATTCGGATCAGGCGGGACAGAATGCAGCTATGAGAGGTATAGATATACTGTACAGAGAGGGATTGAGAGCTAGAGTTCTCAGAGTTTTCGATGGCAAGGATCCGGACGAGTTTATCAGGAAAAATGGCAGAGGTGCATTTTACGATCTGATGGATAATGCATTGCCTTATGGAGATTTCAAGCTTGAATTCGCGAAAGCGGGATATGACCTTGATGATGAACAGCAGAAACTGGATTTTCTGAGGGATGCTGTCGGGATTCTACAGTCAATGAAGCCGGTAGAGGCAGATTTTTACATAAAAAAACTTTCAGCCGATACAGGAATATCCGAGGGTGCTATAAGATTCGAGTATTCAGGCAATAATAGTCAGGAAAAGAAAATGCCTGCAGGTATTGAAACTTCAACAGATTTAAAGGATTATGAAGAGCAGATGCCGCTGGTGGAGCAGGATATGATAAAACTGATGCTTCTGGATGAGAAGTTTGTACATCTGCCTGATGATATATCGGACAAGGCTTTCAGAAGTACGGCAGGTATAAATATTCACAGAAATCTGCTGGCTGCAGATGATGGACAGAGGCCCTTTGATATAAACAGACTTAAGGATCTGCTTGATGAAGATGCGGTGCAAGCACTTGATATGATAAACTCAAAGATTATTCCGCAAGGCAGGGAAGATTCTATATATAATGACTGTATAGACAGAATACGGCTGAATGAGCTGAAGAAGCAGGAAAATGAGATAATTACAAGATTATCTATGGCAGATGAGGATGAAAACGGCGAAGAAATTGTCAAGCTGACGAAGCAGCTTATGGATATACAGAAAAAAATCAAGAAATAAGGGGGCAGAGTAGCATGGCAGTTAATAATACAAAAGAAAAAGAGAAAAAGACAGTGAAAAAAGAAACAGCAAATAAAAATTCTACAAGAAAAGACGATGGTAAAGGCAGGATTGCTGAGGTTGGTGAAATTAATATCGATAACAATATACTGGATGACGAAACAAAGAATCTGGTAATCAAGGATCTCAGTGCCAAAGCGGAGAGCAAAAACAGGAAAACTCTCACATATACTGAAATTTCGGACAGACTTGGAGATGCCGAGATAGATAAGGATCAGATGGAGGAAATATATGACGCCCTTGTTGGAAAAGGTATCGAGGTCGTTTTTGAAAGTGAACCGGATGATCTTGAACTCATGGAAATAGAAGATGAGGATGTTGATGATCCTGAAGTTGAGGCTGTGATAGCTGATAACCCCGGGGCAAAGGAAATTGATCTGGAGGCGACTATATCCAAGAGTATAGCAGTTGATGATCCTGTCAGAATGTATCTTAAGGAAATAGGTAAAGTGCCGCTTCTGACAGCACAGGAGGAGATAGAGCTTGCCAAAAGAATGGAGGCAGGTGACGAGTACGCTAAACAGAAGCTGTGTGAAGCAAACCTGAGACTGGTAGTAAGTATAGCCAAGAAGTATGTGGGAAGAGGAATGCTGTTCCTTGATCTTATACAGGAGGGAAATCTGGGTCTGATAAAGGCGGTAGATAAATTTGACTGGACAAAAGGCTATAAATTCAGTACCTATGCGACATGGTGGATCAGACAGGCGATTACCAGATCAATTGCTGACCAGGCAAGAACCATCAGGATACCTGTCCATATGGTGGAAACTATAAACAAGCTTATCAGAGTGTCAAGGCAGCTTCTTCAGGAGGAAGGCAGAGAGCCTACCCCTGATGAAATAGCGGCAGAGATGGGAATCTCCGTGGAAAAAGTGCGTGAGATACTCAAGATAGCACAGGAACCTGTTTCTCTGGAAACTCCTATAGGAGAAGAAGAGGACAGCCATCTGGGAGATTTCATCCCTGATGATGATGCACCGGCGCCTGCTGAAGCTGCAGCTTTTTCCATGTTAAAGGAGCAGCTGGTGGATGTGCTTGGAACTCTCACCGAAAGAGAACAGAAGGTGCTTAAGCTCAGGTTCGGTCTTGAAGACGGCAGAGCAAGAACTCTTGAAGAGGTAGGCAAGAAATTTGATGTGACCAGAGAGAGAATCAGACAGATTGAAGCTAAAGCACTGAGAAAACTGAGACACCCTACCAGAAGCAAAAAACTGAAGGATTATCTTGAATAATATGATTAAACTTAGTGACAGACTGCAGATAATTGCAGACAGAATAAAACCTGCGGAGACCATGGCCGATATCGGAACGGACCATGGTTTTCTTCCAATTTATCTCAAAGAGACCGGCATATGCAGCAGGGTGATAATGGCTGACATCAGTGAGCCTTCACTAGGTAAAGCCAGAATGAATGCTGCTTTCTGCAGTGAGGAAATACGAAACGGACTTGAATTCAGAGCCGGTGACGGATTGCAGATCCTGTCACGCGGTGAGGTTGAGGCTGTTGTTATAGCCGGCATGGGAGGTAGGCTTATCCGTGATATTATGGCTGAAGATATGGACATTACACGTTCAGTACGCAGATTTGTGCTTCAGCCGCGTATAGGGCAGGGGTATCTTAGAAAATGGCTGTATTTAAACGGCTTCAGTATTATTTCGGAAGATCTGGTGTATGAGGGAGATTACATACCGGAAATAATTACAGTTCTGAGTCCTGATGTTTCTGACAGCAGTTATTATGGCGAAAGTCTGTTCCGGCAGTGCGATGAAAGAATGAAAGCAGCGGATGGCGATGATATTCTCTGGAGAATACCTCCGTGGATAATCAGAGCAGAAGGCCCTGTAAGTGAGTTTCTGTGCAGGAATATCGCGAGAGAAGAAAAAAAACTGAGCAATGTCAGGATGGCAAAAATCAGAAACAGGCAGCTTGAGGACAGAATATGTGAAGATATAAGTTATCTGCTCCGTCTTAAGGAGGAATATGAAAATGGAAAACAGAATACATTATACCGGTGATGTCAGAGTCTGCGATATTGCAGAAGCAATAGAGAACGCAGTGCCGTCGGAGCTTCAGGAAAGCTGGGATAACAGCGGACTTCTGATCGGCTATGAGGATATGTATGTAAAAAGAATACTTACATGTCTGGAAATAAATCATGAAGTTCTGAGAGAGGCAAAGGATGAAAATGCAGATATGATAGTGTCTCATCATCCGCTTATTTTCGGTTCGGTAAGATCACTATGCACGGGTAATTACAGAGAAAAACTGCTTATGGATCTGGTGGGTTCGGGAATTTCGGTTTATTCATGTCATACGCCTTTTGACAAGGTAAGAGGTGGAAATAATGATATCATAGCTGACAGGCTTGGTTTGATTTCTGTCAGAAATCTGCGGGGCGAAGACGTGTGTTCCGCATCAAGGATGATTGAAAATGCTGACGAGGCTGATATCGGCAGAACAGGCAGTTTCAGAAACCCGATAAGCTTCAGGCAGGTACTGGATCTTGTTTCGAGTGAGCTGGAACTCAGTCTGCGTCAGATAAAGGCAGTCGGCAGTCTGGATCTTAATATTTCCAAGGTAGGAATATGTACCGGTGCAGGCTCCGATCTGATGGAGATGGCGGCGGCTTCAGGCTGCGAGCTGTTCATAACAGGAGATGTGAAGTATCATGAGGCTCAGACTGCGCGTGAGCTGGGTATCTGTCTGATAGATGCAGGACATTATGGGACTGAGAAGTTCTTTGGTGCGGAAATGAAAAAAAAGCTTATAAAACTGATGGGAGATAAAGTTGAGGTAATTGCTTCCGAGGTTAATCTGGATCCGTTTCAGGTGCTCTGATAAACTGATTGTAATTATGTAAAAAACAAGCAGAATAAATTCTGCAGAAGTATTACTTTTGTGACAGTTATATGGTATACTGTTTCATTGGGCAAGACAGGCAATCGCGTGCATCTTCGGTATGCATGAGGAAAGTCCGGGCTCCATAGGGCGAGGATGCCGGATAACGTCCGGCGCAGGTAACTGTAGGGAAAGTGCAACAGAAACATTCCGCCGAAACGGGTAATGCCGTGGTAAGGTTGAAATTGTGAGGTAAGAGCTCACAGGGAGATATGGTAACATATTTCT
>JALEQY010000147.1 GCA_022763735.1 Clostridiales bacterium
CCATATGATTCTCCCTTCTGTAATCATTCCCATTTTAATATAAAAACTGCATCAGTTCAATTGTTTATGCCCTCTTCCGATTTGGTCCTGCAGCTGATATAATGTACATGACAAAACCACGGAGGTGACATTATGCTGAAAATCAGACAATATGTCAGACCTGAAACACTTGAAGAGGCATATGAACTGTGCCTTAAGAAAAAAAACAGGATCATCGGCGGTATGCTGTGGCTCAAAATGCAGGATCTCAGCGTCAACACTGCCATTGATCTTCAGGATCTGCATCTTGATACAATAGAAGAAAACGAATACGAATATCGCATAGGCTGCATGGTTTCCCTCAGACAGCTTGAGCTTCACGATGGGCTCAATGACCTGACCCAGGGAGCCTTGTCACAAAGTCTGGCTCACATAGTAGGCGTTCAGTTCAGAAATCTGGCAACAATCGGCGGCAGTATCTGGGGCCGGTTCGGATTTTCTGACGTTCTGACTCTTTTTATGGCAATAGATGCAAAGGTAGAACTGTATGAACGCGGTATTATGAGCATTGAAGAATTCGCTGATATGCCGCGAACTGTCAGAGACCTGCTGATTCGCATCATTGTTCCCAAAGTCAGAAGAACTACAGTCTACAGATCACAGCGCAATGCCTCAACGGATTTTCCCGTACTCGCCTGTGCAGTGTCTAAAACGGCTGATACCGTATGCTGCTCAGTGGGAGCACGCCCCGGCAAAGCTATAATAGTGCGCGAGCTGCCTGATGACCCGGCTGAAGCGGCCGAATATGCAGTATCCCGGCTGACCTTCGGAACTAACCTCAGAGGCAGCAGTGACTACCGCAGGCAGATATGCAGAGTCATTGTACGCCGTGCAATGGAACAGCTTGAAGATATGGAGGTATAGCCAATGGAAATCAGACTGACACTTAATGACAAACCGATTATGGCAAGCGTCCATCCGGACACACTGCTTATAGATCTGCTGCGCAGCAAAGGCTGCTATAGTGTGAAACGCGGCTGCGAAACCTCAAACTGCGGGCTCTGCACAGTACTGATGGACGGAGTTCCGGTTCTTTCCTGCTCCGTTCTTGCGGCACGTGCCCATGAACATTCTATCCAGACATTGGAGGGACTCCAGGAAGAAGCTTCTGATTTCGTCGGTTTTATTGCAGACCAGGGTGCTGATCAGTGCGGTTTCTGCAACCCGGGGTTTGTGATGAACACCATTGCACTGCTTCGTGAGATACCTGATCCGACAGATGATGAAATCCGAGCTTATCTGGCAGGCAATCTGTGCCGATGCTCAGGCTACGAAGGCCAGCTTCGCGGAATACGGGCATATCTGGACAACCGAAGCATCGAAAGAAAGGAGTCCAATCATGAATAATAATAATTTCAAAACAGTAGGAAGGGGCATACGTAAAAAGGACTCTATGCAGCTGCTTCTGGGCAAGCCCTCATATATGGATGATCTGACACCATCAGACTGTCTTATCGTAAAAGTCCTCCGCAGCCCTCACGCCCACGCTCTGATTGAAGATATCGATACGCAAACTGCCATGAAAGTTCCCGGCATTGAATGTATCTTTACATATAAGGATGTACCACAGACCCGCTATACCCAGGCAGGTCAGACCTTCCCTGAGCCGTCGCCCTATGACCGGCTGATACTGGACCGCCGCGTGCGCTTTACAGGCGATGCTGTCGCCATCATTGCAGGTGATGACGAACAGTGCGTGGATAAAGCCATGAAGCTCATCAAGGTGAAATACAATGTCCTTGAACCCGTCCTTGATTTCCGTACTGCAAAGGACAATCCGATTCTAGTACATCCTGAAGATAACTGGGAAGCCCCATGCCCGGTAGGTGCCGACAACAGACGCAATCTCTGCGCCTGTGACTCCACCGAAGACGGCGATGTCGAGGCTGTCCTCTCTTCCTGTGACTATGTGATTGACAGGACATACCACACTAAAGCCTGCCAGCAGGCAATGATGGAAACCTTCCGGACCTATACTGAAATGGACCACTTCGGCAGACTCCATGTCGTGGCATCCACACAGATAATTTTTCATATGCGCAGAATTCTTTCCCATGCTCTGAGAATACCTAAAAGTAAAATACGCGTAGAAAAACCCCGTATCGGCGGCGGCTTCGGTGCCAAACAGTCAGCCGTATCCGAGGTTTACCCCGCATTTGTAACATATAGAACAGGTAAGGCTGCCAGAATCGTTTATTCACGTGAGGAATCACAGATTGCAGCCAGCCCCCGCCATGAAATGGAAGTCCGGGTTCGGCTGGGAGCAGATAAAGACGGCAGGATCCGTGCTATGGACGTTTACACCTTGTCCAACACCGGAGCTTACGGTGAGCATGGTCCTACGACTGTAGGTCTGAGCGGACACAAATCCATTCCTTTATATACCGGTTCACTGGAAGCTTTCCGTTTCGCTTATGATGTAGTCTACACCAACACTCAGGCGGCCGGTGCATACAGGGGCTATGGCGCTACCCAGGGGATTTTCGCAGTTGAATCAGCGGTAAATGAACTTGCTGACATACTCGACATGGACCCTGTAGAAATACGTGAAAAAAATATGGTAAGAGAAGGCATGTCCATGCCTGCATATTATGGTGAAACCACCAGCGCATGTGCCCTTGACCGCTGCATGTCCAGATGCAGAGAACTTTTTGACTGGGATGCGAAATTCCCAGTACGTGAAATGCCCGATGGCAAAGTACGTACTTCCGGAATGGCCATGGCAATGCAGGGCAGCGGAATATCAGGAGTAGATGTGGGTTCGGCCACAATTACTCTGGGTGATGACGGCGGATATATCCTGTCTATCGGAGCTGCAGACATGGGGACCGGATGCGACACGATCCTGGCTCAGATGACTGCCGAATGCATGGACTGTCATATAGATGATGTTTCTGTGGCGAGTGTTGACACAGATTCTTCGCCATATGATTCGGGCTCTTATGCATCCTCAACTACGTATATCACCGGACAGGCTGTTGTAATAGCATGTGACAAGCTTAAGAATCAGCTGTGTCAGATAGCATCCGAAATGCTTTCATGTGAGGCCGGCTCACTGGAATTCGGCGGTGATAAGATACGCTGCCTGGAAGACGACAGAGAGGTCAGCCTCAGAGATATAGCCTATAAGGCACAATGCAATAACGAAATAGCCGTGCGGGCCACCGCTACCCACTCAAGTCCTGTATCTCCTCCGCCTTTCATGGTGGGCATGGTGGAAATAGAACTCGACCGCGAAACCGGAGGTGTTGAAATTCTGAACTATACAGCTGTAGTGGACTGCGGCACACCGATAAATCCAAACCTGGCCCGAATACAGACTGAAGGTGGAATTGTACAGGGAATCGGCATGGCTTTGTATGAAGATGTAACTTACAGCGATAAAGGAAAAATCGAAGAAAACTCTTTCATGCAGTACAAGCTGCCGACAAGACTGGATATGGGTCATCTGCATGTTGAGTTCGAAAGCAGCTGGGAGCCGACCGGACCTTTCGGTGCCAAAAGCATCGGTGAGATCGTTATCAATACGCCATCCCCGGCTATTGCCCAGGCAATATATCGTGCTACAGGCGTATGGCACCGCACACTGCCGATCACACCTGAGAAGATCCTGTTCGGAAAACAGTGACGTTCATACAGCCGGAATGGAGGAAATCATGAAAAAACTGCTCAGACTGATTTACGCTATTATATGCAGCATCCTCGTTTTATTCCTTGCCGCATGTTCTTCGGCCGAAGAACACCCGGAATTCCTGACGGATCATGAATGGGTATATTTCACATACTGTGACGAAACCATAAGCTTCGGAGACGATGGAAGCTATGCATACTACTGTGCCTGCGGCAGCCCCGTAGGAGACTCTGACCTTTATGAAACATACAAATATGACCCTGATACATCAGATATTACGTTGAGTCCCAAGGGAAGCGACAGCTCTATCAAAGTATTAAGATATGAAAAATCAAGGCTCCTGCTGAAATTCAGCGATGGTGTGAAAGAATTCTATGATGCCGGTGACCCTCTCGCATCAAATGTGCATCCTGACATGGACTATGACCCTGATAATTACATTCAGGATTTCAGCTCATATCTGACAATTATAAGCAGAAACGGAAATTCTGTTACTACCGCACCTGCAGGATACGATGCAGACTATCCTGAATATGACAAGTACATGCTTGATGAAAAACTGGCTGCTGATGCCAGGTTTTACGAATGGAATCTGACAATCACCGTTACCGACGAAGTTGAACAGCCTGACAGCAGTTACATGAAGCTGTCGGCACAGCAGGTTGAAAGATTGCTGGATGGCGGCCCTGCAGCCGGCTATGTCTGGTATAACGCTGATGCTGAAATTGAAAAAATACTGTTTTACGGAAAAACTATTATAGAATAAGGATATTTAATCTCAGATAAATCTTACCAGAAATAAACAGGAGTGCTTATTCAATCCAGATTATTACCAGTGAAAAATCCTGGACAGTTCCATATTCTGCTGATAACTTCCGACGTGACGGCATGAACATTATCATCGATGGAAACAGCTTCAGTAAAAGCGGCATTTCCCTGTCAATACACACGCAGGGTCTTAACATCGATGCAAAGCTCGATTTCGGTCCTCTGACACCTTTGAAATATGATATAATGGGGCCCTTTGCACTGGTACCTTTCATGGAATGCCGGCACAGCGTAATAAGCATGAAGCATTCTGTCTTCGGAACAGTTTATCTGAACGGACAGAGATATGATTTTTATGATGACGCCGGATACTGGGAAGGGGATCGTGGCCGATCTTTTCGGAGGAATACGTGTGGACTCAATGCTCCTTCTCCGGGGGATCTCTGATGTTATCTGCTGCTGACATACCTCTGGCAGGATTCCATTTCACAGGTATTATAGGATACGTGCTGTGGAAAGGGCACGAGTACAGACTTGCCACCTATCTTGGTGCAAAAGCATTACAGCTTCAGGACGGAAGTATCAGAATCGTTCAAGGTGATCTGGAACTTGAAGCGAAGTTTCACGATTCACCCGGCAGACCTCTCAAGGCACCTGCAGAAGGCAGCATGATAAGAACAATACATGAAAACCCTTGCTGCAGAGTCTTTTACCGTTTTAGCAGAAAAGGACATACTCTTTTCGCCTTTGAGTCACATCAGGCTTCCTTTGAATATGAATATGGCAGATAATTACAGTTTTCGGCTTCTTCTGCACAAAAAAAACAAGCTGCATTCCAAGCTTGTTTTTTTCATCTGAGTTTCATTATGTGTCATCACATTATATAACTGAGGAAAATGCTCCCGTTATAATGCTGCATACGACACCTATAGCCCATACAGCCACACTGATTATTCCCAGAACAAATCCGGCAGTTCTGATACCTTCATTGTTGCCTTCGTTCTTTGCTGATATCGACAGCACCAGCCCTATCAGACCGCAGATGCCACAGCACACAATACCAAGTATTCCCAGTACAAGGGATGCTACTGCCTTGCCGTGAGCAGGAGGCTCCAGAGGAGTATGATATGTATACGGCTCGTTGTTCATATCGTTGTACATTTATTACTGTTCCTTTCTTAAACTGATCAGACAATACCTGACTATAACTTTTATAATTCTAAAGCAGGCAGATAAAAAAGTCAATCGGCATACGATAATGCTGGTAAAAAGGAACCTGACATCAGATCAGATTCCTCACTATACCAAAAACAATATATGCCAGAACATTGACATAGAAAATGCGAAGAAGCACAGTTCCTCTGCGCAGGAATGCAGGACGACCTATATAACACCCTGTACTTATCAGTACCCATACCGGAACTGTAACAAACGCCACCGGATTATACCTGAATGCCTCCTGAAAATCAAATCGCATTAAGGCAAGCGCCATTCTCGAAGTACCGCACCCCGGACACAGGAACCCTGTCACCTGATTAAAGAGACAGGGTATCCCGAAACCCGCCGTAAAAATCAGTACAGTATATGAAGCTCCCAGAATGATTATAACAGCATATATTATCAGTATTCTTTTTCTTACAGGATCAAGCCCGAAGCCGTATTGCCTGCTGCCGGTCTTATCATCAGTTGTAGTCATATTCTAATACCTCTGCTATCAAAGTCTTTTATTGTACCATATGATTATACAACATCTCAGCTTTGATCATCAACATCAGTCTACTTCTTTGAGATAAGTATCATTATCTTCTGGTTTCCCTGTTCAGAATTAATAATTGTATTTTATTGATCCTATTGCCTTAATAACAGCTTCTTCATCCATTTCGTCAGTGCCAATAACCTGAACCAGCACAGGATGGTTATTTGCTACTGTGTAATAATACATGGATGTTGAGTTTGCTTCATGAGCAAGATACTCCTGACCTCCGATTGTAGTTTTGGTATATTCAGACTCATCTCCAAGATCTGCCTGCATCATGTCAAGAGTGTATTCTTCACCGGATTTCCAGGATGGGCATCTCATTTCCCAGGTAATGTCTTCTCCCTCTGTTTTGGATCCGTCAATATATACATAGGCTCCGGCGCCTCCTCCATCACCTTCCTTGGCCATCAGAATCGCTTCTGCCCCTTCTTCTGCTTCAGTGATATAGTCCGGAATGTCAAGAGGTGTTACGGAAATTGCTCCACTGTCTGTTGATACTGCAGGAATCTCTTCACCGGAACCACCGCCACATGCTGCAAATGACAGTGCCATTATCACTACCATTACTGCAACTAACAGTTTTTTCAGATTCTTACTCATTTGCGTTCTCCTTTTTTATTAACACACAAATTAACGTTTCATTTCATCTGTTGTATTGCACCGCCGCAATATTCACATTTACCGTTTTCAAGCTTTCTATTTCCCGGAAAGCCTATTTTCTTTCAAAATAGATGCTTACACCATCATAATCCAGTGAGGCGGAATCTCCATCAACCGTAAAGTCAAATTCATCCTCTACGTTAAATCCCGTCTCTGTTTCAGACCATTTGCCTGTCTCATTTTCCTCACCGACAATCAGCTTACAGCTTCCGTCCTCATTCAGTGTGAATGAAAATTCACCACCGAAAATACTTTCAACTGATACCTCTAACCCCGAATACTCTGCTGTAGTTGCAGTCCAGGTGCCAAGATAAGGACTGTCTGACATATCCGTACCTCCACACGAAGCAAATGACATCACCATCATCACAACTACAATAATTGCCGCAAATTTCTTGATTTGTTTTTTCATATTCTCTTCCTTTCTTCAATATTAAATAAAACACCAAACCATTTAATGTAACTTCTGCATTCTGATATATACAATATCAGAACTTTCCGGATGAACCTCCGTGGATCTCTCCAGACGAGCTTACGTGAGTAGAACTGCCGCTGTCGTCATCATCATTATTAATAAGCACCTTATCCAGATTTCTGTACAGGAACTTGTCGTGCTTCTCATTGAGTTTAACTTTTCCGATATACTCTCTGGCTCCAGCTTTCTTCATAACGCTCTTAAGGCTTCTCTTCTCTTTTATCGTCAATACAAACGCTACTATCGCTCCAGCTATCAGACACGGTATTATCCACAGTATGTAAAGCTTTGCGTGAGATTCCTTAGGCAGATTATGTGAATCGTACGGCTCCCCTGATCTTGCCTTTTCAAGGAAATCATCGCACTGATCGGCAAATATGCCGAAAGCTTCGGAATAGTTTTCATTGCCGAGAGGCGGAGTGACCTTGTTCATGATGAACTCCTGTCCTGCATCAGTGAATGCCTCTATCCCGAAAGCATGTGTCGTTATGGCCCAGTCACGGTTTTCCATGCTTATCACCAGCATTATTCCGTCATTATTATCACCATATCCATATCCGTTGTAGTCGAAATAATCATCGGCAAATTCCGTTGCCGTCTTGTTTCCCAGAGAATCTACGGTTACAATGGCCACGTCGCACTGCCATTTATCGCTTACAGTATCCAGTTTATCAGCAAG
>JALEQY010000060.1 GCA_022763735.1 Clostridiales bacterium
GAATTCGGATTTGATTTAGCTGACACTTTCAGAACTTCCATTTTTCATTCCTCCATTAATCATTACTGTAATATATCTTGTAATATTCCGGGTACACCCCTCTTTTACAAACATTATATATTTAAACAATATTATTTAATATCTGATTTATTCGACAATTGGCCGCACAGAATAACATTCAAAAACACGAGCCACTTTTTTTCGACTTTTACTTGCATTTTACAACCTTTTACATTATAATCAGATTGTGGTTATCCCCCTGATAACCTCATTAATCTCTAATCCCAATACCCCTTTTAACAAAAGAGACCGATAAGG
Source organism: Clostridiales bacterium (assembly GCA_022763735.1). Lineage (GTDB taxonomy): Bacteria > Bacillota > Clostridia > Peptostreptococcales > Anaerovoracaceae > Lentihominibacter. The sequence continues at coordinate 319 of JALEQY010000060.1, forward strand.
TCTCTTTTGTTATCTACATAAAATCTTCATTCACTTATACTTTATATTGACATAAACACCTGTTATAATATTTCTTATGAAACATCATATTATCAGACATGAAGAACCAATGTACACCAGCAGAATTCTCGATTTCTATTTCAGGGATATGAATATCGGGGTTCTCGACATAGAAACTACAGGTCTCAACCCTTCAAGCAACAGATTCATACTGGGCGGAATCTATAACAATCGTGAGAAAATTGTTCATCAGATTTTCGCTCAGAATCGAAGTGAAGAAAAAAAAGCTCTAGAGCTTTATCTGGATGAAATATGCAGAACGGACGTAGTCATAACATATAACGGCAAACATTTCGATATGCCTTTTATTTACAGAAGAATGGCTGAAAACGGAATCACTGCAGGAAGACCTCTTCCTTATAATCTCGATCTTTACCTCGTTCTCAACGGTCATTCACCTGTTAAAAAATTTGTACCGAATCTTAAGCAGAAAACGGTAGAAAACTACATGGGACTGTGGCAGACAAGAAATGACGAGATATCAGGCGGTGAAAGCGTCGACCTCTATAATATATATGAAAAAACAGGGGATGCATCACTTGAGAGAAAAATACTGCTTCACAACAGTGACGATGTTCAGCAGCTCACAAGGCTGATCAGAATTATAGGCAAATGTGATTTTCATAAAGCCATGTATCACCTAGGGTTTCCTGCAGGACCTCTGATTATTGAAAAAATCCGTACAGAACATGATTTCCTGATTTTTTCCGGCAAACAAAGGAAAGATCCCTTTGACTATGCAGGATTCATGTTTAACGACCAACCTGCAGAAATCAGTTTTGATATACACAGTTCATCTTTTACCATCAGACTTCCGCTGATCAGACAATCAGGTCTGGGAATAGCTGATCTTGAGGCACTGGGAATAGATACGGACCCGTTCAGCATTTACCCGACATACAGCAGCGGGTTTCTGGTGCTCGAACAGAATTCGCAGAAAAACCATATGGAAATCAATCATCTGATAAAAGCGTTTATACATTTATTTTTTGACAGAAAGGATATATAAAATGGATTTAACGGATAACGTCAGAAAAGTCAAGGAAGACAGTTTTATTATGGCATCATTGCCTGAGGAAACACGTAATGGTGCCCTTGATGCAGTTACCAGGGCACTTGACAAAAACAAAACTGCAATATTTGATGCCAATAAGCTTGATATGGAGGCAGCAAAACAGAACGCACTGCCAGATCCGATAATCAGCAGACTTAAATTTGATCAGCAGAAACTTAATGGATGCATTGCAGGAATCAATGACCTTACAGATCTTGATGACCCGCTCTTTAAGGAGCTGCTTAAACGGGAGCTGGATAATGATCTTGTACTGACAAAAACAACATGCCCTATCGGTGTTATCGGTGTTATTTTTGAATCCAGACCTGATGCTCTTGTACAGATTGCATCCCTTTGTATCAAAAGCGGCAACTGCATCATACTTAAAGGCGGCAGCGAAGCTGGAAACACCAACCGCATCCTCTTTGATATAATCTATAATGCCGCGGTAAAAGCAGGACTGCCCGAAAATTTCGCTGTTCTCATTGAAGACAGAGCCGGTATTGATGAACTGTTAAAATGCCATGAATATGTGGATCTTCTTATACCAAGAGGCTCCAACCAGTTTGTACAGTATATCATGAACAATTCCAGAATACCTGTTATGGGTCATGCTGACGGCATCTGCCATATTTACGTGGATGGTGCTGCCAACATAGAGAAGGCAGTTCCGATCATCATCGATTCAAAAACCCAATACGTTGCTGCATGCAACACGGCTGAAACACTTCTTGTTCATAAAGATATCGCCGATATTCTTATTCCTGCGCTGTCTGATGCTTCCGGTAGCAAAATACGGTACAGATGTGATGCCCGCTCAATGTCAATGATACCATGCGAGCCGGCAACTGAAGAGGATTTCAGAACAGAATATCTGGATTACATTCTCTCAGTCAAAATCGTTGACAGCATTGATGAGGCTATCGATCATATTAACAGATATGGCTCCCACCATACAGACTGCATAATAACTGAGGATAAAGATTCTGCAGAAAAATTCATGGCACTTGTTGATTCTGCCGGTGTATATCAGAACTGTTCCACAAGATTCGCTGATGGTTTCAGATATGGCTTCGGAGCCGAGGTGGGAATAAGCACAGGCAAGCTTCATGCAAGAGGTCCTGTAGGACTTGACGGTCTTGTAACCTACAAATACAAGCTCGTTGGGACCGGTCAGATTGTTGCTGATTATGCAAACGGTAATTCAACATTTAAATTCAATGATCTTTAAACACAAGATCAAAGTCTGCTTCATAAAAACAACGCAATGATAACAACATTCAATGTCTGATATCATTGCGCTATTTTTATATTTTTAACTTATTTTTTTCAGGTAATCATCCAGAGCATCTATAGCATTATCTATATGCTCTCCCAGTGGAACATCCCCTACACTCACCACATGAATGTGACATCTGTTAATAGGCAGCAGTATTTTGAAGGTATGACTCCCACCTATCGCTGATGCCATAGCTGGTGATAATTCACCCATCATGGAATTTGCCGTCAGAATACCTATCACTCCCAGAACAATATCAACATGCTGCATATTGTGAATAATTGCATTTTCTCCAGTTGCACCTTCATCAGCACCGGCTTTGAGCATCTGCCCTGTGGCAACTGCATTTGTTCCCAACGCTATCACATTAAGCTCAGGAAACGCTTTTTTTACCTTTTCAACTATTGCTCTTCCTATACCGCCGCCTTGTCCGTCAACAACTGCAACATTTATCATATCTGTTTCCTCCCTGTCTACCAACCTCTGTTGTAATCTTCATAACAGTCAAGGCATACATGCTTCCCGTCCATGAGCCTTATCTTGTTCTCCGGTGCAGCCTCTCCGCATATTTCACATTTCACCGAATTAAGCGCCTTGGCAGGGCGAGGCAGCGGCAGCTTTGTATCGCTTTCAATAAAAACGTCTTCCACAGGTGCTGTAAGAACATATTCGATATATTCCTGTCCATGCAGCCCTTCTTTCTTATCTCTTGCCATCAGTCGAAAGCTCTCACCTGTTTTTCTGCTGTAAAAATTAAATGCGAATTTCCCTGTACCATGATAAATGAGATTTCCTTTTCCCATTGTGCACCCCAGTACTGATTGAATACCATCTACGCCACATGCATCGTTTTCAGTTATACATACGACTTCCTCATCTTCAGCCCGGTCAATTCCAAATCGTTTCTTCGCTTCAATTGCCGCTCTCACTCCGAGAGCAAGTCCACCGCAGGTATGCCCGTGGAAATCAACAGCTTTATCCCAAATATTCATTTTACAACTCCAGTTTATAATCTCCGTCTTTAATTTTACCTGCTTTTCTCAGCAACCTGTCGAATATCACTGATAACACTGCCGGCATCACGATATGGAGCAGTAATACTTTCCATAAAGTATCAAAGGTGAAGCCCATATCTGTAAAGGTCCCTATCTGACCAACAAGACCGGAGGTTCCCATACCTGCACCAACAGCAATATTGGTCATTTTGAAAACGCACGTTGATAAAGGTCCTGTAACAGCTCCTGCCAGTGTTGCCGGAACCAGTATCCACGGATTCCTGATGATATTGGGCACCTGCAGCATTGAAGTTCCAATACCCTGAGCAACCAGCCCTCCGACTCCGTTCTCTCTATAGCTCGCAGCCGCGAATCCAACCATCTGTGCACAACATCCTATTGTAGCAGCTCCGGCTGCAAGTCCTGAAAGGTTCAGCATGATGCATAATGCAGCACTGGATATAGGTGCTGTCAGAGCCAGTCCCACTAATACTGAAATTACTATTCCGAACAGAAATGGTTGCCATTCTGTAGCAGTCATTATCAGTTCTCCAAGTTTTATCAGACACCAGCCTATGGCAGGCCCCACCAGTTTAGCGGCTATACCACCGGTTATCAGCGTTACAGCAGGAGTTACTATAATGTCTATTTTAGTTTCTCTTGAAACAGCTTTTCCGAATTCAACACCGATAGCTACAGCAATAAAAGCACCTGCGGGGCCTCCGGAAGCTTCTATGCCGAATCCTATCATCGATGCTCCCATCATTCCTGTAACCGCACTTGAAAACATTACAAGAGGCGGTGCTTTCAGTCCCCATGCCACTGCAATTCCGATTGCAGCACCCATAAATTGTTTTGCCTGTGCTCCTATCTCTACGAAAAAGGACGAAACTGTATTGTCACCAAAAATATTTGCAGTCTGAACACCTATAGTGTCAAAAATAACACCTATCAGAAGGGATGCAAATAATCCCAGCGCCATTGCTGACAATGCATCCTGAAGATATCGCATCGCTGATATTTCTATGTCCTTTCGCTTAAAAAAGCTTTCTTTTGCTGTTTCCATATTTTACATTCCCTTTATTATTGTAAGCAGATCAGCGAATACCCCATATCCTGCCTGTTCAATTTCAGGGGACTGCTCAATTATGGTCATCGTACCCATCAGATCAGTTGTGATGGAAATAGCAGTTGATGTTCCCGTTACTGTTGCAAAAACGTCCATTTTGCTTAATTCTTCAGGGCCTATTTTTACCTGTACTGAACCATCCTTATTAAATGCTCTGCAGATAAGCTTCACAACGTTTCCTCTTGCAGAAGCCTCTTGTATTTTTTCTTTCGTTATATCTTTAATACCTGTGAAATCGATATCTTTTGGCGTGATATCCGCACCCATAAGCGCATTTGCCAGAGCTGCCATCTTGGCAGCTGCTTCATTGCCTTCAATATCATGATTCGGATTTGCCTCAATAAATCCTCTCTTTTTGCCTTCAGCTATTACTTCCTTAGCTGTCTTACCCTGTTCAATTCCCTGAAGAATATAGTTTGTGGTACTGTTAAGGATTCCTTTTATTTCAGTTACTTTGCAGAGCTTAAGGTTATCTCTGACGATACTGAATACAGGTGTTCCATCCATTACTGTGGATTCAAACAGGAACTGACAGTTGTTTTCCTTTGCAAGAGCTTCTATCTCCTTATAATGCCATGCAATCGGACCTTTATTTGCACAGATGACATGCTTTCCTCTCTTCAATGCAGCCATTACATGATTAGTAGCTATATGACCAGCTGCAAGCTCCAGAGGAGTCATTTCGATCAGTACATCATATTCAACTGTTTCAGCAACATCAAGTGAATTTCTCTGAAGCATCATCTCGTTGTTTTTAGGAATTACTCCTGTTTCCTGGATATTATTCAGGACTCTCTCAAGATCTATTCCCCATGCATCCACAAGGTTTCCTCTTGTCTTCGTAGTTATAGCAACTACGTTAACAGTAGTATCATATATTTTTTCTATTTCATCCTTCTTCTCAAGAAGAAGCTTCGCAAAAGACTGTCCCAAGCTGCCAAATCCCAATAACGCTACATTGATTTTCTTCATTTATCGTTCTCCTTTGTAATTGTGTCTTAAAAAAAAAATAAAGGTGTGGACAGGATAATCCACACCTTTATTATAGTATAACTTATTTTGCACTGCAAGTCTTGATAGCGTTTTCGAAGATTTCGATACCTGCATCCAGCTGAGCGTCTGTTACGCAAAGTGGGCAGAGGAATCTGATTACGTTGCCGTATGTACCTGCTGATTCTAATAACAGTCCGTGGTTCTGTGCTTCCTGTACGATTGCTGCTACTAATGCTGCATCAGGGTTCTTTGAAGCCTTGTCTGTTACGAATTCGATACCCATCATTGCGCCCAGACCTCTTACGTTACCAACACATTCATACTTTTCTTCCCAAGCCTTGAATGCTGCTCCGCACTTGTCTGCGATGTGCATTGCTTTTGCCGGATAATCGTCTCTTTCCATTACTTCGATTACCTTCAGTGCTGATGCT
>JALEQY010000025.1 GCA_022763735.1 Clostridiales bacterium
TTTTCGAATTTTGATATCAAATATGATTCCCGTGATGGTTCGTACAGATTTTTTGAGATAAATACAAGACAGGGCAGAAGTAATTATTATGTTACGGGTTCGGGATTCAATGTAGCCAGATATTTTGTTGAAGATTACATATATAACACAGAACTGGAATATGATGACAGATTTAGAGAGAATCTCTGGCTTACAGTTCCTGAGAGGGTAGCATTTAAATATGTTAAACAGCCTGAGAATATATCAGAAATGAAAAGACTGATAAGTGAAGGGAAAGTGGTAAATCCTGTTTTCAAACGAGGAGATATGAAATTTATGAGATTTCTACGTATGATGAAGAATCACATAAAACAGTATTCCAATTTTAAGAAATACTATAGATAAAGCCGAAAAAGGCACAGGCTGATACAGATTGCAGCAGAAAGGGAAAAATATGTCGGAAATGAAATCCTATACATTGCAGGAATATGCGGATATTTTAAAAGAAAACAATCTTCTGGTGAAATGTGAGCTTTGTGGCAGGGAAGAACAGAAGGCAGAGAGTCTGACATTCAATTCAAAGGAAGCTGTAAAAGGGACTTTGTTTGTATGTAAAGGAGCCGCATTCAAAGAAGATTATCTGGCAGACGCTTTGAAAAGTGGAGCGATATGCTATATCAGTGAGAAAAAATACCCGACAGATACAGAAATGCCATACATTATTGTCAGTGATATCAGGAAAGCGATGCCTCTGCTTGCCAACATGTTCTACTGTAATCCGTGGCAGGATCTGAAACTTGTGGGCATAGGCGGAACAAAGGGTAAATCAACATCTGCATATTATATGAAAGCGATTGTCGATGATTATCTGGAAGCAGACGGACGGAAAGAAAGTGCCGTAATTTCAGGTATTGATATTTACGATGGAAAAGAACTGATAGAATCTCATATTACAACACCGGAATCGATGGAACTGCAGCACTATCTGAGGAACGCTCTTGACTGCGGTATAGAGTATGCACAGATGGAAGTATCATCGCAGGCATTGAAATATCACAGAGTCGATGGTATGAGATTTGACGTTGCAGTATTTCTGAATATATCGGAGGATCACATAAGCCCTATAGAACACGAGGATTATGAAGACTATCTGTCTTCCAAGCTTCTGATGTTCGGGAAGACAGATACAGCAGTTGTCAATATGGATACCGATGACAGGGAAAGAGTGCTTGAAGCGGCAAAGGATGCAGGAGAAGTGATAACCTTCAGCCTTGAAGATGAAAATGCTGATTATTACGCTCATGACATAAGAAAAGAAAATGGAGAGATAAGATTTACGGTACGCTGCAGTGAATTTGAAGAAGAATTTGTACTTACTATGCCGGGTCTTTTTAATATTGAAAATGCAATGGGTGTGATAATTGCTGCAGTAAAACTTGGAATCCCGAGACAGTATATTCATTCCGGTTTATACAGGGCAAGATCAAAGGGGAGGATGCAGATGTATTCTTCACAGGATCAGAAGATAATAGCAATCGTTGATTATGCACATAATAAACTGAGCTTTGAGAAGCTGTTCTCTTCGATGAAGCAGGAGTATCCGGATTATGAAATAGTGGCAATATTCGGCTGTCCCGGGAAAAAAGCTCTGCTCAGGAGAAGAGATCTGGGGACAGTTGCAGGCCAGTATGCCAGCAAGGTATATCTGACAGCAGAGGATCCGGGAGCGGAACCTGTTGAACAGATATCCAGAGATATAGCAAAATACGTTGAGGCTCAGAACTGCTGCTATGAAATGATCGAGGACAGAGGGGAAGCAATCAGAGCGGCCATAGAGCCAGTTGAGAAGAAGACATTGCTGCTTGTTACAGGCAAAGGGGAAGAAACACGTCAGAAATACGGAAGTGAATATATTGACTGTACATCTGATGTGGAATATGTAAAGCGATATCTTGCGGCATATGACCGCAGAAAAGCAAAGAATGCATAATAGTGTTATAAATAATAGAGTCATTGCCGGAACACCATCGGGCAGTGGATGAAATGGAGGTTAATGTGGCTGACAGTAATTATTATGATATCATTATCGCGGGAGCTGGAGCGAGCGGTGTGTTCATGTCGTATGAATTGGCAAAACTGGATGCATCAGCCAGAATTCTGATGATTGATAAAGGTGCTCCACTGGAAAAGAGACTCTGCCCTATTAAAAAAGGGGCGAAAAACTGTCTGAAATGTGAGCCATGCCATATTATGAACGGATATGGAGGTGCTGGAACATTATCAGATGGGAAATACAATATAACTACTCAGTTTGGAGGAGATCTTCACAATTATGTAGGGCGTGATCAGGCTCTAGGACTTATGGAATATGTTGATGAAGTGCTGTGCAGTATGGGAGGCGCTGATGCCAAACTGTATTCAACAGCAAGCTCGGAACTGAAAACAACAGCTCTCAGAAATAATCTGCATCTGCTTGAAGCCAAGGTAAGACATCTTGGCACAGACAGGAATGTAAAAATTCTTGGAAAAATGTTTGAGCACAGCAGAGAAAAAGTGGAAACAAGATTCTATACAGTGATAGAGGATGTTATTATAGAGGAAGATGGCACGTTTACTGTAATAACTGATGATGGCGAGAAACTGACATGCAGGGATCTCGTGCTTGCGACAGGAAGATCAGGTTCAAAATGGATATCCAGTATATGTGACAAGTTCGGCATAAAACAGGAAAAGAATCGTGTTGATATAGGCGTAAGAGTTGAACTGCCTGCTGAAATATTCAGGCATATCACGGATGATGTGTATGAAAGCAAAATTGTATACAAGACGGATAAATACAATGATATGGTAAGAACATTCTGCATGAACCCGTATGGTGAGGTTGTTGCGGAAAACACTAATGGCATCGTTACGGTGAACGGACACAGTTATGCTGATCCTGAGCTCAGAACAGAGAATACCAATTTTGCACTTCTCGTATCAAACAAGTTTACAGAGCCTTTTGAGGACAGCAATGAATACGGAGAATCTATAGCAAGACTTTCCAATATGCTGGGAGGGGGAGTGCTTCTGCAGAGGTTTGGAGACCTGGTGAAAGGCAGACGGAGCAGTGCCAGAAGAATGGAAAAGTGTTTTACCAGACCTACTCTTCAGGCGACGCCAGGAGATCTGAGCCTTGTGATCCCAAAGCGTCAGCTGGATAATATTATTGAAATGATATATGCGCTTGACAAGATAGCACCGGGAACAGCTAATGAAGATACGTTGCTTTATGGAGTTGAGGTCAAGTTTTATAATTCAAAAGTTGAAGTTGATGAAAATCTGCAGACCGGAATACCTGGACTCTATGCTCTGGGAGATGGATCGGGAGTGACCCATTCATTGTCTCAGGCCTCTGCAAGCGGAGTGCATGTAGCAAGGATACTGGCAGATAAATATGGCAGAAAGGACTGATGAAAAATGTCGGAAGCAGCAAAAAAAGCAGTAGAAAATCATAAGAAGGGATACAATTGTGCACAGGCTGTTGCGTGTGCATTCTGCGATCAGCTCGGAAAAGATGAAAAAGAAGTTTTTGAAATCATGGAGGCGTTTGGCTTCGGAATGGGTACTATGGGAACGTGCGGAGCAGTATCAGCAATGGCGGCTGTTATCGGCATGAAGGAATCCGACGGTTGCCTTGATGCTCCTGCAACAAAGAAAGTATGTTACAAAAAGATGAAAGAACTTACGGCAAAGTTCCAAGAAATGAACAACTCCATCATCTGCAGAGAAATCAAAGGTGTGGATACAGGCATTGTGCTCAGAAGCTGCGATGGCTGCGTTGAAGATGCTGCAGGAATTATTGAAGAGTATCTGGCAGAAAGCAAGGAGGATTAATTATTGAACAGTAAGAAGTACAAAGACGTATTATATAAAATGCGTTATATAAATGATCTGAGAGATCTTATCCGTTCCAGTGCTGAAATGTATGGAGATAAACCGGCCTTTCTGGAAAAAGATGTCGCGGGGGGAGAATACCGTCCTATTTCATACGTGCAGCTCAGAGAAGACATTGATTCTCTCGGAACAAAGTTTGTTGAAATGGGTCTGAAAGGCAAAAAGATTGCAGTCATTGGAGAGAACAGCTACAGATGGGTTGTGACATATCTTGCTGTTACCAATGGAACAGGTGTTATAGTTCCTCTTGATAAAGAGCTTACTGAAATAGAGATCAGAAATCTCATAAAAAGAGCAAAACCGGAAGCTATTGTTTTTTCAAACAAACTGGCTAAAAAAGTGATGGAATCTCTGGAAGGTCTCGATGATGGACCATCAGTAAAGATATGCATGAAACCTTCAGAGGCTGGTGAAGGGGTTCTTAACTGGGATGAAATCAGATCAGAAGGAAAAACTCTGCTCCTTGGAGGAAACAGAGACTTTATTGATGTGGTAATAGACAGAGAGGCAATGTGTGCACTGCTGTTCACATCAGGCACTACAGGCATGGCCAAAGGTGTAATGCTCTCACACAAGAATATCTCAGCAAATGTCTATAACATGTCAAAATATGTAAAAATCAGAAGCGGAGGAGGTCTTTCTGTGCTTCCGATGCATCATACATATGAACTTACTTGTCATGTCTTTACAGGTCTGTACCAGGGTATGTACATAGCCATCTGCGAGGGTCTAAGATATATACAGCAGAATCTGAAGGAATCAAAGGCTTCTGTAATGCTTGGAGTACCTGCAGTATTTGAAACCATGCACAAGAAGGTATGGAAACAGGCTGAAGCATCAGGTCAGGCAGGCAAAATGAAGGCTATGATGAATCTGGCGCGAAAGACAAAGCTGTATAATAATCAGGAGGTTATGCGCAAGATTTTCTCCAAGGTTCATACAAGTCTTGGCAATAATGTATCGCTGTTCATAGCTGGAGGCGCGGCAATAAATCCTGATGTAATCCGTGATTATGAAGCTCTCGGAATTCCGATGATACAGGGATATGGTATGACTGAAAATGCACCGATTATTGCCGTAAACAGAGACTATTACAGCAAAGCTGACTCCGTAGGCAAACCGATGCCGGGAACAGAGGTTAAGATAATAGACCAGGATGAGGACGGTATAGGCGAAATTATATGTCGTGGACCGTCAGTAATGATAGGATATTATGATGATCCGGAAGCAACAGCCGAAGTGCTCAAGGATGGATGGCTATATACAGGGGACTACGGCAGGCTGGATGAAGAGGGGTTCCTTTATATATGCGGCAGGAAGAAAAATGTAATAGTAACCAAGAACGGTAAAAACATCTTCCCGGAAGAAATTGAAGCTCTTCTTCTTGAAAATCCTCTCATTGAAGAAGTTATGGTGTACGGCACTATCGATAAAAAGAATGATGATACAGTAGTAAAGGCTGAAATCTATCCATCATACGATGAACTCGAAGCTCGTTTGGGAAGTGTTACCGAAGATGGTATCCAGGATGTTATCAAAGAAGCCATTGAAGAAGTGAATGATAAGATGCCGACATACAAGAGAGTTAAACGATTCAAGCTCAGGAGTGAAGAATTCGAGAAAACTACGACGAGAAAAATAAGAAGAACAGGCGGTGCTGTAAGAGAAGAGGAAGAATAATCAAAAACTGAACAGGAGGTCCTGATATGACCAGTGAATACAAAGCGGTTAAGATGAAATGGGCTGAAGGTTTAGCGGCTGGAATTGAAGCGGATCAGCGTCAATATGTAAAATATAAAGAGAGCAGGCCTATCACGGATATCAAGCATATGATAGAAACAAGCGCGGAGCTCTATGGGGATAATACGGCATTCATGCAGAAAGACAGAAATGACAGTCCGTATAGAAAAATTACCTACAGGGAGATGCTTGAAGATGTGAACGATCTCGGAACGGCACTTATTGCAAAAGGACTCAAAGGTAAAAGAATAGCTGTTATTGGTGAAAACTGTTATCAGTGGGCGGTATCATATCTGGCCGCTGTGTGCGGTACAGGCATTGTGGTTCCATACTGGAGACCTGGGGTATATTGATGATAATGGATATGTCTATATCACAGGGCGCAAAAAGAACGTGATTATTACGAAAAACGGCAAGAATGTTTATCCAGAGGAAATCGAGTATCTGCTTACAACTATATCGTTTGTGCAGGAGGCTTTTGTTTTTGAGCAGGACAGCAGCGATGCACAGGATACTGTTATAGCGACATCTATCAGAATGGATGAAGAGGCGCTGGGTGAAATCCTTGGAAGCGAATACAGAAAAACCGATTTTGTAAAGAATACTTCCAATAAACTGGTCAGGTTTGCAGAAGGGAATAAGAAGGAGGAGTAGAATTCAATCATGGTAAAATACAGCAGAAATCCGAAGCTTGTAGTGGATCTCAGCAAATTGAGAAATAATATTTCCAGGATACAGAGAATGTGCCATGATAAAGGTGTTGAAGTGGCAGGTGTTATTAAAGGGTGTACAGGAATACCTGAGTGTGCTGAACAGTTTGAATATGCAGGCTGCAGTTTTATTGCATCGTCCAGGCTTGAACAGCTGGAGCCACTCAAAGCACATGGCATTCAGAATCCTCTGATGATGATAAGGATTCCATCACTCACAGAGGTCCCGGACGTTATCAGGATAACTGATATAAGTCTTAACAGTGAACCTGAAGTCCTCGAGGCTCTAAATAAGGAGGCAGGCAGACAGGACAGAAATCATAAGGTGATTCTGATGGCTGACCTTGGTGACCTGAGAGAAGGCTTTTGGGATAAAGATGAGATGGTGGAAACTGCTCTCAGAGTTGAATACGAGATGCATAATCTCACTCTCGCAGGTGTCGGAACAAACCTCGGATGTTATGGAGCAATCGCACCAACACCTGAAAAGCTTCAGGAGCTTGTTGATATAGCAGAAAGAATAGAGTCAGAGATAGGCAGGGAATTGGAATTTATTTCAGGAGGAGCCACAAGCTCACTTCCTAGGATCATTGAAGATAATCTGCCGCCAAGAGTCAACATGCTCAGAGTAGGTGAAGGGATATTGCTTGCAAAGGATCTTCAGGATCTGTGGGGATATGATATGAGTTACATGCATAAGGATGTATTTACACTCAGAGCAGAGGTCATCGAAGTGAAGGATAAACCTACTCATCCTGTGGGTGAAATAATGTTTGACGCTTTTGGCAATAAACCTTCATATGAAGACAGAGGTATCAGGAAACGTGCGCTTATAGGTCTTGGCAAAGTCGATTATGCATTTCCTGAGGATCTTATTCCAAGAATGAAAGGAATATCAGTGATAGGAGCCTCAAGTGATCATACGATTCTTGATGTGGAAGATGCCGAGTGTGAAGTGCATGTAGGAGATATAATTGAATTTGACCTGAGCTATTCGACGATGGTTTATGTGACGAATTCAAATAATATCGAGAAAGTATTTATTTAAGTATGCATAAAAAAAGCGGATATGCACATTGTGTATATACCCGCTTTTTTGAAATTCTATAATAGTTCTTCGAAGCTTTCGATATATCTGTCGGCAAGGGCTTTGATTTCTTCTTTGTTTTCTTTTTCGCTTTCATCAGCTACTGCTATAACATAGAAGCCTGCTTCTTTAGCGCCGCTGATGGCCAGTATGCCGTCTTCGAAAACCACTGTCTCCTCTTTAGGTGTTCCGAGGAGCTTGTGTGCATTTTCAAAAACTTCCGGGTCAGCCTTGCCGCCTCCTGATTCTTCACATGTGACGATATGGAAGAAATAGTCTCTGATCCCGAGACGAGCCAGAATCTCATCGGCGATTTCTTTATCTGTGGAAGTTGCAACGCACATCTGGATGCCCTTCTGTTTGAATTTCTCAAGAATAATGGGAACGTATTCTTTGATATCCACACTTGCCAGATAATCTTCACGTATTATTGTGTTAAAGCCTTTTGCTATTTTTTCTTCCGTAGTTGCGATTCGGTAGGTTTCTTTAAGGTATCTGCAAAGCTCAGGAAGAGTCATGGCTTTTGTCTTATCTCCCAGATCAGATTCAGGTGTTTTGCGTAAAGAAGTTATATATCTGCTGGCAGCGCCGCGCCACATTTCTGCTGAATCAAGAAGTGTGCCGTCCATATCAAAAATTGCACCGCTGATTTTCATAATTAGTGCCTCCTTGTATATAATAGTATATGCATCTTTACAATACCATTGCAGACGGTAAATGTCAATAATGCAAAGGGTTGGAATCATTGACAAGAGAGCAGTTTTAAAGTATAATAATTCGATACGACAATTGGTCGAAAGGAGATTTACGAACATGACTGAAAATATGAATGATGAAATATTATTAACCAAGGAGGGCTATGATAAAATCGTAGCCGAACATGAGGAATTAGTATCTGTCAGGAGAGCAGAGGTTGCCGAGAGAATAAAGGAAGCGATCTCATATGGTGATATCTCTGAAAATGCAGAATATGATTCAGCAAAGAACGAACAGGCTGAACTTGAAGAAAAGATTCATAAACTGGAAACTATGATTCGTAAAGCTAAGATCGTTCAGGATGAAGACGTTAAAGGGGATGTCGTAAACGTAGGTCTCAAAGTGAAAGTCAGAGATCTTGATGCCGGTATAGAAGAAGAGTTTGCAATTGTAGGTGCTACTGAATCAGATCCGTTCAACGGCAAGATATCAAACGAATCTTCAGTGGGAAAAACTCTGATAGGACACAGAAAAGGTGATAAGGTTATAGTTGAAATTCCTGACGGTATCATAAACTACGAAATTTTAGAAATAATCAAGTAAAAGAGAGAGGTGTTTTTATGCATTGGGCGGAAAAAATAGCAGACCGGATAATCAGAAAGAATCCCGATAAAGAAGAATATGTCTGCGCTGCAGGGATAAGCCCTTCAGGCTCTATCCATATCGGCAACTTCAGAGATATTGCAACTAGCTTGTTTGTTGCCAAGGCACTTATCAAAAAAGGCAAGAAAGCAAGGCTTCTGTTCTCATGGGACGAATATGACAGATTCAGGAAAGTTCCTGCTAATGTCAAGGCTATTGATCCCGAAAACAAAATGGAACAATATATTGGAAGACCATATACTGACGTACCTAACCCGTTTGATACTGAACATGAGAATTATGCCAAGTATTTTGAAGCTGAGTTTATGGAATCCATCAAGAAGTTCGGAATAGAGATGGATTACAAGTATCAGACTGAAATGTACACATCAGGAAAGTACAAGGATGATATCATTGAAGCAATAAAGAAGAGAAAAGAAATCTTTGATATCCTTGACAGCTTCCGTACACAGGATGCAGAGGAAGGCGAAAGAGATGCATATTTCCCTGTAAGCATTTTCTGTCCTGAATGTGGTAAGGATACAACTAAGATTGTTTCGATTTCCGATGACTGCACTGTTGCAGAATATGAGTGTGAGTGCGGACATAAAGGCACGTTCAACTTTACATCAGACTTTAACTGCAAGCTTGCCTGGAAGGTTGACTGGCCGATGAGATGGAGATATGAAGGTGTTGACTTCGAACCGGGCGGTAAGGATCACGCAAGCCCTGGTGGCAGCTATGAGACAAGCAGCGTAATCAGCAGGAAGATATTCAACTGGGAGCCTCCAATGTTCCAGGGATACGAATTCATCGGAATCAAAGGCTCAACAGGTAAGATGTCTGGATCTTCAGGTCTTAACCTTACTCCGGAAACTCTGCTCAAAATATATGAGCCGGAAATCATCTTATGGCTGTATTCGAAGACAGACCCTAAGAAGGCATTTGATTTCTGCTTTGATGACGGTATCCTTCGCCAGTACTTTGAATTTGACAAGATGTATAACGACTATATGAATGGTACGGCAAATGAGCATAACACTTCAGTAATGGAATACAGCCTTGTAGAAGGTCACACCATCAAGACTGTTCCGATGGGATTACTGGTTCAGCTGGGATCCATTGTAGACTTCAATGTTCCAATGATGGAAACAGTATTCGAGAAGATTGGAACTCCGTACAAATATGAAGAATTCGATACAAGACTTGAGCTTGCCAAGTACTGGTTGTACCAGTGTGCTCCGGAAACAGCAAATAAGCTGAGAGGCTGGAGAGACTGGGATTTCTATAACACATTTACAGATGATGAGAAAAAAGAAATCGCTCTCCTCTACGATTTTATCAAAGAGGGAGATTATGATCTGGATTCGCTCAATACCAAGCTTTATGACATTCCTAAGGAAGTGTTCGGAGCTGATATCGAGAATCTCAAGCAGGTGCAGGGCGAGTTCTTCAAGAAGGTGTACAAGCTCCTTATCAGCAAGGAAAGAGGACCGCGTCTCTATCTGTTCCTTTATGCTATAGATAAAGAAAGATTCATGCATCTGCTGGACTTCAGCTTCCCTAAGACAGAGGAAGAAGAAGCTCTTGAGAAGGCTGCTCTTGAAGCGGAAAAGGAACCTGAAGTGGTCAAGGTCTATGGTGAACCTGATGAGGTCAAGCCTATAGTTGAACCTGAAATCACTACTGATCAGTTCTTCGCAATGGACCTGAGAGTCTGCAAGATTCTGAAGTGTCAGGAAATCAGGAAGGCTCACAGCAACTATAAGCTTACTCTCTTTGACGGAATCAAGGAAAGAGTAATCGTTTCGAGCATCAAGAATGATTACAAGCCTGAGGAACTGGAAGGCAAGAAGATCATCGTGGTTGCAAATCTGGCACCTGCAAGACTTACAGGTGTTACCAGTGAAGGTATGCTTCTGGCAGGAACAAATAATGCATGCGGATGTCAGGTCATCTTCGTGGATGATATCGTTCCTGAAGGGACTAGAATCTGCTAAATATGGGTTGACAAAGAGTCACACGTATGATAGTTTATAGGTACAATTTAATCACTCCGATGTTCTGCGGCGTCTGCTGCAGCTAAGAGGGAATCCGGTGTGAATCCGGAGCGGACCCGCCACTGTAATTCAGGAGTTTACGATTATGCCGGTCAGGTAGCCACTGAGAAATCGGGAAGGTGATCGTGAACGATGATTGATAAGTCAGGAGACCTGCATCAGGAGAATATCAATCCACGGGAAACTGGTTTATTGATGAGAATATGAATTTGTTCAGAAATACGGACTGTACTTGATAGTGCAGTCCTTTTTTTACAGATATTTCAATATGCCTTTTCATCCGCAGGGACAGATATGTAAAAAAGCTAAGACAACTTATATATCTTCCCTGCTTCCTTTTTGTGACACCATAATGTTCCTCTTTCAGAGGAGATAAGTAAATAATAAATGCAGTAAGACAGGATATAAAGGTTCAGGTACATGTAATAACATTGATTGTATAAGCTCTGTATATTCTGTTTTACTTTAGAGAGGATAATGAGTTTATAGATTGGAGGATGAAAAGACAGTTGACATATGAGGGATAATTGAGTAAAATGCAATTATAAACTGAATATTGTGAGAAATGATATTTTCGGAAGCCGGTGAAATTCCGGCGCTGTGTCTCAGCAACCGTGATATCTACGAACGGATTGGCGAAGCAGAGGTCATAACGGACCCTGTCAAAGCAAGTCACTGGAGTATAACTCTGGGAAGGCATCCAAGTAGGATTGATGATTAAGCCGGTAGACCTGTCATTCCTTTAATCGTAAGTCTTCTGAGGTAAGACAGCGCTTTTTTTATTACCCGGATTATTAAAACGCCTTTTCATCCGCAGGGACAGATATGTGTAACGCCAAGACAACTTATATATCGTCCCTGCTTCCTTTTATAAGCCGATATTTTGTCGCAGATAGTATGTAAATCATAAATGCGGTTGACAGAATATTGTTAATTATTTAAAATGTAAGTACAAGTGGATACTTTAGGAATTGACATTTTTGGAAGCCGGTGAAAATCCGGCACTGTGTCTCAGCAACCGTGATATCTACGAACGGATTGGCGAAACAGTGATCGTTACCGATCATGTGAAAGCAGACCACTGGGGTCGTAAACTCCGGGAAGGTGTCCAAGTAGGAAGCAGGATGAATATACATTCAGATGATTAAGTCGGTAGACCTGTCAGTTCATGCATCGTAAGTCTTCTGAGGTGGGACCTGTTGTGATTCTTATTAAGTTGTCAGCACATCAGAAGCGGAATATAGTATTCGGCTTTTTTTATTGTTCAGGAAATATTGTGTTGGAGGAAAAGAAATGCGAGGAGACAGCAAAGGCAGAAGGGTTCGGAGGATAATACCGATTGCAGTAATGATAATGATAGCAGTACTGACATCTTTTATGATTATATCATGCGGAAGCAATGATACAGCAGGGACAGATACTGCAGCATCTGAAGAAGCGTCTGCAGTACAGAATGAGGCAAAAGCTGAAAAGAAAAAAGAAAGTAGTAAACAGTCAGATACAGAGAAACCTCAGGAAAAAGCTGAAACTGAGGGAACAACTGCAAAGGCTGTTTCAAAGAAAAGTACAAGCAGTGCAGTTAACACAAAAAGCACCACTAAATCGAATAAATCGTCCGCAAAAGAAACAAAAAAATCAACTCAGGCTGCAAAGGTATGCTATATAAGTATAGAAGGTTACTGCAGCAGTAAGAAGATAACAATGAAAAGCGGAGACACTGTGTACGATATACTTAAGAGATCAGGTGCCAGCGTAAGTGCCAGAAACAGCGGATACGGAGTATATGTTGAAGGAATTAACGGGAGGTACGAGTTTGACGAAGGTCCTTCCAGCGGGTGGGTATATTATGTCAATGGCAGTGAGCCAAACACAAGCTGCGGCAATTATAAAGTGAGCAGTGGAGACAATATCGTCTGGGATTATGTTAAATAGTATCGGATAATATAGAACGGAAAGGATGAAACAAATGCGCAGTGTTTTTTCAACTTATCATCCTGTAATCAACTTCGGTTTTTTCTGTGTAGTCATCGGAACAGGTATTTTTATGAGACATCCGGTTTTCCTGACGGCAGCAGTTATTGCAGCACTGACATATTCAGTAATGCTTGGTGGAAAAGGCACACTCAGGTTTGTAATATGCTTCATAATACCGATGATTCTGATTTTTACAGTGGTAAATCCGCTTGTCAATTCCAGAGGTGAGACGGTACTGTTTTATACGAAATACAGTCAGGTGACTATGGAAGCAGTAATTTACGGTCTTCTTGCAGGCTTTATGCTCGCGGCTGTTCTATTATGGTTTTCATGTTATAACAGAATAATGACAAGTGATAAGTTCGTATACCTGTTCGGCAGAATAATGCCTGCGGTCTCACTGATATTTTCTATGGTTATGAGATTTGTACCGAATTTTAAAATGCAGATTGTAAAAATCTCAGATGCACAGAAATGTATAGGAAGGGATGTTTCCAATGGAAACTGGATGCAGAAAGCCAGACACGGAATTAAAATCATGTCCATAATGCTGACATGGGCTCTGGAAAATGCTATAGATTCTGCTGATTCCATGAGGTCACGAGGATATGGTCTTAAAAACAGGAGCACT
Organism: Clostridiales bacterium; assembly: GCA_022763735.1. Taxonomy (GTDB): domain Bacteria; phylum Bacillota; class Clostridia; order Peptostreptococcales; family Anaerovoracaceae; genus Lentihominibacter. The sequence goes on from JALEQY010000025.1 coordinate 13,456, forward strand.
TTTTCTATTTACAGATTTGACAGGAGAGATGCTTCAGCTGCAGTTTTTCTCTCTGTCATGTCAGTTATTGTTCTGATTGCGGCAGCAGCGGGAAAATGTACAATTGAATTTTATCCGGAGATTGTTATGTCAGATTTTGACCTGATGACATCCATAGCATGTGCATCATATATTATGATCTGTTTTTTTCCTGTTGCGGTTGAATTAAAGGAGGTGGCGGTATGGAAACATTCTCGGTCAGGAATCTGACATTCACATATCCGGGAAAAGTCAGACCGGCACTTTCAGATATCAGTTTTAATGTTAATCCGGGAGAATTCATCGTAATCTGCGGACAGTCGGGATCAGGCAAGAGTACATTGCTCAGAAATCTGAAACCTGTACTTGCCCCTCATGGTGAAAAAACAGGAGAAATACTGTTCTGCGGCAGAAATATAGATACACTTGATCAGGAAATACAGGCTTCAGGGATCGGATATGTTCTGCAGAACCCCGACAGCCAGATAGTTACAGATAAGGTCTGGCATGAACTGGCTTTCGGCCTTGAGAGCCTTGGGATGGATACGAAGACGATACGTCTGAGAGTTGCGGAAATGGCAAGTTTTTTCGGAATACAGACATGGTTTCACAAGGATGTAAATCATTTGTCAGGCGGACAGAAACAGCTGCTTAATCTGGCATCTGTAATGGCTATGCAGCCTGATGTCCTGATTCTTGACGAGCCTACATCACAGCTGGATCCTATAGCAGCAGGAGATTTTCTGGAGACAGTAAGAAAGATAAACAGGGAGCTTGGCACTACAGTTATACTGACAGAACACAGACTGGAAGATGTCATACCTATGGCGGACAGAGCAGTGGTTATAGATAATGGCAAAGTGATTGCAGATGATATCCCTGCAAATGTCGGAGCGATTCTTGCACAGCTTGGTCATCCGATGTTTATGGCTATGCCGACTCCCTTGCAGGCGTATTCCATTTTATATCAGGAAAATACAGGCCGTGATCTGACGTGTCCTGTAAATGTACGTGAGGGCAGGAACTGGCTTACAGAACTCCTTGACGGCTGCAGTATCACCAAAACTTCATTGCCGGATGACAATGAAGTCAGTGAATCTCAGGAACCTGTAATCGAGATGAAGGATGTATGGTTCAGGTATGAACGTCAGGGTGATGACGTTATCAAGGATCTTTCATTCAAAGTTTATCCGGGGGAACTGTTCTGCATGGTAGGTGGAAACGGAACCGGTAAAACAACAACGCTTACTCTGGCAGGCGGTATTAACAGACCTTATCGCGGCACGATAAAAATTAAGGGAACGCCGTTAGATAAATATAAAAAGAAGGATCTGTTTAGAGGAATTCTGGGAATGCTTCCGCAGAATCCTCAGACTCTTTTTGTGGAGAAGACTGTAAAAGCTGATCTTATAGAAAGTTTTGAAGGATCAGATATGACAGATGATCAGAAAGAAGCACGTGTTATGGAGATCGCAGAAGTTGTGAAGATTAATGAACTTCTGGATATGCATCCGTACGATCTGTCTGGTGGAGAACAGCAGCGTGCGGCTCTGGCGAAAGTGCTTCTTATGAAGCCTGAGATTCTGTTTCTGGATGAGCCTACAAAGGGTCTTGACAATGAGTTCAAGTTCAGGCTTGCAGGTATACTCAGGGATATTCGCAACAGAGGCGTGACCATAGTCATGGTATCCCATGATATTGAGTTCTGTGGAAGGTATGCTGACAGATGTGCAATGTTTTTCGACGGAAAGATAATAACGGTAAATACTCCGAGGAAGTTCTTTTCCGGAAACAGCTTCTACACTACAGCTGCCAACAGAATGTCAAGGCATGTGTTTGAGAATGCGGTAAATGTGGATGATATCGTTGAGCTTGTCAGGATGAACAAATGTCAGGGAGGAAACGGAGAAAGCAGCAGCGGCTCTGATGGTGATACTGGCGTAGGCGGATATGACGGTTTCAGTGCAGAGAAAATACTGCTTAAGGAACACAGAAATACAGTTTCAGTTGATGTTGCAGGAGTCATGGAAGATAAGCTGGATAAATCGGTTAAAACCGATATATATGATAAAGAAAAAAACGTTCTGAAAACAAAAAGACCGGCTGGTCAGGTGGCTCTGGAACTTGTAATGGCAGTTCTTGCTGCAGTTACGATATATGTAGGATTCTATGTGTTCGATAACAGGCAGTATGTGGCGGTGTGTATTCTGCTTATAGTGTATGCGATGGTTCCTTTTTTTGTCGGTTTTGAACGCAGAAAGCCCAAAGCCAGAGAGATAGTTATTCTTGCGGTGTTGATAGCAGTGGCGACTGCAGGAAGAGCAGCTTTTTTCATGTTACCTAATTTCAAGCCGGTGCTGGCAATAGTTATAATATCCGGAGCTGCACTTGGCAAGGAAAGCGGATTTCTGGTGGGTGCAATGTCTGCTTTTGTTTCGAACTTCCTGTTCGGACAGGGCCCGTGGACGCCATGGCAAATGATTGCAATGGCTGTTGTCGGATATCTTGCCGGACTTATTTTCCACAGATGTCCGGATAAGTTCAGGAAAACAGGGCTTGTGGTTTTCGGAGCAGTGGCGGCTTTTGTTATATACGGACTTATAGTGGATCTGTGGACGATACTGGTCATGACGCCGGATCCTACATGGGAAACGGCGATTATGGTATATTCTGCTGCAGTATATTTCAATCTGATACATGCGGCGGCGACTGTAATATTCCTGCTTCTTCTTGCGAAACCAATGATCGGGAAGCTGGATAGAGTCAAGCTCAAATACGGTATGAGTGTATTTGAAGCCTGAAGTGTTTTGGGAAGAAATTTGTAAAGGGAGTGGTTAAAATCAGACGAAAAACATTATCTTTTGTTATTGTGCTGGCAATGATGCTGACGACAGTGTTCGCAGGAACTGCCGGGGCTTCATACGCAGCGGAAAACGGGACTGAAGGCGGACTTCTCTGGTACTTCAAAGACAGTACAGGAACAGCAATGACAGGTGTGTCAGCCCCTGCAGCGGATGGAAACTTCGTTTTTATGGCATCCGGGAATACCTTATATAAATTTGATGCAGCAACTGGTGAAGTGCTGGCGAAAGCGGAACTGTCAGGAAGCGTCGGATACAATAAAATTGCTCCGACTGTTGCTGATGGGAAAGTATTTGTACCGCTGGGAGCATCGAAACTTGATATTATCGATGAGGAGACAATGGTTTCTCTTGAAAACGTGCAGTATGCCGACGCGAAGCTGCAGTCCGGTCATCAGAGTCTTACGCCTGCTGTTTACAGTAAAGAGGACAATGCCGTATATCTGGGGTCATGGCGACCACTGAGGGCAGATGCTGATTTTCCGGGAGGAACTTATGCCAAGGTTTCACTTGATGACTACACAGTGACGAAAATCACAGATTCGGTTAATCTCGACCTTGATGGTGATGGTAAAAATGAAAAAACAGGCGGATTCTACTGGGCAGGTGCGTGTGCATATGGTGATTATGTGGTATTCGGTTCTGTTTCAAACGGCACAAACGATGCCAATACACCATCAGATGGCAATGCAGTACTTTATGCTTATGATAAAATAACCGGTGAAGTGATAACTGAAGTGCTTGAGGATTCAGGCAGTATATGTTCAACTGTGGTATATAATGGTGGAAAATACTATTTCACCGGCAAAGCAGGAAATCTGTATGAAGCTACAATAGCAGATGGAAAAATTCAGGCTGAAGTGAAAGCGAAACTTGCAGGTCCGTCAACGTGCACCCCTGAAATTGCTGACGGCAAAGCTTATGTCGGATCATACATATCCAGAACAGAAGGCTGCGTTCAGGCAGTGAATCTTGACAGCGGAGAAATTACTGAGACATATGAAACTCCTGCAGATGCCAAATACATTATGCTGTCAGGAGATAATATCTACTGTACATATAATGGTTATCCTGGCGGCATATATGATGTGAAGGCAGGAATAAATTATTTCACGCCGGCGAGCGGCATGCAGAACTATTGTATTTCAGGGATATCTGCAGGAAATGACGGTGTGATGTACTACACCAATGACAGCAATCATCTGATGGCTGTCGGAAATTCAGAGAATTTGATTAACGTTCAGTGGGAGTCTGCTGACGGCAGCGGCAATATTGCGCCCATAAAGTATACCGGATCGGAACAGACGCCTAAATTTACAGTGACATACAAGGGAAAAGTTCTGGGCAATACTGAATACAGAGAGGAATTTGCAGACAACAAGTATCCGGGCACGGCAGCACTGACTGTAAGAAGTGAAAGCTATCCCGGAATTGTAATCAAAGAGTTTACAATAAATGAACCTGTTGTCACTGCTCAGAAAACCGTCACAGCTGAGCTAACACCGGAAAGCGGTTATGATGATGTGACTGTGAAATGGAGTACACAGAAAGTGGAAGGGACAACTGTCAGGTATAAAGTTGAATACCAGAAGTACGGAGGATCTTGGAATATTGCAGCAAGCAGTGCAAACGGTTCTTCTACGAAAAAAATGAATCTTTCGGATGGAGTCAGGTATCGCTTTAAAGTCACACCATTCGTAAAGGTAAATGGCAATACGTATTCAGGCGATTCAAAAACGACAGGATATGTATACACTTTAAAAGCTGTGAAGAAACCTTCGGTGAAAAAATACTCGTCTTCTTATGTAAAAGTAAGCTGGAACAAAGTGAACGGAGTATCAGGGTACAAAGTATACAGATCAAAATATTCAACAAAGAATTTCAAGCTTGTGAAGACAGTGTCATCGTCATATGCTTATGCAAAAATAAAGACCTCGAAAAATGCGAAGTATTATTATAAAGTAAGACCGTATAAGAAAATCGGCACAAAATATGTTTACGGTCCATTGTCGTCAGCAAGCAGTTCATTCACATTAAAATAATAAAGGAGAAAAGTATGAGAAAGAGAATATCAAGGAAATTTGCAGCAGTTCTGGCCTTATCAATGATATTATCATGCATGATGGTGCCTTCAGCTGTTTTTGGAGGAGAAGCCGTTTCTGCTGATATTACTGTCATTGCAAACGGAATTCCGGATAAGGATGATCCGTATGTGATAAGGAATATCAGAGTGTATTCCGATTCTGCTGAAAAGGAAGGTTATACGGATGAAGGTGGCAATAGCATAGAAACTGTTAAAGACAAGGTTACCTGTATGGATGCACTGGTTGCCCTCCATGAAAAAGTCTATGGAAATGAATTCAAAGCATCACCGGAAAAATATCTCGGTTTTGAAGAGAGCTCTTATGGCGGTTTAATGGTTGTCAGGATGTTCGGCATTGAGAATCCGGCAATGATGTCATATGTCAATAATGCCGATTCCGGAGTAAGCATTGACAGTACTGTTCTTGGGGAAGGCGACTTATTCAGACCGTTTATTCTGAAAGATAATGCTGCGTGGTCAGATAAGTATCTTTTCTTTGATGAACTTGATTATTCAGCTGAAGAAGGTGAAATGATCAGTATAAATCTTTTTGAGGCTGGATATGATTCAAACTATCAGTCAGTTGCTTTTCCTCATAAGGGAAGAACGGTGGTTCTGAAATCAGAAGATGGCGAAACTGTAAAATCTGATGAACCTACTGATGAAAATGGCAAGGTGGTATTCGATAATCTGAAGGCAGGAAAATACGTTGTGTCGGTGGAAGCCTTTTCAGACACTGACTATTTTGCAATGCCGTGGGCAGAAGTTTCTGTTTCTGAAAAAACTTCAGATAATCCTTCTGCAATAGAGGATATAGATGAAGATAATGATGGCGGAGAAAAAGCATCCAAGCCGGAAAATAATCAGGAATCAGATGCTGAGACCAGAGGAAATGAAGCTTCGCCTGCAACAGGAGACAGTTTCAGTCCGGTTTTGGCCGGGATTATCGCAGTATTAGCTCTTGCAGCAGCTGCAGCAGTTACATTGAGAAAGAGAATATAATGTATATGAGGACCTCGGAATTTATCTGATACGGTCAGTTCGAGAAAAGCAGTTCAGAATTAAGCATTTAAAACTGAACTGCTTTTATAATAGAAGAAAATAAGTTGACAAAAAGTAAAAATATGGTAAAATTAGAAAATAAAGGTGGGGTATATAAATAAGGCATCCGGTGTCAGAGAGATCCGGCTTTGCATTAGCAGTGTCAGATGATCGGACAGAAGGAGGCAATTATGTTTAGAGAGAAAAAATCCTTTTATACAAAAGGTGTATTGCTCATGCTGCTTGTAGTGCTGATGGCTTCTCTGCTGTCAGCCGGGGCAGTGTGTGCGGAGGAGATTCCGGGTGGTGCTGACAGGATAACCATTGAAGGGGCAGATGAAAAATCAGAACAGGCACTGGAAGATATAAACAGTAACAAAGAAGTGATACTGTTTGCTGATGATGCAGGTACACTGCAGAGCAATGGAACTGCTCAGACAGATAAAGTGGTACTGTCCTACAGCAGAATAATACGATATGAAGATTTCTACACCAGAAATTTTCGTGTAACATATGACGGTAAAACAAAAGTTGCGTATTGTGTTCAGCCAAAGGAAATGCCGCCGGCAGAAGGCACCTGGACAGCCAAGGAGTATAACAGCAGTCTTATGGCGAAAGCACTGTACTATTCGTACGGATATCCGGGATATGATAAGAAACTGAGGCCTTATCTGTCAAAGAAAGATCTTGATGATGATTATGAGGATGATGATGGTGCTTATGCGCTGTCGCATATGATATTAAGCTATTTTTACGATAAGCAGAGCATTTCCTCAGATGCTTTTCTGGGTGTAAGCAGCCAGACAAAGAAGGTTGTAATGGCAGCCGCAGAGCTGATCGAAAACAGCTGGCCTGATGTTCCGGATAATTCGGCATTATCACTCAATATGACAAAAGCGAAAGCTGTCTGGGATAAAGCTTCAGGAAAGCAGAAGACGCCTGTGTTCAAGCTTAACGGCCATGAGGATAACAGGATTACAGTTACAGTGCCGGATAATGTTACTATGGTCAGAAAGAGCGACGGGCAGGAGAAAAGTTTTTCGGAAGGGAAAAAAGTTAAGGTGTTTGGGGGAGATTCCTTTTATTTCACAGCACCGGATTCCGTAAGCGGCATCTATAAATCTCCTGAGATGTCTGGCGTGATTGCAGATTTTCAGCCATATCTTATAAGCATTACCGGCAAACAGAATATAATTTTCTGTGGAAAAGGAGATGCGGATTCAGTATCATTTTCTATTGAATGGGTCAATTTCGGCAAACTGAATCTTGTTAAACTTTCTGAACTTCCGGATATTACAGAAGGCAACAGTAATTATTCTCTTGAAGGGGCCGAGTATGAAATATATGACAGCAAGGGAAAAATATATGATAAGTTAGTTACGGACAAGAAAGGGGAGGCATCTGCGAAACTTCCATATGGATCATATTATATAAAAGAATCAGGAGCACCTGAGGGATATGCTGCAGACATATCAAAACATGATGTGAATATCAAGTCAGCCCGTACAGATGTGATAGTCAGAGAGAAACCGATGATTGGCATTCCGGATATCATTGTGCATAAAAAAGATAAAGAACTGTCAGAAAATGAGAATGAAAAAAAGAATGAAAATGTTTCGTTATATGCGGCAACTCTTGAAAATGCACATTATACAATAAAATATTATGATGGCTATTATAATGAGGATACGGATTTTTCAGAACTGAAGCCAGTCAGATCCTGGGTTGTCAGAACTGATAAGGCCGGCAAGGCTTCGTTGAATAAAGAGAGCCTTGTTTCAGGTGACAAACTGTATGTTAATACCGAAGGAACCGCAGTGCTTCCGCTGGGAACCATAACAATACAGGAGACAGAAGCTCCTGCAGGGTATGTAATTGACAGCAGAGTATATGTGAGGCAGATAAAAGGAGACGGAAGAACTCAGATAGTAAATGCTTTCGAAATGCTTACACATGAGGAACAGATAATAAGAGGTGATCTGAAGTTTTTAAAAAAGGCAGAAGGTGAAGACGGATTTCTTGAAGGGATACCCTTCAGGATAACATCAAAATCCACTGGTGAGAGTGCAGTACTTTATACAGATAGAAACGGAATGGCCAGTACAGAAAAGAGCAGTATCAGTATAGGTGCCTGCAGAACCGTATCGGATTCTGCAGGAGCGCTGCCTTATGATACATATATCATTGATGAAGAAAGATGTGAAAAAAATATCGGGTTGCAGCTGGTGAAAGGTATTGAAGTTATCGTGGATAAAAACAACAGTGTGGTGGATCTGGGAATAATTACAGATAAAAGGATAAATCTGCATACTTCAGCCTGCGAAAAAAACACCGGAAATAAAAAAATTCCGGCAGGCAGCAGCGTGACTATACGTGATACTGTGAGATACGACGGACTTGAGATAGGAAAAGAATACGTGCTTAAAGGAAAACTCATGGATAGAAGCTCCGGTAAAATTCTCATGATGAACGGCCATGATGTGACCGGTACAGCCACATTCACTGCAGCGGCATCGTCCGGAGAAGAATGTGTGGAGTTCAAACTGGACAGCAGTAATCTTAAAGGAAAGGAGCTTGTCGTATTTGAATACCTTTATGAATCTGGGGAACTGATTGCTATGCATAATGATCTTGACAGCAGAGATCAGACTGTTGAAGTGGAATCAGACCGGATCCTGCTTCCAGAAACCGGAGATGAATTTCCGATTATTCTCCTTGCAGGTATAATATTAACAGCAGTATCCGGGGCAATGTGCGCTTTGAGAAGGACGAGATAAGCCTGATATAAAAGGTGCAAATATTCAGACTTGAAACTTATTGCTATGAAGCCTTTTGAATGGTATAATGACAATAAAGTTACAAAAAATAATAGGAGGTCTCAATAGATGAAGGGCTATAAGAGCGAAAACATAAGAAACATTGCACTTGTAGGGCATGGAGGATGCGGTAAGACAACTTTTCTTGAAGCTGCTCTGCTGGCAACAGGCGTTATCAACAGACTTGGTAAAGTTGAAGATGGAAATACAGTTTCCGACTATGATAAAATGGAAATTGAAAAGGGATATTCCATCAGTACTTCACTGGTGCCGGTTGAATACAATAATGTTAAAATCAACTTTGTTGATACACCGGGATTCTTTGATTTCGTAGGAGAAGTTAATTCAGCGCTTAGAGCAGTTGAAGCAGCAGCTATAATTGTTGATGCTTCTTCAGGTATCCAGGTGGGTACCGAGAAGGCATGGAATTCCTGCAAGCAGTTTGGAATCCCTAAGTTTTTCCTTATCAACAAGACAGATAAAGAAAATGTTGATGTTGATGCAACTATAGAAGAACTTAAAGATAAATTCGGAACATCAGTAGTAACACTGGATGATAAAGACGCTCTTACAGAAGCTATCGCAGAGACTGATGAGGAACTCATGGAAAAATTCTTTGCCGGTGAAGAATTTACTGATGAAGAATTTAACAAAGGTCTTTCACACGGTATCGGAGCAGGAGAAATAGTACCTGTACTGGCTTGCTCGGCAGTTACAGGAGAAGGTGTCAAAGAGGCTCTTGAGCAGTTCATAGCGCTTGTTCCTAAGGCAGCGGATCATGAAGCTTATCCTGCTAAAAATGATATTGATGAAGATATCGAGGTTGCAGTTGATCCTGCAGGAAAGCCTGCAGCCTTTGTTTTCAAGACAATTGCAGATCCGTTCCTCGGTAAGATATCCTTGGCAAAGGTTATATCAGGCACATTGAAATCAGGTCAGGAAATTTACAATGCCAGAGCAGAAAAGTCAGAAAAACTCGGATCAATGTTCTTCATGAGAGGCAAGACGCAGGAAGAAGCTCCTGTAGTTGAAGCAGGAGATATTGTAGCAATTGCTAAACTGCAGTTCACAAAAACAGGAGATACACTTTGTGAGAAAGCCAATATAATCAAATTCGAGCCTGTACAGTTCCCGTCACCTTCGCTTTACATAGCAGTAGAGCCTGCAAAGAAGGGTGATGATGAAAAGGTAGGAACAGGTCTCCATAAACTGATGGAAGAAGATCCGTCCTTTGTTCTCGAAAGAAATGTAGAAACACATCAGACTCTTCTCGGAGGGCAGGGCGAGATTCAGCTTAATATAATAACTGCTAAATTAAAGGATAAATTCGGTGTGGATGTTGTATCGGTTCCTCAGAAGATTGCTTACAGAGAAACTATCAAGGGCACATCTGATGTTCAGGGTAAACACAAGAAACAGTCAGGCGGTGCAGGGCAGTACGGAGATGTTCATATCAGATTCTCACCGGCTCAGGAAGAGTTTGAATTCTCAGAAGAACTGTTTGGAGGAGCTATTCCTAAGAACTATGTACCTGCTGTTGAAAAGGGACTCAGAGAATCAATGGAAAGGGGTCCTCTCGCAGGGTGCAAGGTAGTAAATATCAAAGCTGTGCTCTATGATGGATCATATCATGATGTTGACTCAAATGAAATGGCATTCAAAATTGCTGCATCACTGGCATTCAAGAAGGGTATCGCAGAAGCCAAGCCTTGTCTTCTCGAACCTGTGATGAAACTTGAAATCGTTGTTCCTGACGATTACATGGGCGATGTTATGGGAGATATGAACAAGAGAAGAGGCAAGATCCTCGGTATGGAACCTGTGTCAGGCGGCGGACAGAAGCTGATGGCAGAAGCACCGCAGGCTGAACTGTTTGACTATGCTATCGTGCTGAGATCAATGACTCAGGCAAGAGGAAGCTTTACGATGGCATTCGAGAGATATGAAGAAGTTCCTGCACAGATTGCACAGAAGATCATTGCAGATCATCAGGCAGAGCAGGAAGCCAATAAATAAAACGGAACTCAATATGGTGGATCGGTTCAGCAGCCGGTCCATCTTTTTTTGAAAGGAATTGTATGGCGAAGAAGAACAGCACGGTGTTCGTATGTCAGGAGTGTGGATATGAAAGTCCTAAATGGATGGGACAATGTATCTGTGGTGCATGGAACACGATGGTTGAAGAAAAGGTAATAAACACAGGAAAGGATGATAAAAGAAGACGTACATCAGTCGGAGCAGATGGAAATGACATGCGCATATCATCAAAACCTGCAAGAATTTCAGAAATACTGTCCGGCGAAGAAAAGCGTATCGACACAGGTATAGGAGAACTGAACCGGGTTCTGGGAGGAGGGCTGGTATCCGGGTCTCTGGTTCTGATTTCCGGTGAGCCGGGAATAGGCAAATCGACAATTATAATTCAGGCTGCATCCAATATTGCAGCTTCTGGTGGACCTGTATTATATGTATCTGGTGAAGAGTCAGAAGAGCAGATTAAAATGCGTGCTGACAGAGTATGCAGGAGTTTGCCGGAAAATCTTTTTCTGTTGTCAGAAACAAATATGGAGAATATAAATGAAGTATGCAGACAGCTTAAACCAGCTTTTCTGATAATAGATTCGATCCAGACGATGTACAGCAGCGACCTTGATTCAGCTCCGGGCAGTGTATCACAGGTAAGGGCTTGTGGAAATGAGCTGATGCGTATAGGTAAGGTATGGAATATTCCGGTTTTCATAGTTGCTCATGTTACTAAGAGCGGAGAGCTTGCCGGCCCGAGAATACTTGAACATATGGTAGACTGTGTGCTGAGCTTTACGGGTGACAGGAGCCATGAAATCAGGATTCTGAGGGCACAGAAAAACAGATTCGGAACAACAAGTGAAATCGGAGCTTTCGAAATGGCGGAAGAGGGGCTTATGGAAATTGAAAATCTGTCAGGAACCCTTCTTGAAGAGATGGATACAGAAAGCGAAGGAGCTGTGGCGACAGCTGTATATGAAGGAACAAGGCCGCTGGTGCTTGAGGTCCAGGCACTGACGTCACCGTCAAATATAGGTTTCGCCAGACGTACATCAATTGGCGTGGAAAATTCACGGCTTAATATGATTCTGGCAGTTCTTGAGAAAAAAATGGGGCTGTCGCTGCTTAATCAGGACGTATACGTCAATATCGTAGGAGGTATCAGACCAGAAGGGACATATACTGACCTTGCGGTTGCACTTGCTGTGTATTCATCATATTCAGGGAAAACTCTCATAAGCAATACACTGGCATTAGGTGAGATAGGACTTACTGGAGATTTGCGTGCTGTTCAGAACAGCGAGAAAATAATACGTGAGGCGGCGCATCTGGGGTTTGAGAATGTGATTCTGCCGGTCAGGAATGCAGAAAGACTTCGGAAAGTAATGAAGTCAATAAATGAAGAGCGATGTGATAATGGACAGCCGGTACTGAAACTTATTGCAATGAAGAATGTTTCAGAAATAGTGAGATTGATTAAATGAAAAAGGAGCATTGTACTCAGTGCTGATACTATAATCAGTACTCAATGCTCACTTTGATCCGGTTATCTTATCATCATTTGTCAGTCGCTTAAAATCATTTCAAAGAATTCCTTGAAAGTTATCGGTTCCTGAAAAGCTTGCTGCATGACATATGCGGCGAGTCCAGCTGTAGATAGTATTATCAGGAATATGAACAGTACAGTACCTATAAATTTTCTCATATAATAATCCTTCTTTTTAAAAATACGAAAAAGCCGTTATTCAACGGCTTTTTCGTTTAAATAATTAACAGTTATATGATCCATGAAATTACGAAGAGTAATACGCCGATTATAGCGAAGCAGTAAGCTCCGAATCTCCATCTCTTGTACTGGCTGTCCAGCTTTGCCTTTTCTTCAGCATTAGGTTCAGCTGTAGCAAGAGCAAGCGCTTCCACATCGAGAGCTTCCTGAGGAATAGGTCTCTTGCGGACATAGAGTACATAGTACAGGATAGCGAGTACATCCCAGACAATATTGTACCAGATAGCTACAGGATCGTAAGCCAGGATCAGCAGTAATGCGAAGCATACGATGCTGAACCATGCACCAAATGTGCCTGCAGGGCATTTCCAAGGTCTCTTGAGATCAGGTTCTTTCTTACGCAATGCCAGGAATGACCAGAAACCTATGATGTAGGCCTGAATCTGGTTGTAAGCACACATCATTGCAACGATCTTGATAGATCCGGTAAGGATGAAGAATACACCGAGGACACCGCAGAGTACTACAGCACGGTGAGGACTCTTGAACTTATTGTGAACCTTACCGAAGTATTTAGGGAAGTTGCCGTCTTCAGCCATTATGTAAATGTAACGTGCAGGACCTGCAATACAAGGGTTCATAGTGGAGAAGTCTCCGCCCAGTGTAATGCCCAGACACAGGATAACCAGAGGAAGTCCCACGATACCTGCATACTGCATAGCTTCCGCATAAGGAGCAGCGGCAGTGTACAGATCAGGAACATGCTGTGCAGGAGTAAGTGCGCACAGGAACCACTGGAATAAAAGGTTTACAGCCAGTACGCAGAACGGTGAAATCAGCAGTGCTCTAGGAATAGTGATCTGAGGGAACTTAACTTCAGAACCCATACCCACGATGGTTTCATATCCGAAGAAGCACCAGAGTACAAGCAGTACGGCCTGTGCAAATGCATTAACACCAGCAGGGATTCCAACACCGGCAACCATTTCAGTGATGCCTGAGAAATCAGCTTTTGCAATAACTGTAGCAAACCATACAAGTGAGCATGCCCAAAAGAAGAACATAAAGAAATTCTGGGTCTTACCATTCATCTCAATACCTCTGTATGAGATAAATGTGAAGAGAATGAACAGTCCGATTGCAGGAAGAACCTTCCAGAGAAATACATCAGTAGGAACATTTCCTGCAAAATAATCGATCAGTGAATAATCGTTGTTGTCAACAGGAACATTCATGCCAAGCGCATTCAGAAGTCTTACAAAATAGTTTGAGAATGCCATGGCTTCTGAAGCACCAATACCTACCTGAGCCAGAGTGTAGTTCCAGCTTTCGAATACTGCTACAGGGTAATTGATGGCTCTCTTTGCAAATGAGTAGGTACCACCTGCCAGAGGGAGTGCAGCACCCATTTCACCATACATTGCGCATGGGAAAAGAATGAGCACGAAAGCAATTAATGATGCGATAATTACGGTGCCGCCCATAAGTCCTACGATCTGAGAACCTACTGTAAAAAGTCCTACGCCTATTACAGCACCGGCTGTAATGGTGACACATTCAGCAAGTCCCAAAGATCTGTTCAGGGTTTGGGCTTTAACATTGTTTTCCATAAACAAAACCTCCTTCAAATAATAAAAATATAAAATGAATATAAATTGAATTGATTTATATTAATTTTCATGAATATCAGATGAGGTCTCTGCAGAATTGTCGGCAGCAGAGCGCATTTTGCGATTTCTGTAATAAGGAAACAGAAATACCAGAGTTGCAATATTAAATGTAAGCCACATCCTTAGACAGAACAGGATCAGCCCGTTATATTCGTTCGGGTCTGCTATTATCAAAGGTCTTACAGCCAGAACTGTCGATACAATAAAACAGATTGCAGGTAATATAAGACCTGTATAAGGATTGCGGCGTTCACACAGATATTTCTGAAAACTGATTATCAGGTACATTCCGATAAGCGCTGACGGCAGTATTATTATCATTTTGTCAGGATCCATATTCTGTAGTATCTGCATGATATAACTCCTGTTAACAATAAAGGTTGATTCATCAGAATCAATAATTTGACGATTTTTAAATTTCCATGGTTTATTTTACACGCGGAATTATAATTATACTAGGAAAAAACGGAAGTTGACCAGGGAAATATCAGGTGCTATGATAAAAATAAGTGAAAATAGCGTTCCGATTTTTACTATTATGGAGAACAGAACATGTCATTTGTGATAAGCAAGAAGCAGTATCTGGCGCCAAGTGAGCCCAGAATTCAATACGAACCGATGCTGTTCAGTGCAGAAGGACTGGATACAAGAAAAATCGACGTCAGGTTCGGGCACCCGCTTTATACTTATGTATCGGAAATTGTTTATGTCAGATGTGTTGCTGATACAAGCAGGTTGTTCCCTGTAATTCCTGACGGGTGCATGGCACTTGTATTTAACTGCAGAGGTGAAGATGTGAGTGCATATGTATGCGGAACGATAGATGAAGTCAGAAAGATAGAAATAGAACCTGAAGAATATTTTGTTTTTATTCGTTTTCTGCCGGGTGTGGGTTATTCGCTGATCAATGAGAATATCGGCCGTATCACCGATAACTCAATGCCGGTGGAGACTGCGGTTACAGGGGGTTCACAGATGCTTTCGATACTTGAGAGAGAAACTCAGCTGGTTGAAAGAGTAAGGCTGATATCGAAGGTGATCAGAGTGAATCTGATTAATGAGCCTGACAAATATCTGGTCAGGTATTGCACTGAGAAGATTTTCAGTACTCACGGCAATATTAAAATTGAAGAACTTGCAGAGGAAACAGGGTTTACTGCAAGACATATAGGCAAGATGTTTGAAAAGTGTGTAGGTATATCCCCCAAGCTTTTTTCACAGATTATGAGACTTCAGATTTCAATGAACAGAATAAGAGAGGATAAGGAGAAACTCCTGGTTGATATTGCAGTGGACAGCGGTTTTTTTGATCATGCACATATGAACAGGATGTACAGAAAGCTTGTTCATTGTTCATCAGGTGAATTCAGAAAAAATGAATTTGCGAATCTGGATTTCGACAGGATAGATGATTACATTTCCGTTAGTTAAAAAGTATTTATCAAGAAAGAAGGAAATGATTATGAAAAAGAAAAAATATTATATAGGACTTGATCAGGGAACTACAGGTACGACTACATTGCTGCTTGATGAAAAATGGAATATTGTCTCAAGAGGATACAGAGAACACAGGCAGTACTATCCTAAACCGGGATGGGTTGAACATGATCCTCTTGAACTGTGGCAGCGAGTTACCGAATCGATGAATATGGCTCTGGAGCTTGCAGGAGCAACGGCCGATCAGATAAAGTGCATAGGTATTGACAATCAGGGTGAAACTGTTATGCTTTGGGATAAGGCGACAGGTGCACCTCTTTATAATGCTATTGTATGGCAGGACAGGAGAATGGCCAGATATGCTGATGAACTGACAAAGGAACATGGAGAGTTGATCAGAGAAAAGACCGGCCTTATGGCAGATTCATATTTCAGCGGACCTAAAATAAAATGGATTATAGATAATGTTGACGGTGTAAGGGATAAAATAAATCAGGGACGTGTGCTTGCAGGAACCATAGATTCATGGCTGATATGGAAAATGACACATGGCAAGGTTCATGTGACAGACTGTTCGACAGCATCGAGAACTATGATGTTTAACATACATACAGGCAGATGGGATGAGGATATACTTGATATTCTGGGAATTCCTAAATCAATTCTCCCTGAAATATGTGACAGTGCCATGATATACGGATATACTGATCCGCTTGATTTCTTCGGAGCCAGAATACCTATATCAGGATCGGTAGTCGATCAGCAGGCTGCATTGTTCGGACAGGCCTGCTTTTCACAGGGAAATATTAAATGTACTTATGGTACGGGATGTTTTATGCTGATGAATACCGGTGACAAAGCTGTATATTCAAAAAACGGACTTCTTACCACTGTGGCATGGAGACTCAACAGGAAGATGTCGTTTGCGCTTGATGGAGGAATATATATTACAGGTGCTGCGACTCAGTGGCTCAGAGATGGAATAAAAATCATCGATAATGCTGCACAGACAGAAGAAATGGCATATGCGGCCGGAGGTAACGGAGGCGTCTACTTTGTTCCGGCATTTTCAGGTCTCGCAGCACCTCACTGGGATTCCTATGCCCGAGGAACTATGGTCGGGATAACAGGGGGAACAACCAGAGAGCACATTGTCAGAGCCACCCTTGAATCAACAGCATATCAGGTTAAAGATAATCTTGATGTAATGAATATGGATTCAGGTATGCCTGTAACAATATTGAGAGCAGATGGAGGAGCTGCGGCAAATAATTTCCTGATGCAGTTCCAGGCTGACCTTCTGGGAATACCTGTTGACGTGCCGGTAATAAAAGATACAACAGCACTTGGTGCAGCCCAGCTTGCTGCTTTGGGTGCGGGTGAGTTTGATTCAATTGAACAGCTTGAAGGAAACTGGAAGCTTGCCAGAAGATATGAGCCGAAGATGAGTATAGACGAAAGGGAAACCCTGTTGTACAACTGGCACAGAGCTGTGGAAAGAGCCAAGAGCTGGTCGGAGGAATAGCGAAAAACAGCACATATACTGTTTCGAGATAAATATAGTGAATAAACCTGAAAGGAAGTAAAGAAGATGAGCGCACCAAAATTATTCAGTCCGGGACCTGTAATGGTCAAAGAAAATGTACGAGAAGCTCTGGCACATTATGATATCTGCCATAGAGGGCCGGAATTTGAGGAACTGTTTGCCAGAGCAACAGCTAAAATCAATAAACTGTTCAAAGCGGATGATTCATACAGATCAGTTATAATTTCAGGTTCAGGAACATCCTCTAATGAGACTGTTCTTTCTTCTATTTTCAAAGAAGGCGAGAAAGTAATGCTGATCAGAAATGGCGTGTTCGGCGAAAGACTGCTTGAAATAATCAATAAATATGAAATCCCGCTTGTAGACTGTGAATTTCCGTGGGGAGAATATCCGTCAGTGGAAAAAATTGAAGAAATGCTGTCAGCAAATCCGGATGTCAAAGTCGTTGCCATGGTTTTCCATGAGACGTCGACAGGTATGATTAATCCGGTAAAGGCTGTCGGTGAAATTGCTGACAGGTATAACAAATGGTTTTTCGTTGACTGTGTTTCAGCAGCTGCCGGAGAACTTATCGATATTGCTGATATGAAAATAACATTTGCCACTTCTGTTGGAGGAAAATGTCTGGGTGCATATCCGGGATCTGCTTATATTTGCGGTAAGAAAGCAGCATTTGAGACTCTGACTCCGGAAATGGGAAGAAATGTATATCTTAACCTTGCTAAGCATTATGATGCAGCGGAGAAAAAGAATCAGACACCGAATACTCCTAATGTAAACCTGTTCTGGGCTCTGGATGCTGCTCTTGACAATGCGCTGGCTGACGGCGGTGTTGAGGCAAGAGTTGCAAGATATAAGGAGTGTGCATGTATATTGAGAAAAGGTATGAAGGATATGGGACTTAAGCTTCTTCTGGATGATGAATCCAGAATGGCAAATACTGTAACTTCTGTATTCCTGCCTGAAGGCAAAGATCTTAAACAGTTCCTCGCTGATATGGAATCCAGAGGATATGTTGTTTACAGCGGCAAGGGCAAATACGAAGAAATGGGAATGTTCCAGGTTGCAAACATGGGAGAAATATACCCTGCCGACTGTGAGGAATTCCTCAAGGTTCTTGCTGAATGCATCAGATAAAACAAGCTATGAGAACACACTTATCATAGATACCAACCCAAAGAAAAAGAACTGTCGTTTCGACCGCAGATTGTCGAAATACAGTTCTTTTTTACCGTTAATTAAAAAGTATAATGATGGTAACAGTTACAGGTTCAGAAATTCCGGCTTTCTCTGACGGAAAATACAGTGATATCTGAATCCCAGTGATTTTGCAAACTCTACCGCATCGTTGAAATTAAGCTGGTAATGTACCGGATTATGGGCATCAGATCCCAATGTCAGAATTTCTCCGCCCAGCTCTCTGTATCTTCTGAGAATGGATTCTCTGGGAAGCCATGTTCCGGTTCCGTATTTAAAACTTGAAGTGTTGATTTCTATTCCTTTGCCGTTACTGATCATAAGCCTGAGAATTTCATCAATGATATCAGCAACAGGATTGTAATCATATAGTTTACCGATGTATCTGTCCAGGATACTGAAGTGACCGACGATATCGTAGTTGTTAAACTGTTTGAGACAGCCATACATATAAGTGTAGAAATCCTCCACCATCGCAGGACCGTCAACATCTGTAAAATCATATGTATACAGATCTTTATCTCTATGACAGTGAAATGATCCGATTATGACATCATAAGGATAGTCGTTTATTACTTTATCTGCTGCATCAAACTGCCCCTCCATGATACCTACTTCAAGACCGATAAGAATTTCCATGATGTCGCGGTATTTCTCTTTTGCATATGAAAGAGTCTGCTGATATTTTCTGAAGTCGATAGTAAACGGAAATTCGGGATCAGGATATCCGGGATCATAATGATCAGTTACAGCAAGTGTTTTGATTCCTTTTGATACAGCACCATCAAGCATTTCATCTACAGTAGAGTCACAGTCATCTGAAAATCCGGTGTGTGTATGAAAATCGGTTGTAAGCACGCAGGTGCCAGAATTGATATTTGTTGTGTCCATTGTTTAATTCCTTTTGTCCAGTATAAGTTTATTGTTAAATGTAATATTGTTCTGTTTATCTTTCTCCACTTTAACGAACGGCAGTTCAAACCAGAAAGAAGTTCCTTCCCCGACAGTACTGTCAACACCGAAATCAACTTTGTGGAGGGTCAGTATTTCTTTGACTATAGAAAGTCCAAGGCCAGAACCTTCAGCGGCGCGTACCATGTTGGAACTTGATCTGTAATATCTTTCCCATACATGACTGAGTTCATCAGGAGCTATTCCCACTCCGTGATCTTCAACCTTGCATAGTACTGACCGACCTCTGCGCCTGAGTGAGATATTGATAAACTTATCATCTCCACAGAATTTGATTGCGTTGGTTACAAGATTGGAAAGCACCTGTTTGATCTTTTCCTCATCACCGTTTACGATGAAATTGGCATTACAGTCAAAATGAAAAGAAAAACCTTCGGTATCCTCCATAAGTCTGTATGTGTTGATTATACTTCCTGCGGCCTCCGTAATACTGAAATCTTTTTTGTCAATAGTCAGCTTGCCTGACTGCATTCTTGATATTGTAAGAAGGTCTTCAACAAGTGAATTAAGCCTGTCAGCCTCATCTATGATAACCTGCAGGTGCTGCTCTCTTTTTACAGGATTGTCCCCTGAAAGATCACGTATCATCTCGGCATATGATTTTATCATTGTAAGAGGTGTGCGCAGATCATGAGAGACATTGGCAATGAGATCTTTCTGCAGCATATCGGATTTTTCGAGTTCAATTGAAGCGTTCGTAAGAGTATCCGCCAGATTTATTATTTCGGTGTAATGCCCTCCCCTGAATACAATGCCGTATTCTCCATGTGCGAGTCTTTCTGCCGAATTTGTAATCTTTCGAATAGGGCGTGTGATTCTGGTTGAAAGATAGAAAGAAATAAGGCATGCTACAATCAGTGATATGATAGTAACGTACACCAGCTGGTTTGTCAGTATTTTAACTGTTGATGAAACCGGCCACAGCGGAGAGAAAATATATATCAGCAGCGGTGTTTTGTCTTTCGCTTTCATCACATTGCCGCATACCAGAACGTCCTTCGATGAATCCATGCTTTTGATTTTAAGATATGCATATGACCTGTTGTTTTCGAGCATATAGTTATTGACTGTGTCAATCTGATCCGCGTAATACTGTGCATCAGTGTCATTTCCGGCTGGCTTGAAGTACATAGTGCTGCCGTCTGATGATACAATATAGATAAACATATCATTTGAACTTGAAATATCCTCGACTTTTTCCAGGAAACTCTCGTCACTCTTTGTCTCGTAAGCAGTCTGAATACTTTTGGCAACGTTCTTTGTCTGTTCGCCTTTCATGGTTGCATAAAAGCTGTTAAGGAAAAGAACCTGAAGCAGCCATAGAAGCAGCATGAGAAATCCGGCAAACAGAATAAAATACAGCCAGGTTTTGAATTTAATACTTCTGTAGTCAGGTTTAAGCTTCAAATTTATAACCTACCCCTCTTAACGTTACAATGAAATCTCTGTATTTACCCAGATTGTTTCTTAGGTTCTTGATATGTGTGTCAATGGTCCTGTCGTCACCGAAAAAGTCATATCCCCATATATCTGAGAGCAGTTTATCTCTGGAAAGAGCTATATTTTTGTTTTCAACAAGATAGAAAAGAAGGTCGTATTCCTTAGGAGTAAGTTCGACTTTTTCTCCATCCACTGTTACTGTTCTGGCAGGAATATTGATTTCAAGTCCGTCAAATTTCATCACTTTTTCAACAGGTTTCTCCGAAGTGCTGTTCCTTGAGAGTACTGCGTTTACCCTTGCCATAAGTTCTTTGGGACTGAAAGGCTTAACAACATAATCATCTATACCCAGTTCAAAGCCAAACAATTTATCATACTCTTCGCTTCGGGCGGAAAGCATGATAATAGGGATATCCTTGATTTTTTTTATTTCTTTACAGGCAGAGAATCCATCAAGTTTGGGCATCATGATATCCATGATAATAAGATCATAATCATTTAATTTGCAAAGTCCGACAGCAGACATCCCATCTGCCGCTTCTGTAATTTCATGCCCGTTGAACTCTGAATATTCTCTAATGACTTCTCTGATTTTCTGCTCGTCATCTGCAACTAAAATCTTCGCCATGAAAAACCTCCTTCAGTTGTGATTTTGCCTTCAAGATTAGAATAAAATCAAATTGTGTTCTGTTTATGAAGGTTATGTAATGATTAGTCCATATTATAGCACAATTGGTTGGCGAGGTACAGAAGTTGTGATATAATTACAGTGCGTATGGTCGGAAATATTTGGGGGATGCGGTCATACTGCAGAATATATGAAGGAGGGAAAAATGTGCTTAGAAAACTTCTGAGAACTGTATTGACGGTTGCAGGTTCAGTAGTGGGATATGGTGTGTTTCTGCTTACGAAATTTTTTGTGAGTTTGTCCGGACATGAAGAATGGGTGGATTTTTCAGGTATACAGGAAATTTGCGTAGCACTTTTGTTTGCACTTATTTTCGGTTTGTTATTTTTCAGACTCACACCGACTTTCAGGAAGCAGGGCAACAAGGTTGCACAGAATATTGAATCTGATCTTCAGAAGATGTCTACAAACGACATAGTGCTGGGAACAATAGGTCTGATAGCAGGGCTTATAATCGCATTTCTGATAAGTCAGATCTACGTGGGTATTAAGATACCATATGTTGATGTGATACTGAATGTCATAACGTATCTGTTACTGGGTTATCTGGGTATCGTGATAGCGACAAGAAAAGGCAAAGACATCAGAAATTCATGGCTGGCGGCGAGAAAAATATCATCTGTCGGCGGAGTAAGAGGAGGCAGACAGAAGAATTCTGCCACGCCTAAGATTTTTGACACCAGTGTGATTATTGACGGTAGGATATCAGATATAATGAAAACGGGATTCATAGAAGGTCCTGTTGTGATTCCAGAATTCGTGCTTGTCGAGCTGAGACATATTGCTGATTCGTCAGATGCACTTAAACGCAATCGCGGGAGGAGAGGACTTGACATTCTGAATAAGATACAGAGTGACTATGGTATAGAGATATATAACACTGCAGAAGAGAAGGCACTCGATGAGATACCTGAAGTTGATGTTAAGCTGCTGAAGCTTGCACAGATAATGAATGGCAAGGTGGTAACGAATGATTTTAATCTGAATAAGGTTGCTGCAATCAAGGGCGTTGAGGTACTCAATATCAATGAACTTGCCAACACTCTCAAACCGGTTGTACTGCCGGGAGAAGAAATGATACTTTCGCTTGTCAAGGAAGGCAAGGAGAATAATCAGGCCGTCGCATATCTGGATGACGGAACTATGATCGTGGTCGAAGAAGGTAAAAAATTTATCGGACAGACAATAAAAGTCGTGGTTACAAGTGTACTTCAGACTTCAGCGGGAAGGATGATCTTTGCCAGACCTGCTGGAAACAGATAGGGGTCAGATTATGTACAATAATAAAAAGGTCGCTGTTATCATTGCAGCCGCCGGCAAAGGAACTCGTATAGGAGGCCCGGTTCCCAAGCAGTATCTTAAGATAGGCGGGGAGCCGGTCATACTCAGAACGTTAAAGGCTTTTCAGAAAATAGAAGAAATAGATTATATTTTTATTGTAACAAATGAGCAGTATGTTGAACATTGCATGAAGATCGCTTCAGATAATGGTATAAGTAAGGTGGATGCTGTTGTTAAAGGTGGTATGCAGCGTCAGGATTCTGTGTATAATGCTCTTCAGGAGCTTAACAGGAAACGCCCCGGGATAGCCTATGTGCTGATCCATGATGGGGCGCGTCCTTTTGTAAGCGGAGATGTGATACGAAATGTTATCAGAGCTACTGCAGATAAAGATGCTGCTGTCGCATGTGTTGCAATGAAAAACAGTGTCAGAGAGATTGACGGCGAATCAAGCAGAAGTGTTGACAGAAGTCATTTTTTTTCTGTTCAGACACCTCAGGGGTTCAGGAAATCAATACTGATAGAAGCATATGACAAGGCATTGTGCGAGGGGTATTACGGAACCGATGATGCAAGCCTTGTAGAGCGTGCCGGATATGAAGTTGAGATTGTAGATGGGGATTATCAGAATATAAAAATAACAACCAAAGAAGATTTACCAATGGAAAATAGAGTAGGAACAGGATTTGATGTGCACAGATTTGAACAGGGAAGAGAACTGGTACTGGGTGGAGTGAAGCTTCCGCACGACAGAGGACTTGCAGGACACTCGGATGCCGATGTGCTTGTGCATGCATTGATGGATGCACTGCTGGGGGCTGCCGCCCTTGGAGATATAGGCAGACATTTCCCTGATACTGATGAAAAATATAGAGGAATATCAAGCATGGTGCTGCTTGCGGAGGTTAAGGCGCTGCTGGCGGAGAATTTTTATTCTATAGGGAATGTGGATGTCACAGTAATAGCTCAGAAGCCGAAAATAAGTCCGTTTATCGATGAAATGAGAGAGAATATAGCTGAAGTGCTGGATATTGAGAAAAGCAGGGTGAATGTAAAGGGGACAACAACAGAGAAACTGGGATTTGCAGGTCGTGAAGAAGGCATTGCTGCTGAGGCGGTGTGCTCAATATACAGGTAAGGAGAGGTAACAGATGAAATTATCAAAGATGCATTTAAAAACATTGAGAGAGGTTCCCAATGAAGCGGAGATACCTAGTCACATTCTGCTTCTGAGAACAGGTATGATAAGAAAGCTCGTATCGGGCGTGTATGGGTTCATGCCGCTTGGATGGAGATCGGTTAGAAAAATAGAAGATATAATAAGGGAAGAGATGGATGCCGCCGGTGGACAGGAAATTCATATGTCAGCTGTTCAGCCGGCAGAACTGTGGGAAGAATCAGGAAGATGGTTTGCATACGGACCTGAGCTCTGGAGACTTAAGGACAGAAACGGGAGAGAATTCTGTCTTGGGCCTACACATGAGGAAATTTTTACAGACATAATAAGAAATGATGTTTCTTCATACAGACAGCTGCCGCTTAACCTGTATCAGATACAGACTAAGTACAGAGATGAAGCGCGTCCGAGATTCGGACTCATGCGAAGCAGGGAATTTATCATGAAGGATGCATATTCCTTTGACAGAGATTACGAGGGTCTTGACAAGAGTTATGATGAGATGTATGCAGCTTATGAGAAGATATTCACAAGATGCGGACTCACCTTCAGACCTGTTGAGGCAGATACAGGCGCTATCGGCGGAAGCAATTCACATGAATTCACTGCGTTATCAGAGGTCGGAGAAAGTGAAATTGCATATTGTGAGAAATGCTCTATGGCTGCAACAACAGAAAGAGCCGAATGTGTAGATGCACCGGCTCAGGACGATGTTGAAGTGCTTCAGATGGAGGAGGTATATACTCCTGAAACAAAGACAATAGAGGATGTGGCAAACTTTCTGGGAATCAGGCAGGACCAGACAATAAAAGCACTTCTCTTTGTAACCTATGATAACGAAGGAAAAGAAAACGGTTATGTTGCTGCTTTCGTAAGAGGTGACAGAGAACTTAACATGACCAAGCTTGTCAATGCACTCGACATTCCTGAGCATGCTATCGAATTTGCAGATGAAGAGAAAATGGCAGCCGCTACAGGCTGTGTAGGAGGTTTTACAGGTCCTACAAAGCTTCATGACTGTAAAATCGTTGTTGACAGTGAGCTGCCCGGACTTAAGAATCTCTGTGCAGGAGCCTGCAAAGAAAATTATCATCTTATCAATGTAAACTATGGCAGAGACTATGAAGGTGATATTGTTACCGATATCAAGGTGCTTGCTGAAGGCGACCCTTGTCCGGTATGCGGTGCACCGGTCAAGCATGCCAGAGGAATAGAAGTAGGGCAGGTGTTCAAGCTTGGAACAAAATACAGTGAATCAATGGGAGCATACTATAAGGATGAGAATATGAAGGATCATCCTATAGTTATGGGCTGTTACGGAATAGGCGTTACAAGAACACTAGCTGCTGTAGTAGAGCAGAATCATGATGAAAACGGTATCATCTGGCCGATGTCAGTAGCACCTTATCATGTGATAATAACAGTAATGAAGCCTGATGATGAAATACAGGCGAAGGTTGCAGATGAAATATATAATGAGCTTATGAAATCGGGAGCAGAAGTTATGCTTGATGACAGAAAAGAACGTCCTGGTGTAAAATTCAAAGACGCCGACCTCCTGGGAATTCCTATCAGAATAACGGTAGGAAGAGGTGCAGCTGATGGTATGGTTGAATATAAGCTGAGAAGAGATGCGGATAAGGTGGAAATATCTGCAGCGGAGAGTATTGAACGTGCCCTCAGCACAATCAATGAAGAAAAATAAAACTGATGAGAACAAAACACAGTAAAAAACTGAACAGCCTGAAGAAATATGCGAGTCTGTACTGGGAGTTTTTTAAGATAGGTATGTTTACTGTTGGCGGTGGCGCGGCGATGATCCCTCAGATACAGCAGGTGGCTGTAAGGGATAAAGGGTGGATGACAGAAGATGAAATGCTTGACTGCATTGCGGTGTGTCAGGCTTTACCAGGTGTCATAGCTATTAACAGCGGAACCTATATCGGCAGGAAAATAGGTGGAATACGTGGCTCAATAGCAGCCACTACCGGTGTAATCACACCATCATTTATAATCATTGTGATGGCAGTAACTGTACTTGGAGCCATAGGCGAAAACCAGTATGTTGTTGGAGCCTTTACGGGTGTTAAGGCTGCAGTATGCGGTCTGATACTTGTTACAGCAGTAAGACTCGGGAAGCAGTCATTGAAATCGGCGTTTCAATGGATACTCGCTGTTGCAGCATTTATCGTTATAGGTATATTAGGCGTAAATGCGATCTGGGCTCTTATTGCAGGAGCTGTCCTCGGAATAATATACAGCGGCATATCCGTCACAACTGTAAATAAGGACATCGAAGACAGTGAGTCTGAGGAGGTGGATAAATGATATATGTATATCTTTTTACCATGTTCTTCAGGATAGGTGCTTTTGGATTCGGAGGCGGACTTGCCATGCTGCCTCTTATTTTTCAGAGTGTGCAGGAATTTGGTGTTATGTCTCAGCAGGACTTTTCGGATCTGGTTGCGCTTTCTCAGGTGACACCAGGACCGATAGCAGTAAATGCGGCAACTTTTGTCGGGTATAATTATGCAGGACTGGCTGGTGCTCTGATGGCTACACTGGGAGTTTCACTGCCATCCTTTATAATGATACTGATTGTATGCAGATTTATTGAGAGGTTTTATGACAGCAAAGGCATTCAGGGAGCTTTCTTTGGCATCAGACCTGTTACTGTAGGACTGATAGGAGCAGCAGTGATTTATGTCAGTGAGGATGTTCTGGTTAAAGGAGCATTGATTGCTTCAGAGCTTTTCAGTGAAGGTATCGACTATATCAATATAATCCCGATAATAATTTTTGCTGTGACGATAGTTCTTGTGGGAGCTTTCAAAATGAAACCTGTGAAGGTAATGATAATAATGGGTATAGCAGGAGCTTTATTATGTGGATAGGCGGAGTAAGAGTTGTAATACTTGATAAAGAAAACAGAATACTGATGGTGAAACAGCATCATGACGAAAAAGATATATGGATGGTTCCCGGAGGCGGCATAGAAGAAGGTGAAAGCTCTATGGCTGCAGCGGTTCGTGAAATGAAGGAAGAAACAGGACTGGATGTTGAAATAGACAGACTGATCTGGCATACAGAAGAAGTTTCAGCAAGAGGACAGCGCTTTGTGAATTTTTTCATGGGAAGGATTAAAGGCGGTGAGCTGACATTAGGTGCAGATCCCGAATTTGATAATGAACATCAGGTGCTGAGAGAAGTCAGATTTATGTCAAGAGAAGAAATAGAGCAGGTTGAACATCTGTATCCGGAGTATCTCAGAGATGAATTCTGGAGGTTTCTCGATGAAGATTATCTGGGATATAATGCCTTCAAAGTGCGTGAAAAACAATAGTAATATTGAAATCATCAGACCCTGTGAGAGTTTCTGTACTGTCGCGGGGTCTCATTATATTTGGCGCTGAATAATCTGGCAAAGTGACTCATACCCCTGAATCCGCATGACAATGATATTTCTGTAATACTGCTGTTAGTACCCGAGAGCAGTTCTGCAGCTCGCTTCAGTTTGAGATCATTGATATAATCTATGATCGAGATGTGCATTTCCTTTTTAAAAAGGGTGGACAGATAGGTATTGTTCACATGGATTGCATCGGCTGTCCTGCTGAGATTGATTTCTTTCGTGTAATTATTGTGTATATATTCAATGGCTTCGGCTATGATTTCTGAATCACCCGTATAGCTGTTGCCGTTGCTGAAGCTTCTGGCTGTCAGATCGGCGATTCTGATTGCAGCCTTGGATAATTCTGTGAAAGATGAAGCGTTGTTTATGGTTTCAAGGTGATCCATGTTTTCATGATCAGATGTTGTATTCATCAGTTTTGCAAATAATGTGAGAAGTCTCAGTTTAAGTACTGACAGGTTGCCTCCTTCGAAAACTGCCAGTTCACCAAGATATTCAGAAAACAGTTTTCTGCTTGACTCACAGCTGCCGGTTTTTATTGCTCTGATAAGGTTCTGTTCCAGAGAAAGTGGATACTGCATCTGGATACGATCCTTTTTTATTTCTATGATTTTGGCTCCTGCACTGACATCTTCATTGACAGAACTGACTGCGCCAGATTCATTTTCATGCTGAAAAGCCGACATGAAAGCATCAGAGAAAAGCCTGGAAAGATATGTTACTTCCTGAGGGGTATACATTTTCATTCCGTCAATTATAGTCAGGAGCAGCGGAAGATCGGTCAGTTCCTTTGATACATTATTATAAAACTGAGATATAGTATTGGATCTGTTTTTGCCCATAAGTATAGGACCCGCATTAAAGTACCCGACAAGTTCATTTTCATATATGAGGGAATAACACATACTGGTCAGTCCCGTATTGCAGATATATATGTATACTTCCCCGAGCTGATGTGCTGTCTTCATAGCGGATCTGAGATTAAAAAAACAGCTGCATTCGGGATCATTGTATTCTTTGTTGGACAGACATACCTTTTTGTCGTGATTGACTTCCCATAATATCACACATTCGGGTGAAAAGAAGGTAACAGGGACATCTGTTATCAGAGAAAAAGAAATCAGAGAATCCTCAATTGCCTGCATGAGTTTATTTAGTTTTTTATTGTGTGATCCCACTATGTTAGCAAGCTTGTCCATAAATATTATAATAAAAAATATAAAAATATTTGAAATAACTGTCGTATATGGTTTGATTTTAACATATATGATATAAAAATCAATAAAATATATTTTTATTGACAAAAAAACTGTTAGAAAAGGGAGAATGGTAGCAGTATTATAAATATATAAATGAAATTACAAATTATTTTCCAAAAACACAACTTATTAACGAAATGCCCGGCAGTGCCGGGTGTTTTGTTATTATGTAGGAAATATCGTTTGGATATTTCCGGAATATCAACAAAGCCCACTTCTCCGATAGAATCAGCGAAGCTGACTTTGTTATATCAGAAAATGACTGAAATTATTAAAATGGCTCATAGTATCTGTTTTTTTAACATGATAAATGATATACTACTTAGAAACAGTGAAAATTCAGGAGGAAAACAGAATGAAATATGTAAAAATCGAAATGGAAAACGGCGATATTATGAAAGGTGAACTTTATCCTGAAATAGCGCCTAAAACTGTAGAAAATTTTATTAAGCTTGTAGAGGACGGCTTTTACGACGGCCTTATTTTTCACAGAGTAATCCCGGGATTTATGATCCAGGGAGGATGTCCTGAGGGTACAGGAATGGGCGGTCCGGGATGGACGATTGAAGGTGAGTTTACAGCCAACGGTTTTACGAACGATCTGAAGCACGACAGGGGAGTTTTGTCAATGGCAAGAGCTATGAACCCCAATTCTGCAGGATCACAGTTCTTCATCATGGTTGCACCTGCTCCGCATCTTGATGGACAGTATGCAGCCTTCGGTAAAATAATCGAAGGCATGGAAGCTGCGGATAACATTGTAAAGCAGCCTAGAAATATGATGGATAAGCCGAATGAACCGCAGGTAATGAAGAAAGTAACAATAATCGAAGAATAAGTTTACAATCAGGGAGCAGCAGGATGTGTAAGTGCCGGAATTATTTATCCTGTATTCGGGCACTGGGTCTGGGGAAGTATGATTACGGGTTCACGATCATGGCTCCAAAATCTTGGATTCATGGATTTCGCAGGTGCCAGTGTGGTACATATGACTGCCGGATTTATTGCGCTTGCCGGACTTACAGTTGTTGGTCCGAGAGCTAAAACTAATACGGGCAAATCAAATATCCCTCTGGCTGTGCTGGGAGTATTTATATTATGGTTCGGCTGGTTCGGTTTTAATGGAGCATGTATATCTCCGGAGGATCCGGGGCTTGCGAAGGTGTTTGTCAATACAACAATGGCAGCCGGTTGCGGGACTTTAGGAGCTCTGATGCTCAACTTCTTCCTGCACAGGAAAGGTGGATACCTGCTGTCGCTTTTCAACGGTGTGCTGGGAGGCCTTGTGGCAGTAACGGCTGTATCGGCTTACTGCTCACCTCCTGCAGCAATGCTGCTGGGGCTGATAGCAGGTGTTCTGTCAGATCTTGCATCATCACTTCTGATAAAAGCAGCCATAGATGATATAGTAAACGTTGTGCCTGTGCACCTGATAGGCGGAATAACAGGATGTGTTCTGCTGCCGTTTATGATAGATTCGTCATATATTCAGGCAGGAGGAAGACTTGAACAGTTTGGAGTGCAGCTGACAGGTGTTGCCGTGAATTGTCTGTGGGCCTTTGGTATCGCTTATCTGCTCTTCAGGGTGCTTGACCGTATCATGGGTCTGCGCGTGACAGCAGAGGAAGAGAAAAAGGGGCTGAATATAGTAGAGTTCAGTGATATCTATTCATGGCAGAATTATATCGAAATTTCAGCATATGAATCTGAGATAAACGATAAAAACAGGCTGCTCAGAAAACAGGCGAGGCTTCTTGCCGTAACTGAAGAGCAGGAAAAGAATAAACTTGCAAGGGATCTTCACGATGGTGTAGGGCAAAGTCTGTCCGCACTGAAAATGATTCTTGGGATGGGGCAGAAACAGGCCGAAAAAAGCGGGGCTTCCGGACTGGCACAGACAGCTGAGAAAGCATCAGCACTTGCAGATCTTTCAATAAAGGAAATGCGTAATGTTCTCAATAATTTAAAACCGCAAATACTGCAGCGTGACGGGCTTCAGGCAGGTTTAGCAGAAATGACCGGAAATCTTGATACCATCGGAGAGTTTGACTGCAGGCTGGTGATAGAAGATCCCATACCGTCTTTTGATGATGCTGAAGAACTGAATATATACAGACTTGTACAGGAAGCCCTGAATAATGTCGTAAAGCACGCAGAAGAGTGAGGAAATGCTCGCAGAAGCTTTCAGAAGCGGATGCAGTGGATATGCTCTTAAAGAGAATGCTTTTGATGAGCTTGCTACAGCGATAAGGAAGGTTTCAGATGGCGATATATATGTTTCCGATGCGATGGTGCCTATGATGCTTCACTGTTTTCTTTCAGGTGAGAAAGAAAACAGTGAATTGTCAGACCGTGAACGTGAGATTCTGAAGCTGCTGGCAGAGGGATTCAATAACAGAGAAATTGCGGATATGCTGGCAATATCAGTTAAAACTGTAGAAACACATAGAGCAAACATAATGAAAAAACATAATTTTAAAAATATCACCGAACTGGTTCTGTTTGCGGTGAGAAATCATATTGTTGAAGCATAAACAGGCTGATGATGTGTTCAGCCGGATATTGTGAATGAAGTATTATCGGGGACCCTGAATGTTTCTGAGGTAAAATACGGTTTTTCCTCAGAAACTTTCAGGGTTTTCCTGTATTTATAAAGAATTGCCGGTTCTCTATAATATAAGAAAAAGAGAAAAGGAGTTGGTTTTTATGATCAATACTGGAGATACTGCGTTTATGATAATATGTGCAGCACTTGTATGCCTCATGACACCAGGTCTGGCATTCTTTTACGGCGGACTTGTATCTCGAAAAAATGTACTGACTATCATGATGCAGAGCTTTATATCTATGGGCGTTGTCACAATCCTGTGGTTCTTTATCGGATTCTCACTTACCTTCGGACCGGATATCCACGGTATAATAGGCGGTCTGAAGTATGTATGTCTCAGTGGTGTAGGTATGGAAGCAAATCCGGACTACGGGGAAACGATTCCTTTTCTCTCATTTTTCAGCTATCAGCAGATGTTTGCTATTCTGACACCTGCATTGATTACGGGAGCCTTTGCAGACAGAGTGAATTTCAAAAGCTATCTGGTATTCCTGGTTTTCTGGAGCATTCTGATATATGTGCCGCTCGCACACTGGGTATGGGGCGGTGGATTCCTCCAGCAGCTTGGAGTTGTGGATTTTGCAGGTGGTATAGTTGTACATGCCAGTGCAGGTCTTGCAGCTCTTGCGTCGGTATTCTTTGTGGGAAAGAAAAATATTGACAGCAAAGTGGATACTGAACCTCATAATGTCACTCATGTAGCGCTTGGAACTGCTCTTCTGTGGTTTGGCTGGTTCGGATTCAATGCCGGTGGAGCCCTTGGAGCAAATGCTTTAGCATCCACAGCTTTTATCAATACTGATATCGCGGCTTCAATGGCAATGGTAACCTGGCTTGTGATCTCGTGGATCAGAGAAAAGACACCGAGCTTTGTAGGTGTTCTTACTGGTGCAGTAGCTGGACTTGCTACGATTACACCAGGGGCAGGATTTGTCAGACCTTGGGCAGCTGTTATTATTGGACTGGTTGCAGGCATTGTGTGCTATTTCGCAGTTCAGCTCCGGAAGAAGCTCGACTGGGATGATGCTCTTGATGTATGGGGTGTGCATGGTGTCGGCGGTATAAACGGTACTGTGCTTCTTGGAGTGTTTGCATCGGAATCCGTAAACGGAATCAGCGGTCTGATTGAAGGTGATGTACATCAGTTTGGCATACAGGTATTCGGAACTGTATTTGCCTCAGTATATGCTTTCGTGATCACAATGATTATACTGAAAGTGGTTAACAAGTTCATGCCTGTACGTGTAAGCCAGGAAGAAGAGAGACTGGGGCTGGATGCTTCACTTCATCATGAAGAGGCATATCATATATAAAACTGAAAGCTTCAATGACTAGATATATTCCAATCAAAGACAGGCGGTCGGACGAACAGTTCCGGCCTTCTGTCTTTTTTTGGAGATTCTGCAATGATGTGATTTTGTATATCAAAACAAAATAGTGTTATGATTTTGTTGATTAAATATAAAAAATAACGAAAAACTGTTGACACGCATATTCAATAATGTTAATATAACACCATATTAATTTAATACATTAAACCGAAGACGAGGAAGTAAAACTGAGGTACGGTTTCACAGAGAGCCCGGGATGGTGTGATCCGGGTAAATGCAGTTTCAGAAAATGGGCCTCCGAGGGCAATGCGAAAGGCTTATCCCATGCACAGTGACAGCAATATACGGTCAGCCGTGATCGGGATTGATGCTCAGTAGCTGAGACGTGACGCCGACGTGACGGGCGAAGAGTGTGATGGCACTCTGCAGAGAGAATGTGACGTGCACATAATATGCATTTTACATTAAACAAGGTGGTACCGCAGGCAGACGCTTGTCCTTGAGAGAGGATAAGCGTTATTTTTTTGAAAACATGCAGACCCCTTAAGAAGCTTTGCAGAGACTCCTGAATGAATGCAAAGAAAGTGAGGAAAAAACAAAATGACAACTGAAACAAACAAGATCCCTTATAAAATTTATCTGGAAGAGCATGAAATGCCGAAGCAGTGGTACAATGTACGTGCTGATATGAAGAACAAACCGGCTCCTCTCGCTAACCCGGGAACAGGAGAGCCGATGACGGCGGAAGAGCTTGAAGCGGTTTTCTGCAAGGAACTCGTAAAGCAGGAACTGGACGATACAACTCCGTATATAGATATACCGCAGGAGATACAGGACTTTTATAAAATGTACAGACCTTCACCGCTGGTAAGGGCATACTGTCTGGAAGAAAAGCTTCAGACTCCTGCAAAGATATACTACAAGTTCGAAGGAAACAACAC
Source organism: Clostridiales bacterium (assembly GCA_022763735.1). Lineage (GTDB taxonomy): Bacteria > Bacillota > Clostridia > Peptostreptococcales > Anaerovoracaceae > Lentihominibacter. Next base: position 46,985 of record JALEQY010000025.1, read on the forward strand.
AAGCGGAAGCCACAAGCTAAATTCAGCTATCGCACAGGCATATTATGCGAAGGAACAGGGGCTTAAAGGCGTGACCACTGAGACCGGTGCAGGACAGTGGGGTACGGCGCTTTCCATGGCGTGTTCGTATTTCGGACTTGACTGCAATGTATATATGGTAAAGGTTTCATATGAACAGAAACCGTTCAGAAGAGAGGTTATGAGGACTTACGGTGCCAAAGTGACACCTTCACCGTCAGAGACCACAGCTATAGGAAGAAAAATTCTTGAAGAGCATCCGGGGACCACAGGAAGCCTGGGATGTGCCATTTCGGAGGCTGTTGAAGCGGCAACATCACAGGAAGGTTACAGATATGTTCTTGGTAGTGTGCTGTCACAGGTCCTTCTCCATCAGTCAGTAGTAGGCCTTGAAACCAAGACAGCCCTTGATAAATACAATATCAAGCCTGATATTATCATAGGATGTGCAGGAGGCGGTTCAAACCTCGGTGGACTTATTTCACCGTTTATGGGTGAGAAACTCAGAGGTGAAAATGATTATCAGTTTATTGCTGTTGAACCTGCATCATGCCCGAGCCTCACAAGAGGTAAATATGCTTACGACTTCTGTGATACCGGTAAAGTATGTCCTCTCCAGAAAATGTATACTCTGGGCAGCGGATTCATCCCTTCGCCAAACCATGCCGGCGGTCTTAGATATCATGGTATGAGCGGCATTGTGTCGCAGCTTTATGCTGACGGACTTATGGAAGCAAGAGCTGTGGAGCAGACAGAAGTATTTGCTGCTGCCGTTGAATTCGCAAGAGTTGAAGGTATTCTGCCTGCACCGGAAAGCAGCCATGCAATCAAGGTTGCCATCGACGAGGCTAAGAAATGCAAGGAAACAGGAGAAGAAAAGACAATCGTATTCGGGCTCACAGGCACAGGATACTTTGATATGTATGCATACGAAAGCTTCAATAACGGAACAATGACTGACTATATACCTACAGATGCGGATCTGGCCGCAGGGTTCGCATCACTGCCGAAGATTGAAAAATAAATATTATTCTGTTGAGAGAGTGCGCTTAGATTAATGATTTGTCTGTAAAGGCACGGCACATTAACATTTTTAATGTGCTGTGCCTTTTTCGCTATGCATTTTATGCAATAAATGATATACTTATTAAATGGCATGGTCTGATGATATGTAGCAAATAATATTAAGGAATGAGGTGCAGACAGAGATGTCTATCGTATCACAGCTGATCCTAAGTCTGATATTTGCCAATATTGTTGCGGCAATAGCTGCTATTATACTGGAGAGACGTAATCCTGCGGCTTCAGCTGCCTGGGTTACGGTTATATTCATGCTGCCGGTAGCAGGGATAGTTTTATTTTTTCTGCTGTCACAGAATATATCAGCAAGAAAGCTTTATAATCTTTCGGAATTTGAGGAGATGAAGATCGATTCCAGCCTCGAAAATCAGATAAATGAAATAAAAAACGGCACGTACAGGTTCTCTACAGAAGAAGGAAAACTGTGGCAGGATATGATACATCTCAATCAGCTTTATGGCAGGGCGTATTACTCGCAGAACAACAGCGTGGAGTTTATTACTGACGGCAGACAGATGTTCGATACAATGATGCAAGATATCATGAGTGCACGAGAGACTATTAATATTATGTTTTTTATTGTCAAAAATGATGAAACCGGCAGACAGTTTATCGATGCTCTCACGCAAAAAGCACGCGAGGGAGTTGAGGTAAGGCTGCTGCTTGATTCGATGGGCAGCAGACAGATAAACGACAGGGTACTTCGGGATTTCCTGGATGCTGGAGGAAAGAGAGCGTACTTTTTCCCCAGAAAACTCAATCTGGTAAATTTTGATTTCAACTACAGAAATCACAGGAAGCTGGCAGTCATAGACGGCATTATCGGATATACCGGAGGGTTCAATATCGCAAGAGAGTATCTGGGTCTGAAGAAAAAGTTCGGATACTGGAGAGACACTCATATAAGGATTACGGGACAGAGTGTTCAGGATATAAACGCCAGATTCATTCTTGACTGGAGGACGGCGTCAAAAGAGAAAATCGTTCTGTCGGAAGCATTCTACAGCGGCGTGATAAGTGAAGGTAATACGGGTATACAGATCGTATCAAGCGGACCCGACTCTGTGAAAGAAGAAGTGAAACGATCTCTGATGAAAATGATAACTTCAGCTGAACGAAGCATCTATGTGCAGACACCATATTTTGTACCTGATGACAGTATCCTTGAATCGCTTAAGATGGCGGCTCAATGCGGCGTTGATGTCAGGGTTATGATACCTTGCATACCTGATCACCCTCTTGTTTACTGGGCAACATATTCTTATGCCGGTGAACTGGTGAAGTCAGGAGGAAGGGTGTTCATATATGAGAATGGTTTTCTGCATTCCAAGACTATGGTCGTTGATGGTGAAGTCGGTACAGTCGGATCAGCGAATTTTGACAGAAGAAGTTTCTCGCTTAACTTTGAGAGCAACGCATTCATTTATGATAAGAAAGAAGCTCAGACCATGGAAAGAATTTTTTGTGAAGATCTGAAGGAATGCAGAGAACTGACGATATCTCTGTATGAAAACAGAAGCAGGACGATAAAGGTAAAAGAGGTTGCGGCAAGGCTGCTTTCGGATTTGCTATAAAAAACAGGAGGTAAGAGATTTGAGACGTAATATTGATGTTTCTTTTTTGATTCTGATAGTAATACTGGCATTCAATTCGCTGAGGAGGGGCGCTTTTGATGATCCTGCAGGATGGCTCATGAATATTCTTATGCTGCTTCCGGCGATAATAATAGGGCTGTCGTTTCATGAGTATGCCCATGCGGTTACAGCATACAAAATGGGAGATCCTACACCTAAGATGCAGGGCAGGGTTACCATAAATCCGATGGCACATATTGACTGGCTTGGTTTCGCAGCGCTTGTTTTCTGCGGATTCGGATGGGGAGTGCCTGTTGAGATAAATCCTGCAAATTTCAGAAACAGACGTAAGGGCGAGCTTCTGGTGTCTCTGGCAGGTGTGGCGATGAACCTTCTTATTGCCGTTATTTTTGCTGTTGTAGCCAAACTGCTCGTGGTATTCCTGGGATATTCTTTCCTGTCAGGCAGCTTCGGCAGTATTCTGTGGACTATGATCATGTATATTATTCAGATTAATCTGGTGCTGATGATCTTCAATCTGATACCGTGTCCTCCGCTGGATGGATTTTCAGTCATATCAGAAATATTCAATATCAAGCATACAGGGTTTTACTGGACCTTATACAGATACGGAGACTGGATACTGATAGCTCTGATCATATTCGGAATAACCGGCATGATAATTTCACCATGTGTGGATTTCTTCTTTGAACTGCTTCAGAGATTTATTTTACTTTAATTAAGGATACTGCAACCATGAACTATTTAGATAAGCTTAACAGAGAACAGAGAGAAGCGGCCATGTGTACAGAAGGGCCGCTCCTTATTTTGGCAGGAGCCGGAAGCGGCAAAACAAGCACTATGACCCACAGGATCGCATATATGATCAGGGAAAAAGGCATAGAACCGTATAATATTCTTGCCGTGACCTTTACAAACAAAGCTGCCGGAGAAATGAGAGAACGTGTTGAAGCTCTTGTGGGTGAGGGCCTCAATATGTGGATACTTACGTTCCACTCGGCATGTCTGAGAATACTGAGAAGCCATGCCGATGTCCTCGGATATGGCAGAGATTTTACGGTATATGATCCTACAGATCAGAAGACCCTGGTGAAGAATATAATCAAGGAACTGGGAATTGACGGTAAAAAGTTTACCCCTGCATATTTCCTTGGTATCATAAGCAAATGCAAGGAACAGAAATTATCTCCGGAGGACTACTCCGGAATAAACGGAGATGATATAAAAACCAGACAGATATGCAGTGTATATGAACGGTATCAGAAAACCCTTAAGAAGAACAATGCCATGGATTTTGACGATCTGCTGCTTAATGCTGTCAGATTGTTTGAACAGGATGAAGCTGTACTGCTCAAATATCAGAGGCGTTTCAGATATATTATGGTTGATGAATATCAGGATACAAATCAGATACAGTACACTTTCATAAAAATGCTTGCGCAGGCGCATGATAATATATGTGTGGTTGGCGACGATGACCAGTGCATCTATCAGTGGAGAGGCGCGGACATCAGAAATATACTGGAATTCGAAAAGGATTTTAAAAATGCGAAAGTGATAAAGCTTGAGCAGAATTACAGATCCACTGCCAATATACTTGATGCGGCTCATTCTGTAATATGTCATAACAGAGATCGTAAGCCCAAGAAGCTGTGGACAGATCAGGACAAAGGAAACAAGCTGATATATCACAGAGCTGATGATGAAAGAGAAGAAGCCTATTTCATCGCCGGGGAGATAAACAGGCTGAAGGGTCCGGACAGAAGATACAATGATTTTGCAGTGCTTTACAGGACGAATGCACAATCCAGAACTTTTGAAGAAGCACTTTCCAGAAGAGGTATTCCCTACAGAGTTCTGGGGGGGCTGAGATATTATGACAGGAAAGAGATAAAGGATATGCTGTGTTATCTCAGGCTGGTACAGAATCAGTCTGATGATCTGGCTCTTACAAGAATAATAAATGAGCCAAAAAGGGGAGTAGGAGGCAAGACAGTTGATAAACTTCAGACGCTGGCTGCTGTAAGAAATGAAAGTCTGTTCAGCACGCTGCTTGACGATTCTGTGATATCATCACTTTCTGCCAGAGCATCTGCCGGAATTGCTGAGCTTTCACTACTGATTTCTTCATATGCCGAAGAAAAGGATAATCTGAAAATATCAGATATATACGATGGACTGCTGGTAAAATCAGGGTATCTAAGAGCGCTGGAGGAACAGAACACTCTGGAGGCTGAGAGCAGGATCGAGAATCTGATGGAATTCAAATCAGTAATTTATACATATGAGGAGGAAGAACACGACATAACTCTGGCCGAATTTATGGAAAGGATCGCTCTTATGGCTGATGTTGATAATCATGATACTGATGAAGATGCAGTTGTCCTCATGACTATGCACAGTGCTAAAGGGCTGGAATTCCCGTTTGTGTTCATGCCGGGCATGGAGGATGGTCTTTTCCCGGGATGGAGGGCATTCGATTCTCCTGATGGGCTTGAAGAGGAAAGAAGACTCTGTTATGTGGGTATCACCCGTGCCAAAGAAAGATTATGGCTTACCAGCGCGCAGCAGCGTACCCTTTACGGTAAAACGGATTATACAAGGGAATCCCAGTTCCTTAGAGAGCTTGATAAAAAACTTATTGAAGGAGATGCAGTGTTTGAGAAGAAGAGCAGAGCCGACAGCAGAAAGGATTTTACAGACGGTGCATCGGATGCACAGCCTTTCAGGCCTTTTGATCAGCTGAAATATGCGAGAATGCAGACCAGAAAGAATGTGCAGGAGGCGGCAGACATTTTTGCTGCAGGTGACAGAGTGACGCACCCTAAATTCGGTGAAGGACGCGTTATTTCCTTCAATGGCAGTGTGATAGAAGTGGAATTCGAGTCGGGGAGAAAAAAACTCGCCGCCGGAATTGCACCTATAAAAAAGATATAAATAAACCGGAGAGGTGCTTTGGTATGAATGATAAGCGCAGGCTTATGGAAGAAAAAGCCGCTTTTCTCAACAGAGCGGCAGAAGTATATTATCAGGGAGAAGGAGAGCTTATCTCCAATCAGGAGTATGACAGGATTTATGATGAGCTTGAAACCCTGGAGAAAGAAACAGGAATAGTGCTGTCAAACAGCCCGACTGCAAGAGTCGGGTATGAAGTTATCAGCGGTCTTCCTAAAGAGCGGCATCCTTCACCGATGTTGTCTCTGGACAAGACTAAAGATGTCGGAGAACTCAGAGCGTGGCTGGGAGATAAAACAGGACTTCTGTCATGGAAGCTGGACGGGCTTACGATTGTGCTGACATACAGGGATGGCAGGCTTGAGAAAGCTGTTACAAGAGGAGACGGAATAACAGGAGAAGTAATAACCAACAATGCGAAAGTATTTGACAATATACCGCTGGTCATCCCTGAGAAGAGCGAAGTCGTAGTTAGAGGTGAAGCTGTCATAAGCTACGATGATTTCGAGGAGATAAACAGGACTTTTGAGGATGCGGATGCAAGATATAAAAATCCGAGAAATCTCTGCAGTGGGACAGTGAGGCAGCTGAATAACGAGATAACGGCACAGAGACATGTGAAGTTCTACGCCTTTTCGCTGGCAAAGGGCGGGCCTGCTGATTTCAGGAATGAGCAGTTAAGATGGCTGGCTGATCAGGGATTTGATACTGTGGAATATGTAAAGGTGGACGCTGAGAATATAGAAGAATCTGTCAGAGGTTTTGAAGAGCGTATTGTAGATTTTTCACTGCCGTCTGACGGACTGGTGCTGATATTTGATGATATTGAATATGGCAGAGGACTGGGCGCAACAGCCAAATTCCCCAGAGATTCCATAGCATTCAAATGGAAGGATGAGACAAGAGAAACGCGACTCGGCAGGATCATATGGAATGTATCGAGAACCGGATCTATAAATCCTATAGCAGTTTTCGATCCGGTGGAGCTTGAAGGCACTACTGTGAGCAGAGCATCAGTGCATAATCTCAGTATCGTTAAGGATCTGAAGCTTGGTGAAGGAGATGTTATAACAGTTTACAAAGCAAATATGATAATTCCGCAGATAGCAGAGAATCTGACAAAAAGCGGGACGGCAGTCCCTCCTGAAGAATGCCCTGTGTGCGGCAGCAGCACAGTAATAAAAGATGATAATGGTGTAGAGACTCTGCACTGTCCTAATCCGGACTGCCCGGCGAAGAGGATAAAAGCATTCACTCATTTTGTCAGCAGAAATGCTATGAACATAGAAGGATTGTCTGAAGCTACTCTTGAGAAATTCGTCGATGAAGGTATCGTCAGAGAGTTTGCTGATCTTTTCAGGCTTGAGGAACATCGCGATTTTATTGTGAACATGGAGGGATTCGGAGTGAAATCCTTTGACAATCTGGTTGCTGCAGCGGAGAAGGCTTCGGTAACTACTCCGGCAAGGCTGCTTTTCAGCCTCGGCATCCCGAATATAGGGGCTGCCAATGCGAAAATGATAGCCAGAGAGTGCAGGAATAAGTGGGATAAGATACAGAATATTACCGAGGAGGAGCTTGCTGCTATTGACGGCATCGGTGATATTATGGCCAGAGGATATGTGGGCTTTTTTAAGAATGATGTCAATATAAACACCGTGAATTCTCTGATGGAGGTTCTGACTATTGACGAAAGTTTCGAAGATAACTCCGAAGGTGTTTTGTCGGGATTGATTTTTGTGATAACCGGCAAGGTTCATCATTTTGAAAACAGAGATGCTGTCAAAGCTACGGTTGAAGCTGCTGGAGGTAAAACCGCATCATCGGTAAGTGCCAGGACGGATTTTCTGATAAACAATGATATTAATTCCGCGTCATCAAAGAATAAGAAGGCGAAGGAGCTTGATATACCTATAATAACAGAAGAAGAATTCTTGAAAATGCTTGAGGGAGGAAACAGCAATGCTTAAAGCAGGAAAACTTGACAGCGATCTGTTGAAATCGCTGGTGTTCAACAAAATAACATACAGAAGCGATGAGGTTAAGGTTAGACCGGGCATAGGCGAGGATTGTGCAGTTATGGATTTCGGTCAGTATGAATGCGTTATGTCTACTGACCCTATTTCGTCTGCTGTTAGCGATATCGGAAGACTTGCAATACATATTACATGCAATGATATAGCTTCAAATGGTGTTCAGCCTCTCGGAATAATGCTCGCTGTAATGCTTCCAGAGGGAACCACTGAGGATGATGTGGAGCATATCATGGGACAGGCAGCTGAAACGGCAGGTGAACTGAAGGTTGAAATCATCGGAGGACATACAGAAATCACACCGGCTGTAAAACAGCCCGTAATAGTCTCCACAGCCATAGGAAAAACACCGGAAGGAACGTCCCAGAGCGGTGATAATATGACAGAAGGCGATTATATTATGATAACAAAATCTGTGGGACTTGAAGGAACCGGAATAATTGCATCCGATTATGGAGATAAACT
>JALEQY010000034.1 GCA_022763735.1 Clostridiales bacterium
ATGTCCCAGAAGCCCGAAGCCTGTAACATCGGTACACGCATCGACACGATACCTGCGTGAAATCTCTGCAGCTGTTTTATTGAGAGTCGTCATGGAATCCACCGCTTCCTTCATCGCTTCAGCCGACGCCTCACCGATACGATCCGCAGTGCATATTATCCCGACTCCAAGTTTTTTTGTCAGCACCAGAGCATCCCCAGTTTTACCTGTATTGTTTGAATATATTTTATCAAGGTCCACGATGCCGGTAACAGAAAGACCGTATTTAACGCTGTCATCTGCGATGGAATGGCCTCCCGCCAGGTTTCCGCCAGCTTCGATAACCTTCTCGCATCCTCCCTGCATTATCTCACCAAGTATGTTGAGATCCATATCCTCAGGGAAACACACGATATTAAGCGCTGTCTTCACTTCTCCGCCCATGGCGAAAACATCGCTCATGGCATTTGCTGCTGCTATCTGTCCGAAAATATACGGATCCTCCACCATCGGCGGGAAGAAATCTAGAGTCTGTACGAATGCTGTACTGTCTGATATCCGATAAACCGCAGCATCATCCCTGCTGTCATAGCCTACAAGCAGATTCTCATCAGCATCACTCTCAGGCAACATACTCAGCACCTTGTTCAGAGCTCCTGCTCCCAGTTTGGCAGTGCAGCCCCCGCCTTTGCAGAATTGTATTCTTTCTTTCATTATTTCACTCCATCTGTTTCATATGTCTGCATACCAGCTCCAGAACGCTGCCGGCAATACAGCGTGCCTTATCTGAAATTGTAAAACAGTTTTTCTGTGACTCTTTTCTCGGATCTATATCTGCGATTTTCACACCTCTTTTAATAGGAAATTCATCCCGCAGCATCCCGCGTATCACACCTGTGATCTCAGCATTATACTCATAGTCGCCGCTGCCGGTTTCGATAACGGCAACAGTTTCACCTTTTTCCACGAATTCACCTATCTGATGATATACATGCAGAATTCCTGTATGTTCTGCACGTATGACACGTTCCAGGGTATATCCCCCCACATTCCCGGGACGGCCGGTATTTTCCCTTGACGTTCCTTTTGCAATAATACGTCCCAGATCATGACCCCTCATGGTTTCGATAACATAATCCGCATCCTCTCCAGCCGTAAATCCAGGACCCAGTGCTACAGTCACAGGAGCCATGTCTATACTGAGACCTGTGTTTCTCTTGGCAATGATGGCATCCACTACAATCTCCGGTTTCAGCTCTCCTATACTCGTTCCGTCCGGATCTATAAGGACAGGCACTTCACCTGCGGTCAGCACAGCTTCCGCTTCATCCGAAGCTCCGATCAGCCTTGCAGTCATCCCTTCCACTTCTGCAGTACCATCATATACTGCTTCGCTTACAGCAACCTTCCTCCGCACTGCGACAGGCATATCCGTTTCCAGAGCCATAACTCTGAAGCCTGCGCTCCAGAGACGATGTATCACACCTGTTGCCATATCTCCGCCACCGCGCACAATTATCAGATCCTTCATACTGATGTCCTTCCTTTCATGCTTAGTCCAGATCCATATCGACGCTGCCGCTTTATTTCAATCTGGTAATTACAGTCCTTAAATGTCCTCTCTGCTCAAGGAGCAGTGCTGTATGCTTCGCCTGCTGCAGCCGCTGTTCATTGTCACATTTGTTCAGTACGATATGGTACTCCAGATCATCTGCGTACTTTCGCGTTCCTCTGTCGCTCAGTAGAATCTTTACCATATCCTCGGCCGTCATGATATGATCCGTACCGCATCCCAGAAGTTCACATACTCTTTCCGGGCGAAAACATATCTCCTCCACAGATCTGCCAGGCACTTCCATCCCCATAACACCGATAACCATATCTGTCTGAGGAAGAAACACCGGCTCGTACTCTGCCGGAGCCTTGCATGGCATTCTTCTGGCGCCATCCGCTTCTGACAGGATAACATCTGCTTCTCTGATCAGCCATTCCAGCATTTCATCTGCCGGTCTGCCCAGCTTACCTTCGGCATTCAGTGCTCCGCATATCGCATAATACCCTTCTCCCCAGCAGCTTTCACACTCAGCTGGAGTTCTGCAGAAGGTTTCCGGTCTGTATATTTTCGTGGTGGTCATGACTGCTGTTTTCAGTCCTCTCCTGTTGTATTCCTTCGCCAGATGGTACATAAGTGAGGATTTTCCGCCTCCTCCAACAATGGAAACAACTTTTCCCGGGTTTCTGAAATATTCCGCCGGAAGCCCGTGATGCCATTTCCCGTTCTCATGCCAGTATGCTTCTGCCATATGATTCTCCCTTCTGTAATCATTCCCATTTTAATATAAAAACTGCATCAGTTCAATTGTTTATGCCCTCTTCCGATTTGGTCCTGCAGCTGATATAATGTACATGACAAAACCACGGAGGTGACATTATGCTGAAA
>JALEQY010000041.1 GCA_022763735.1 Clostridiales bacterium
CGGCCGTAGAACCGCATAAGGTAGGCGGCGTATTTGGGTATGTATCAAAGTCGGCAAGCAAATGTTACAACAAAGGTGCAGTCAGCTATAGCGGCAGCTCCTATCGGGGTGTTTATGCGGGCGGCCTGGCTGCAAGAGCTATTAAGGTCAGCCAGTCCTATAACAAGGGGGCTGTAACCGTCAAGATGCTGAGTACCAAGAGAGCGGATGAAAACAAGGCCGGCGGACTCTGCGGCATGGTTACGGACATGCGCTACTGCTATAACACAGGCAGCATCACTGTAACCGGTGTAGCTTTTGTCGGCGGTATCGCAGGCTATGCAGATCCTTGGGATAACAAGGTCGTATCCAACTACAATACCGGCAAGATCAAAGCCTCTACAAAGGGAACATTCAAAGGCCAGGTCATCGGCGGTTATGAAGGAGCAGAAGTCGTACGGAAGCGCAATATCTACGATAACTACTATACCGGTTCGGGCAAGGCGTACGGTGCTGCGTCGGTTACATGGAAGGACTGGGTTGCCAAGGCCACCAAGGTTTCCTCCATCAGTGAACCAAAGTGCCCTAAACTAAGCTCTAAATACTGGACATATTCCAGCAAATATAAGAGGATGATCCTGAAGAACAATAAGGAGAAATAAAAACTAAGGAAAGGAATGAAAAAACATGAAGAGAAAGATTTTTAGCATCGTGCTGTCCCTGTGCATGGTGCTGACCATGATGCCGATGGCTACAGGCGTGGCGTGGGCAGATTCGGCAACCAGCGTAACGGTTGGCGGTGTGCAGATGGTGAATGGGAGTACCACCACGTACTACAAAAATGGAGATACTGTATCAACCGGGCGTAGAGGAACATCTACGGATTATAACGCAATGTATGAACCGGGGACCGGCAGTGAACCCGGTACGCTGACGCTGAATGGGTTGAATCTGACAAGCGGAGGAATTAAAGCAGTTGGTGATCTTACTATTGTGCTTGTAGGTGAAAATAATATAGGCAATAATTATGATGGAAATTGCATTAAGGTGGAGACCGGAGATTTGACAATATCCGGGGCAGGCACGCTGGAAGCCTATAACACAAATGGAGTTATGTCTACAATCTATGCCCAAAATAGTATGATAATTAACAATGGTGCAAAGGTAACTGCCATTAAAGCTGGTGGTACTGCACAAGCTATTAATGCAGAAGGCGGAGATATCGTAATCACGGATTCAGCAACCGTTGTAGCGACAAATAATGGGAGCTATGCATTGTTAGCAGGCAAGATCAATGACAGTAAAAATATCAATGTTTCAAATGGTGCAACACTAATCGCAACAAGTGGAACACAAGCTGTGAAAGGTAATATAAGTCTTAGCGGAGACTTAGTTGTTCGTGCGGGAACCGATTCCCCAGGAATTATATTAAATATCGCTACTAATCCTTTTGCGAGTACAGAAAAATATGTCATGATTGGGCCACCTAAAGGACTGAGCAGCATCGCAGTGACCACACCACCAACCAAGACGACTTATATCGCAGGGAATAACTTCGATACTACAGGTATGGTAGTTACTGCTACCTACAACGATGGCTCTACAGCGACAGTTGATGGCTACACCGTGACGGATGGTAATGCTCTGACTGCAGGGAAGACCTCTGTCACCATCAGCTATACTAAAGGTGGAGTGACCAAGACGACCACGCAAAACATTACCGTAAATGCACCTTCCAACCCGGGCGGCTACATCCCACCTGTTCAGAAGCCGGTCATTGGTCAGAATGACAATGTCAAGACAGAATTAAGCAGTGACGGCACTAAGCTGACCATCAAGGTGGCAGACGGCTATGAAATTACAGACGTTATCGTAAACGGCGTTTCCAAGGGTAAGGTAAATGAGCTCACTGGTCTGAAGACTGGCGACAAGGTTGAAGTAAAGACCGAAAAGAAACAGGAAGAACCTAAGGAACCGACTAAGGAAGAAATCATTGCAGCCCTTGACAGCAGCAATCTTGTGGCACGTTCCAAACTCATAACCTTAAAGAATGGCAAGAAGGCTGTGCGCATCACATGGTACGATAAAAACGGAAACGAATTTGATTTTGACGGCGTAGAGATTTACCGCTCCACCCAGAGATATAAGGGATACGGTTTGAAGCCTTTCTACGCTACAAAGGGCGGCAAGACCGAAGGCTACTATGTTAATACCAGAGACCTTAAGGAAGGAACTACATACTTCTACAAAGTACGCGGCTATGTAGAAATTGACGGCCAGAAGTACTACACCGACTACTCCCTTAAGGCAATCAGAACAATAAAATAGGGCTTGACTGGGGCAACGCTTTTTTATATTATTAATATAACTGAAACATTCAGTAAAAACATTCGCAGAAGGAGGTTTTTAGACCGTGAAAAAGAAAATTGCTATAATCCTGTCTTTGTTGCTGTGCCTGAGCATGTTCCCAATGGAAGCACAAGGCGCCATAAAGAGTGCAGGACAGCCTACGGAGGTAGAAAGCCTCATTTCAAGCGAGAACCTGGAGCACAACTTCGTAAAAGTGACAGCTATGGGAGAACAGCTTCGTATTGAGGCTGAAACACCTATTGAGGCAGAACGCTTCAGCATATCCGTCAGAGGTGTGCAGCCGTCAACATCATCAAACTACTGGTGTACCTATGTGACTCCGGTCAAGAGAGACGGCTACTACAGTTTCGAGGCCACAATTCCAAACTATGTCAGAGAAGGAAAACTAAACGGAACCTACGTGCTTTGCATTACCATGCCGCCAAAGGATACCAGAAGCAAGTCGGACATGTTCTACAAGAACTGCAACTTCAAGGTAGAAAACGGACAGTTCTCAATTCTTGAGTACGGCAAAATCAAAGCTGAGAATCTGGCGAAAAACAAGAAAGCTAATAAAGTCAGTTCAAAAAACTTTAAAAAGACGAACCTCAGCGATTTAAAAACTCTTTTCTTCCGTGACCCGGTGACCAAGAAGGTTGCTTCAGTGACCAACAAGAAGGTGAAGTACTTCAAGACCGTATCTGATAAGGTTGTGAAGGGTGCAGACTCTGACTATGAAAAGCTGCTGAAGATTTACGAATACATTGCAGAGAATTTCTACTACGATGATATTGCCTTTAAAACCGGTACTAAACAGTATGTAGATCCTTACCGCAATCTATACAACATGAGAAATAAGAAAAAGAGTGCTAACAGCGAAAACGGAAAGGTTGCAACCACCTGCGTGGGCTATGCAGCGGCGGTGGCTGCCCTTGCAAGGGCCCAGGGCATACCTGTGAGAATTGTAAACGGGCACCATGTTGGAATGGGCAAAGACAGATATTACAACTGGACTACTGAGGAGAACATCTCCAAGATGGATCACTGGTGGGCAGAATGCTATGTGGACGGACGCTGGATCACTGTTGATGCCACTCCGGGAAACAGCAATAAATGGAACAGAACCACAAACACATGGACATACACGGGTCTGACCAACTATATCTACTTTGATCCGACTCCTGAGCAGCTGGCAACATCACATATGATACTTGAGACCAAAGGAGTCAAATAACAAATAAAAGGGCAAACTAATGAAACGGACAATCTTGCAGTTAAAACCGCAGATTGTCCGCTTTTATAGTATGACGGGCATGCCGTCAGTCTGTGGTGAAAGTCCACAAAGGGCGTAGTTGTCGACGAACCCGATAGCGACTCTCAAGGTTTGTATCGTGAGATACAGGCGAGAAGAAGAGATAGCGAAATCGTAGCCTGACGAACAGGAACCTAATACCAAGGCTTGCATAGCGGATAAGCAAGCTATAAGTTGTGAAGTCCAAAAGACAACCGTAACCTATGCAGGTAGATTAGGCAGGTAGACGAGGAAAGACTAACGGCTTATCCCGTGAGGTCTCACAGACGGAGAAATCCGCAGTAACAACGAACTGTGAGAAGTCAGCAGAAGCCATAGTAGCGAGGAAGTCTCTGTAATGGAGATGGAGCGAAGGGCTGAACAATTCAAAAGTCGATAGGACTTAGGAATGTAAGTGCATAGGCATGACGAGAAGCGAAGTACCAAAGTCGTAACGGAGGGAACGGTTCACAGGAGGTAAGGCTCATATGCACGAAAGCAAAGCAAGAAATGGAGACAAATCATGACAGAACTAATGGAGAAAATCTTATCCAGAGAAAACATGATGCAAGCCTACAAAAAGGTAAAAGCCAAAAATGGGGCAAGCGGAGTGGACGGAATCGGAACGGAAGAAATTCGAGAGTATCTGATTAAGAACTGGGAAGAGATTCGAGAGAAAATCAAGAAACGGAAGTACAAACCACAGCCTGTTTTAAGAGTAGAGATACCGAAGCCAAGCGGGGGAACAAGAAACATCGGCATACCGAGCGTGGTAGACCGTATCATTGAGCAGGCAATCGCGCAAGTCATTACGCCGATAGTAGAGCCATACTTTAGCGAGTACAGCTATGGCTTTCGACCGAAGAGGAGTGCACAGCAGGCAGTACTGAAATTGCTTGAGTATTTCAATGATGGATACCTGTATGTGGTAGACATCGACCTCGAGAAGTTCTTTGATAATGTACCGCAGGACAAGCTCATGACCTTAGTAGGAAAAATCATACAAGACCCCGATACCGAGTCGCTGATAGCTAAGTATCTAAAAGCAGGCGTTATGATAAAAGGAAAATATGAAGAGACCACAAAAGGAACACCACAAGGCGGAAACCTATCTCCGCTGCTGTCCAATATCATGCTGAATGAACTGGATAAGGAGCTGGAAGCAAGAAACTTGCATTTTGTCCGCTATGCAGATGACTGTGTAATAGTGGTAAAAAGCAGCGCGGCGGCAAGCAGGGTCATGCATACGGTAACAAACTGGATAGAGCGGAAACTCGGTCTGAAGGTAAACGCTTCCAAGACAAAAGTAACAAAACCAAGTTACCTAAAATACTTAGGCTTTAGTTTCGTGAAAATGGGAGACAAATGGGAAGCAAGACCGCACGCAGATTCGCTTGCAAAGTTCAAAAGAATACTAAAAAGGCTGACAAGCCGTTCTTGGGGAATCAGTATGGACGAGAGAATCCAAAGGCTGAACTGGGTAATCCGAGGGTGGATAAACTATTTCCGAATTGGGAAAATGAAAACAAATATGCAGAAGATAGATAAGCACCTAAGGACGAGAATGCGGATGGTTATCTGGAAACAGTGGAAAACAAGTGCGAAGCGATATTGGGGACTGCGGAAACTCGGTGCACCGGAATGGATGGCAAAGCAAAGCGTAAGTTTTGCAAACCATTACCAAGCAGTAGTCAAAACCACAGGACTTCATAAAATCTCAAAAGAAATCCTCGCAAAGCGAGGACTCGTTAGTTGTCTTGATTATTATTTGAATTGAACCGCCGGGTGCCGAACGGCATGCCCGATGGTGTGAGAGGGGCTACAAGTTAGCCCCTACTCGATTCGGGCGGGTTCAGCTGCTGTTCCGGCAGCAGAGCCTGCAGCACATATGGTAGCAGAGATTATAATAATCAGGAGGCGTTCATGAAAAAAAGAGAAAAACCATTCAATCACAAGAAATCTTTTATGGCGGGGATCCTTTCCCTTTCGCTTCTCACAATAATGGCAGGAGCGGCAGTTGCACCGGCACTTGGTGTAATACAGGCATATTTCAGCGACACAAACCCGCTGTTCGTGCAGATGATAATCAGTATCCCGGCGATTTTTATCGTTATTACGAATTTCATCTTCCCGAAGTTATGCAGAACCTTCGGCGCAAAGACTCTCGTCATGATAGGTCTGCTGTTCTATACCGCAGGTGGCTGTGCAGCCGGGCTGTTCAGCAATATTGCGCTGGTTCTGGTGATGCGTGCACTGGTCGGAATCGGAGTCGGAATAATCATGCCTCTTTCCACGGGGCTGCTGGCATTCTACTTCCCGCCGCGTATGCAGGGAAAACTCATGGGTCAGTCATCCGCCATGAACCAGATGGGCGGAGTAGTGGCAACACTGCTTTCAGGTATCCTGGCAGGCTTCAGCTGGAGAGCAAGCTTTCTCGTGTACCTGATGGGACTTATCAGTATAGTGCTCTGCGGAATATTCATGCCTGATGAAAAGATACAGCAGCAGACAGAGGATGGAGAAAAGAAAAAGGCAGGACGTGTTTTCAGAGAAAACTATGTGTATGTAGTCGGCATGTTTCTGCTTATGACGATATTTTTCATCTATCCGTCCAACTTCGCGATGGAAACCGTTGCCGACGGAGTAATACCGCAGCAGCTGATAGCTGTCATCATGGCAATGATGGACTTCGTCGCATTTATCGGCGGACTGACGTTTGTTAAAGCCAGGAGAGTATGCAAAGGTAAAACGAAATATCTTGCACCAGTATTGTTCTTTATCGGATATCTGCTGATGGCACTGCCGGGCGGCTGGGCAGGTACGCTGACCGGTTCGGCTATGATAGGATTTGCCAACGGTGCAGGAATACCGTTCATCATTTCCGAAGCATCCATGAAAGCCGGAAAGAGCGCAGCTGTTACAGTGCTTCCGCTTATTTCCGCGGCTCTTTATCTGGCTCAGTTCCTCTGTCCTGTCATCATGTCTGCAGTCACAGCGGTTCTGGGCGGTATTGTTCCGCATCTTCCGTATTACTTCGCAGCATTGCTGGCACTGATATTCTGCTTATGGTCGTCGCAGATCCGGCATGAATAACAGAACCGCGGCTTACCGGCGGAATACGGCAGGCTAAGCGTTCTTTTTCCTCTGCAGTGACATGAATATACCGGCAGCACACAGCACTGTGAAAATGATAAAAGCAATGTGCATTGTGCTGACCAGATCTTCCGGGGCGACATCATACAGCGAAACATTACCCACTGTTCCGCTTACGACGAGAGTAATGACTGCCATTCCCGCAGACTGACCTGTTGTACGCATAGTAGCCAGAATAGAATTTGCCACACTGAATTTCGCAGGTGGAACACAGCTCATGATAACATTGGTGTTAGGAGAGGAAAAGAACGCGATGCCGACACCTGCCAGTGACAGAGAAGCCACAATGAGCCATACGCTTATTTCAGGTCTGATAAATGCGAAGAACATCAGGGAAAGCGCACACAGTCCCATCCCGCCCGAAGCCAGCTTATATGGAGCCACTTTGTCAGAAAGCCTGCCGATCCTCGGGGACAGCACCGCCATGAAAAACGGCTGCGCTATGAGGACAAAACCTGCTGTCTGTGATGAAAATCCCATAACCACCTGAAGATAGATGGAAACCATATAGCTCAGCGCGAAGGTCGCGCTGTAGTTGAACAGAGCAGTGAGATTGGATAGCGTATAAGTCCGGTTGCTTGTGAAAATACGTACATCAATAACAGGGTTTTCCGCCTTGAGTTCTGTTTTTACGAAAAAGAACCCGAAAATCACTCCCAGAACTATGAATATCCACCCGAATTTGTGGGAATTCAGGGAAGATAGCCCGTAAATTACCGACGCAATCATAATGATATAAAAAATATTGCCTTGAATATCCTGCGTCATCTTGTTGTCTTCGTTTATATCTTTGCGCACCCCTTTTATTGTAATAATCAGTGCGAAAATACTTACCAGAGCTCCGAAGAGGAAAATCGATTTCCATCCGAAATAATTGTTGAGAATGCCGCCCAGAACAGGACCCAGAGCGAGTCCTGTATAAGTACCTGAAGTAACCATGCCGATAGCTTTGCCACGTTCCTTTCCGGGAAAAGCACTTATTGCAATAGGCATATTTGTTGCGAAAATCATGGAGGCGCCAATAGCCTGGATTACCCTGACAGTCATCATTACTGCGGCATCCGGTGCGAAAACAGCAGCTATTGATGTAATTCCGAAGATGATTATCCCTGTTACCAGAACCTTGTATCTGCTTGTGCTGTCAGCCAGCTTGCCGAATGGTACAGAGAAAGCTGCAACAACAAGAGTGTAGACTGTGATAAGCCAGCCTACTGATGCAGCGCCCATGCTGAAATATATGCCCATATTCGGAATTGCCAGATTCAGTGCGCTCCCCGAGAAAGTCGTGATAAAAGATGTGCTTATAGCTGCGGTTACTGTCGCTTTCTGTACAGAACTGATGTAATCGCCCTGTGAATCGGCAGGACATTTATGCAATTTATGTTCATCCATTTATGTTACACCCCGTTTGCTTTTTCTTTCATAATATCAGAATGGAGCTTGAAAGTGCAACCGTCATATGATATTTGGCTGGCATAATGGCGGATTTTATCGGAAAATGCATGTGAAGTAAAAGCATCCGCTGCAGTATCATTAAGTGTTGGTGATTTTTTATGAGGCAATAAGGAGCAATATGGTGAGGAGCGGTTTTATGCGAAAACTTCCTGTGGGGAGTATTGGCGGCAGCGGCAGCCGGCTGAAGCGAAATCTTGGTGCTTTTGAGCTTACGATGATGGGCATAGGCGTGATAATAGGGTCGGGAATATTTGTTATTACCGGAGTGGCTGCCGCAGAGCATGCGGGTCCGGGTCTGGCACTGTCATTTCTTGTGGCCGGATTTGCATGCGGGTGTGCTGCGCTCTGCTATGCTGAACTGGCATCATCCATGCCTGCATCGGGAGGCGCGTATACTTTTGCATATGTGGGGCTGGGAGAAATCTTCGGCTGGTTTATCGGATGGTGTCTGACGTTAGAGTATGTGGTTGCAATGTCTGCCGTCGCCGTAGGCTGGTCATCGTATGCATGCAACGTACTGTCCCTTTTGCATGCTGATCTGCCGGATTCTGTGGCGGCGGACCCGTTTAACGGAGGAACTGTCAATCTGCCTGCAGTTTTTGTTATATCGCTGATGGCGCTTATACAGCTCAGGGGAACCAGAGAAAGTGCCAGGCTCAATAACGTGCTGGTTTTCGTAAAAATCACGGTGATTATTCTTTTTATTGTGCTTGTGGCTCAGCATGTTGACATATCGAATTACAGTCCGTTTCTGCCCTTCGGATGGGAAGGCGTTTTTTCCGGGGCAGCTATTGTATTTTTTGCATATCTGGGGTTTGATGCTATTGCCAATTCCGCAGAGGAGGTCAGAAATCCGCAGCAGAACATGCCGAGGGGTATTCTGATTTCGCTGCTTATTGCCACGCTGCTGTATGTTATCGTAACGATGATGCTTACAGGGGCGGTCAGATACAGTGAATATGAAGGAGTGGCGGCACCGGTTGCATTTGCTCTGAATGAGGCTGGCATACGCTGGGGATCTGCATTTGTTTCTGCTGGTGCTATTGCCGGGCTGATGACGGGGATTCTGGTGATGCTGGGAAGCGAATCCAGACTTATCTATTCAATGTCCAGAGACGGTATGATTCCGGAGACTTTCTCAAGTGTAAGCAGGGCAGGTGTTCCCTATAAGGCGGTTGTTCTTGTATGGGTGATGGGAAGTGTGCTGGCTGGGCTGCTGCCGATAGGAACCATTGCGGAACTGTGCAATATCGGAACTTTGTGGGCGTTTTTTATTGTTTCGATAACGGTTTTAGTGATGCGCAGAACGCACCCGGGTATAAAACGGGGTTTTGATGTACCTGCGGTGCCGTTTGTGTCGGCTGCTTCCATAGTGATGTGCGGGTTTCTGGCGGTGCAGCTGACAGCGACAACATGGGTAGTGTTTCTGCTGTGGACGGCTGCAGGTATGATGATTTACTTCTGCTACGGGTCGAGACACAGCAGAATTGGAAATTCAGACCAGAGCTGATACTTACGGATTTCAAACAGATGCAGTAATCGGTGAATCACATTGACTTTAGTGCCGGCATGTGGTATTATACCAGTATAACTGAATAACAGGGGAGCTTGTAAACAGGCTGAGAGGAGGTTGCGAACCTCGACCCTTATACCTGATTTGGATAATGCCAACGTAGGAAAAGGATAAGACGAATATTCAGACGGAGCACCCGGATCAGGTGTTCCGTTTTTTTCAATTGTTGAGGAAATATCACGCTGATGTTTCCGGACTTTACATAAGAGGTGAATACTATGAACTATCATACACAGATGGAAGCAGCCAGAATGGGAATCATAACAGATGAAATGAGGGCTGTGGCAGAAAAGGAATACCGCAGTGCCGAGGAGATACGTGATCTTGTTGCCAGAGGCCAGGTAGCGATATGCGCCAACAAGAGGCACAAATGTCTGGAGCCTAATGGTGTGGGATCGATGCTTCGCACCAAGATAAACGTGAATCTGGGTGTTTCCAAGGACTGCAAGGATTACGACGTTGAGATGCAGAAGGTGATGGCTGCTGTGGACATGGGTGCAGAGGCTATAATGGACCTTTCCTCTCATGGTAATACTCAGCCCTTCAGACAGAAGCTGACCAGTGAGTGCCCGGCAATGATCGGAACAGTTCCGGTTTATGACAGTGTGATTCATTATCAGCGGGATCTGGCGACGCTGACTGCAAAGGATTTTATCGATGTTGTCAGACTGCATGCAGAAGACGGTGTGGACTTTGTAACCCTTCACTGCGGTATAACGAGAAAGACAATAGATCAGATAAAGAAGCATAAGCGCAAAATGAACATAGTTTCCCGCGGCGGATCACTGGTTTTCGCATGGATGAGCATGACAGGAAACGAAAATCCGTTTTATGAGTATTACGATGAAATCCTGGAAATATGCAGAGAATACGATGTGACAATATCTCTAGGCGATGCGTGCCGCCCAGGATGTCTTGCCGATGGCAGCGATGTATGCCAGATCGAGGAGCTGGTTCGCCTTGGTGAACTGACTAAGCGTGCCTGGGAAAAGGATGTGCAGGTGATGGTGGAAGGTCCGGGACATATGCCGCTGGATCAGATTGAAGCCAATATGAAAATGCAGCAGACTATATGTATGGGTGCGCCGTTTTATGTGCTGGGCCCTATCGTGACAGATATTGCACCAGGATATGATCACATCACGTCAGCTATCGGAGGTGCTGTAGCCGCATCTGCAGGTGCCGCTTTCCTCTGCTATGTTACACCGGCAGAGCATCTGGCTCTTCCGGATGTCAATGATGTGAAGCAGGGCATCATCGCATCAAAAATCGCGGCTCATGCGGCTGACATCGCCAAGCATGTTCCACATGCCAGAGATATTGACGACAGGATGGCTGACGCCAGAAGGGAGTTCGACTGGGAGAAGCAGTGGGAATGTTCCATCGACCCTGAGACGGCAAAGCGTATCAGGGATGATCGGGCTCCTGAAATTGAGGACAGCTGCTCTATGTGCGGCAAGTTCTGTGCGGTGCGCAGCATGAACAAGGCCCTTAATGATGAGTATATAGATATTCTGTAAAAATCACGATTGCCATAAATTGTTGAGATTTGTTTAATCACGAGAAGTCCCGAGAATTTACGAAAACCGGCATTTTAACAGGCTGTTTCGTAAAATATCCGGTGGATTTATAAAATCTTTAAATGATTAGTTACGAAACATGGGCTTAAAAGTAGTGATTTCGTAACCGATACCCATGTATTTACATTAATCTCAATATAAGTAAGTTAAAAACTATAATTCAAGTGCTCAGATAGTTTTCATCTAAGCACTTGTTTACGAAATCGGGGTTTGAATTAGCTGATTTCGTAAATTCTCGGTGAGCTGGCTGCGCCAGTTAGATGAAAATGGAAAATCCTAGGAAAATTGCTGGAGATATACTATTGATGCCGGTATAGCCTGGTGACATAGTATAACTTGGGCTGAAACCAAACCTGTCTGCAAATCGGGATCAGGCCCCGGTTCCAGTTCAGCCCCGACCCTGGATTAACCATGCTGGAATCCCCGCTATGGAACCAGCCTAGAGTCAAGCTTACTCAGGGCATCAGCCCCGGTCTGGCTTTTTGTTCCGCCCGTCTGGAACGAAAGAAAAAGGAGCCGTTGCTCCGGTCGGAGGTGCAGCAGCTCCTTTAAAATATTCTCTGATTATTTACCCTCAACAGTAAACTTCAACAGGTATTTAACTTCAGCAGTTATTTAACCTCAACAGTCCATCCCATGTCGTCTTCTACAGTTCCTGTCTGGATTCCGTAGAGAGTGTCATAAAGATCCTGAGCGACAGGTCCGATACCGCCACCGTTGATGATCATTGATTCACCCTTGTAGCAGAGCTCGCCGACAGGTGAGATTACAGCAGCAGTTCCGGAAGCGAACATTTCCTTGAACTGACCATTTTTGTAAGCTTCAACAACCTCGTCGATTGCCAGCTTTCTCTCTACAATCTTAAGGCCCTTTTTCTTCAGCAGAGCGATTACTGAATTTCTGGTGATACCAGGCAGGATTGTACCGTCCAGCGGAGCAGTGATGATTTCGTCACCGATCATGAAGAAAGCATTTGAAGTACCGATTTCTTCAACATATTTTCTCTCAACTCCGTCCAGCCACAGGATCTGTTCGTAGCCCTTTTCGTGAGCCTCTTCCTGAGCCTTAAGACTTGCAGCATAGTTGCCGCCGCACTTGGCTTCGCCTGTACCGCCGTCAGTAGCACGGACATATTTGTCCTCAACGTAGATCTTGGTAGGAGTAAGACCGCCAACATAGTAAGGACCTACAGGACTTAAGATGATGATGAATTTATAGTGAGTCGAACGGCGAACACCGAGGAACGGTTCGTCAGCGATGATGAACGGTCTGATATAGAGAGCAGTGCCTTCCTTCTGAGGGATCCAGTCAGCGTCCACCTTTACGAGAGCCTTGATGGCCTCAACGTAGAGCTCTTCGTCCATCTGCGGGATGCAGAGTCTGTCGTTTGTTCTGTTCGTTCTCTTGGCATTCATGTCAGGTCTGAACAGCTGAACCTTGCCTTCAGGAGTTTTGTAAGCCTTGAGACCTTCGAACATTTCCTGAGCATAATGGAAAACAACTGCAGCAGGATCCAGCTGAAGCGGTCCGTAAGGGACGATTCTTCCGTCGTGCCAGCCTTTGCCATCTTCGTATTCCATGATGAACATGTGGTCAGTGAATTCTGTACCGAATCTCAGAGTGTCAGGATCCGGCTTTGCCTTGGGTTTTTCTGTTTTTGTGATTGGGAAATTGTATTTCATGGCGTTCTCCTTTGATTGATAATATATTTTGAGGTCTGCACCGGTCAGGCGCCGGCCTGTTTTGCGTTCGATTATTTCAAGTTCCGGGCAGATTCAGGTGCTGCCCGATAAGCAGTGCCTGACTGCCGTAACCATTTTACAATAAACCGGATAAAAAGTCCATCTTTTACATGATAAATATAATACTCAAATTGTGTCATGTCAACAACAAAACAGATAAAAATTTATATAGAAAAACAAAAATAATAAAAATGCATGATTTTCTTTAAACCCACATAAAAAACATATATAATAAGCCCGTTATGATAAATGCAGGAAGAAGTATTAAAATAATTACAAGGATAATATCTGTAATGATAATATTGACAGTTCTGGCCTTTCTGGTGGTGATCGGTGTCAACCTCTATGTCGTAAAGAGCACGGAGAGCGATATCCGGGCGGTTTTTGACTCTGATGATGACACTCTTACCTCAGAGGAAATTGAAGATATGAAATCTCTGGACGCCGAATGCATTATGGTACTGGGAGCTTCTGTGAATCCCGACGGTACACCAAGCCCCATGCTGCAGGACAGGCTTGACCTGGGGATAGCTCTCTACCACGCAGGAGCGGCACCAAAGCTGCTGCTTTCCGGGGACAACGGACAGGTGGTATACAACGAGGTGGCCGTGATGAAATCCTATGCTGAAGAAAAGGGTGTGAAGGAGGAAGATATTTTTCTGGATCATGCCGGATTCTCCACTTACGAATCGGTGTACAGAGCCAGTTATATTTTTAATGTAAACAGAATGATCGTTGTGACTCAGAAGTACCATCTGTACAGATCTCTCTACGGCTGCAGGAGAATGGGAATCGAAGCCTATGGTGCTGCATCCGATCAGGAAATCTACAGAGGACAGGAGTACAGAGAAATACGTGAGATCCTTGCCAGAGACAAGGATTTCGTGAAATGGCTCATCAAACCCGCACCGACATTTTTAGGGGAGGTTATTCCGATAAGCGGCAGCGGGATAGAGACCCACTGAAAAGGATGAGGTGTATTGATGAAAGAATGTTCAAAGGTGGCACTTGTAAAGTGCACTTCGTATGATCAGCAGGAAGTCGATGGTGCAGTACTGCAGGCAATTGACTTGCTAGGCGGTTTCAGTAATATTTTTGCCGAAACAGGCGAGAGCGGCGCAGATGCCAATATGCCGAACGGGAAAAAGCTGGACAGCGACAGTCTGCTGGTGCTGAAGCCGAATCTTCTGGCTAAAGCGGCTCCCGAAAGGGCGTGTACGACACACCCTGCGGTGTTCAGAGCTGTCGGTAAGGCTCTGCAGGACAGCGGATACAGCAATCTCAGATACGGTGATTCTCCCGGAAACCCCGTGGTGAAGCCTGAGAAGGTGGCAGAGGAGTGCGGAATAAAAGCGGCGGCAGATGAACTGGGAATTCCCATAGGCAATTTCGAGAAAGGTACCGAGGTGAATTTCCCGAATGGAAGAGTCGCTGACAGATTTATTCTGTGCGATGAAGTGATTCAGGCAGATGGGATAATAAATATCTGCAAGATGAAGACCCATCAGCTTGAGAGGATAACCGGCGCTGTCAAGAACATTTTCGGCTGTGTTTACGGAGCCAATAAGGCTGCATCCCATGCTAAATATCCGACAGCAGAGATTTTCGCCAAGATGATGGCTGACCTTAACTGTCTGATAAAACCGGTGCTCCATGTTATGGACGGAGTCGTAGCCATGGAGGGAAACGGACCCCAATCGGGCACTCCTGCTCCGGTGAACGTGATTCTGGCATCGACGGATCCTGTTGCCCTTGACAGTGTTTTCTGCCATCTGGTGGATCTGAGACCGGAGCTTGTACCTACGAATCTGTATGGGCAGGAGCAGGGAATCGGAACATATCAGAATATAGAAATCATGACAGCAGACGGGATTCTCACTCCTGAACAGGTGGCAGAACTGTACGGAAACAGAAGCTTTAACGTACAGCGAAGCAGGGAATTTCGCGGCGCCCTGAGGCCGGTGAGATTTCTGGCCCCTTTTCTTGAGAAGAAGCCTGTTGTAAAAAAGGAACGCTGCATCGGATGCGGCATGTGTGTGAAGGCATGCCCGGTGGACGGCAAAGCCGTATCTCTGGAGCCCTCCGGCGGTACACGAATCGCTGTATATGACTACAGCAGATGCATCAAGTGCTACTGCTGCCAGGAAATGTGCCCTGAGGAAGCCATCACAGTCAGGAAACCGCTGCTTGCCAGAATTGCCGACCGCAACTGGAAAATATAAAAGGCAATGCTGGATAGTAACCTCAATACAGCAGAATACATATATTGAATACAGGTCATCAGCGATCAGGATATACCGCTGTGATCTGTATTTTTGTATGCAGGAGGTATGACTGAATGATATACATGGACAATGGAGCCACATCCTGGCCGAA
>JALEQY010000058.1 GCA_022763735.1 Clostridiales bacterium
CGAAATAAGAACGCCGGCAGGCAGCAGTTTCGACGTTTATTCAAGTTTAAAGCAAAAAACGTCGAAACAACAAGACTCCTTTGGAGTCGCCGCGATTATTTTCGACGTGTACACCCTTCAAGAGAGGTTGCACGTCGAAAATAATCGCATGCCAACCGCTGTGATAAAATATTTTCGACGTTAATTCTTATTTTAGGGTAAAAACGTCGAAATTCACCGCACACTGAATTCACCGCACACTGAGTTCACCGTTCCCTTTATATACTCCATCAGCTCACCGCGCCCTGAGTTCACCGTTCCCTTTCATCGTAAAAATAATCACACTGGCGATTATGATAGCCCCGCCGATAAATGTACCCATATCAGGGACTTCGCCTAGCATCAGGAACCCGATAATGGCAGCGATGAGGGGATTGACAAACAGATAGTTTGTGACCTCGCTGGTCCGTTCAGCCAGAACAATAGCCTTGCTCCAGAAATAATAGGCGACAGCACTAGGCATCACACCCAGATAAAGAGCCGCCAGATTCCCTGTCAGATCGGCACCTGCCATATCCGATACAGCGTGAGGCAGCAGAAGCAGCATCTGGATTCCGCCAAAAACAGCACTGTATGTAACAACCTCCATGGCTGTGTAGCCCATCTCCGAAAACTTCCTGTTGAGAACGTTGTAGCCGGCGAACACGGCGGCACACAGGAACATCCACAGAATGCCTATATTTATTGACAGAACACCATTCCAAAGAAGCAGCACCGCCACCCCCGCAAAGGCGCACGCGATGCAGACCCAGCCGATTGCATTGATTTTCTCACCATATAGCCTGAAGACTGCAACGGCAGTCAGCACAGGGCAGGCTGCTGTAACAATGCTGGCAGTGGCCGACGTCAGAGTTTCGAGCCCAAGATTGAAAAAAATAAAATAAACAGAAAAGCCCAGCATTCCCGAAAGGAAAAACCACAGCAGGTCTTTTCTGTGAAAAGGTTTCCTGATGCGGCAGGCGCGACCTATGATCAGCAGTATCACCGCTGCCAGAATGCACCTGATGGCACACAGGGAGTATGAGGAAATCTGATCACCGATCAGTCTTGTGAAGGGGAATCCGGAGCCCCAGAGAAGAACAGTGATAAACGCAAATATGTTCACTTTGATTCTGCTGCTCATAATTGAACCTCCTTATGCTACATTTTATCATAAGACAGAACTTTCAGACACGCAAAAGTTGATGAAAGCTCCGGGATGTTATAAAATATCTGTGAAAGTATTATCTGCTGACAAGGGGAATAGCCTCGCAGGCTGTCAGGATGAGAATCTGATTGACAGGAAATATTCTGTGCGGGCATAAAAAACGGTGCGCTGCAGTAATATGCGCAGGCACCGTTCTTCAATTGAGATCAAAAGTCTGTGATATGTCAGAAATTTACGTTTACTGGAGTCCCAGTGCTTCAATCACATCATTGTTTCCCTCTGCAGGGAATGCAACGATGAAATCATTGTAATTGTCACTGCCGTCCTCGTCAGTTTCAAATGCTGAATTCCAGCCGTATACGAGACGTTCGAAGCTTTCCACTACATAACCGTCCTGATTGTGATCTGTCGTATCATATGAATCTGCAAGGATAAGCACATCATCCTGAGTGCCTTCTGTTCCCATGCTGTCATAACCTATTATTGTCTGCCAGTGACCGCCCCATTCATCCCATCCTATCATCATCGGGATATCATTATCAATGAGATAAGGAACAAGACCGTCCCATCCAGGTGTTTCACTTCCGGCCTGCAGACAGTAGTCGCCGATATAGGACTCTTCGCCGTAAGGATCATCAAGGTCAAGGTTTGTGAAGTATACCCAGTCCTGATCATATTCACTGTTCATATAGTCAAAGATTTCCTTCATCCCATCGCGGTGTGTAGCCCCGGTTTTGCCGTTTTCTCTGTGGGTGGCAAGGGAAACGTCAGTCTCAAGTTCGCCTGCACCGAAGGTGCCGTCTTTTCTCGGCTGATTCTTGTCAAAATGAGTAATGGTCATAAGCGCCGAGGTTACTCCGCAGGTCCATTCGGTTGACTGCTGGATTGTTTTGAAATTATCGAGAATTTTCAGAGTATCGCTGCCTACGGCTTCTCTGACCTCAGCCTCTGTGCCGTAGTAATCATTCAGAGTGTAATAAGGGGACTTGTCGTAATCTCCTGAACGTTCAACTCCTGCAGCACCGCTCAAGATACCATCGTACAGAACTGTCTTAGGGTAGTATTCCTTGATATCTGCGGAAGTGTTGCCATAAGGGATCTTGTTTTCATCACTGAAATTCCCTCTGTTGCTTCGATCTCTGACCATTCCGTCACCTGTGGTTGCGGTGTAATCCCAGTCGGATGGCCATACACTGAGGAAGTGAGTTCCTGTTGTTCCGGTATCTTTCCATGTGAGAAGTCCATATGCCAGTCTTTCGTATGACTGAATGGTGTATCCGTCAGCATTGTGATCTGTAGTATCATAAGGATCCATTATGATGAGAACATCGTCATTGGTCTGTTCTGTACCCATGTTGTCATATCCGATGATTACCTGTCCGTGAGCTCCGTAGGAGTTCCATATCACAATGATAGGGTGGCCTTTGGCGAGCTCGCTCTGTATCCATTCAGGATCATAAAGTTTCTCCTGATCACTTTCCCATGAAGACATGTTCCATTTTCCTGTAATCCCCAGAGATGACAGTTTCTTAAAGACTGTCTTGAGTTCACTGAGGCTTGTGCCGCCAACTTTGCCGGCTCTGTCCTCGCCTCGTAGGGATGACAGGTCTCTTTCATTGAGATCACCGCGGACACCGTACCATTCGAGAACAGAAAGTGCGGATGTCATGACGCAGGTTGATCCTGTAGTCTGCAGTGCCGTTCTGTAGTTTGTCAGCATAGTGAGAGTGTCACTTGAATCAAGGGTGTAATAATCGTAGTCGGTGTTCTCCCAGTACGGACTGTTTTCATAATTGTTGAAATCAGTTGTGCCGCTCCAGCTTCCCAGGCCGTAGGTTGTCAGCAATCTTTCGCCCATAGGAATTCTGAATTTCTGTGAGAACATTTCTTCACCGACTTCATCGCTTACATATGGCTCAGTGTCTCCTGCACCTTCTGTCCATGTCATGCCGGCATCCCAGAAGTCAGCACCATCTTTGTACCTGACGATGTGGATCAGATCTGCATCGCCGTCAGCATCCCTGTCATAAAGCTGGACGTAGTTGCCGAGAATATTCGAGGATGTTTTTTTCACGGTTGTAAAACGCCTGCTGGAAGTGTTCCACATCTGACAGGAGGCATTGCTGTCGATATCGGTATTGTTGATACGGCTGCTTCTGTAATATCCTGTAAGAACCCATCCGTTAAGAACGTTATCATCTGTTACTGTCACCATGCATACAGCTTTTTTGCCGCCTTCCTTTGTCTTTACGGTTATTCTGGCTGTTCCCGGTGCTTTGGCATACACTGTTCCCTTTGAATCCACCACTGCAGATTTAGTATTGCTGGAGGAAAATGTAATGCCTTTGTTATATACGCCGGCAGGCTTTACTGAAGCTTTCAGAGTGAAAGATTTTCCCGCCGTTGTCGTCACCTTGCTTTTATTGAGTGAAACTGAGGTCGGGGTGATATCCTTCACCTTGATTTTAATTGATGCGGTGACTTTCTTGCTGCATTTTGAGGTTGCGGTTATAGTTACAGTACCGGACTTGATTCCCCTGACAAGCCCGGAATCAGAAACAGTTGCGATTTTACTGTTGCTGGATTTGTAAGTCACAGCCTTGCTGGCACCGGAAGGCCTGACTGATTTGACAGAAACCGTAACAGTACCTTTGATATCTACAGATGATGCTGTAGACTGTAGTGTTATTTTCGTCGGTTGTTTCGCAGCGGCATAGGAATAATCGGCTGTAAAGCCTAAGCTTACCAGCATCATCGCCGTGATTACAGCAATGATAAGTACTTTGCCGCTTCTGCATTTAAATAACGCCTGCATAGATTATCAACTCCTTTCCTGATAACAATAAAGCTTACAGAATTATAGTACGTTCATTTGGATTATAAGTCAAGAGAGTTGTTTAAATTTTCAGAAATCTATTCGAGTCTGTTCACCAGCGCAGGGTTTTCTAATACAAAAAAGCGAAGCAGATAATTCTGCTTCGCAATATAGTCTGACTTTCAGGGGTCAGCATAATCGGAACGGGTTATACATGTTTCTGCTGGACACCATCACGTATGACAAGCTCTTTGAGACGGTCGATATGGACATCGGCGGCATCTCTTGCCGCAGCGGCATTGCCGCATTCTATAGCTTCGAGTATCATCCTGTGTTCCTCAGGCATGTTTTCTGCTCTTCTGAAATTATCGTAGTATATGTATCTGAAGCGGAGAACCAGCTCCTGAAGCTGCTCTATCATCTGAACAAGTATTTTGTTGTTGCATGATTCGACGATAATTCTGTGAAATCTGGTATCATGTCTGATCATATCCTCCATGTTGCCGTCAGCAACTGCTTTGTTGTACTTAAGGGATACTTCCTTAAGCTCCGCCAGCTGTTCAGGCTTCATTCTGGATGCGGCGAAAAATGCCGCAAGCCCCTCCATATTCTGACGGACCTCAAGTATTTCCACCATATCTTCAGTCGAAATCTGTGATGCGTATGCACCGCGGCGAGGTTCAATGGTAACAAGTCCTTCTTTTTCAAGCTTTCTGATCGCTTCTCTTATAGGAGTTCTGCTTACACCCATTTCGTCTGCCAGTTCGACTTCCATCATTCTGGTGCCGGGCACGATAGCGCCGGTAAGAATCTGCATTTTAAGTTCTTCGTAGACCATTTCTCTCAGAGGTCTGTGATTCTGGATATCAAAATTTAACATAACTGCACCTCGTTTGTAGTAAATTACCAGGTTGTTCTTGTCCAGAAGCTCTCCTTGTTATCCTCGAGCATTCTGCGGCAGATTTCCTTGGATTCCCTGATGTCTTGGCAAAGCCCGTAAACGGTAGGTCCGCTGCCGCTCATGAGTACACCATCGCAACTGCACAGCTGCTGCATCTTGTTCTTTGTATACACAATAACAGGATACCTCTTTAAAGTGAAATTTTCAAGTACATTGATCATATTTTTGTGTATCACTTTTTGATTATTGCTGCACAATCCTGCTATCATTTCTTTGTTATCCGGGCGCTCCGGAATGATTTCGCTGTCAATGCCTCTGTATACTTCAGCGGTTGAAACGCTGATGGCAGGCTTTGACAATACCAGGTGACTTCTGAGGCCTGTTACAGGTTTCAGTGTGGTGCCGGTACCTGTTGCCAGAGCACAGTGGCAGGCAAGAGGGTCATTCGCGTAAAAGGACTTGAGGGACTCATCAGCTGCCGCCTGACCCATAATGCAGAAAGGGACGTCGGATCCCAGGGCTGCTCCGGTTTCACAGAGCTCCTGCAGATTAAGCTTCAGATCCCAGAGCCGGTTGAGAGCGTGGATAACAGCAGCTCCGTTGCTGCTGCCTCCTGCCAGGCCAGCTGCTACAGGTATACGCTTTCTGATATATATCGTTATGGTGCCGTTCATGTTCTGTCCGTATTTTTCTGTCATGAGCATAGCGGCTTTATATGCCAGATTCCGCTCATCCACAGGAAGATAGTATCTGTTTGTGGAAAGCATGATCTTAATGCCTTGGTGACTGACAGCGTTCTCTTTCCATTCCACATGGACATCATCACACAGCAGTATCTGCTGAAGTATCATACTGACTTCATGGAATCCGTTATCAAGAATTCCGCATACATCAAGGGTGAGATTGATTTTGGCAAAAGCCTTCAGATCTATTTGTTTCATTTTAGCACCTCTTTCAAACAGCAGCAATGCATGGCACTGTTTCTTTAAATGATCTTAAGAAGAATAAAACAGGCGAGCCTTATGGCTCGCCTGACTGTAATGCATTATTTATGCTTTTTGCTCTTGGAATTTTTCTGTTTGCCGGACTGCCCTTTAGGATTTGTTGATTTCTTTTCAGGCTTTGTTTTAACGACCTTCACTTTGTAGGAGCTTCCTGAAGCAGATATCGGTCTCGGTCCTGAAACTCTCTTGTTCGATGATACAGGTTCTTCCTCCAGAGCTGCAGCAATTTCGGCCTCCTTGGCACGCTGTTTCTCTCGGGCAGCTGCTTCCTTGGCCTTTCGCTGCTGATCCTTGGCTACGATTTCCTCTACAGACTTGCCTGTTCTCCTGGCTTCCTTATACGGGTTGACAGTTTCGCTCTTGCCCTTGGCCTGATTTTCTTTTTCCATGGCTTTCTTTGTCGCTCTTGTTGTGTAGAAAATCATGCCGGCCATCATAACCACCATCATGATGGTATATATCATTGTTGATCTTTTCTGATTAAGTGTCTTGAAAGTTATTGTCTGATCCGCACCGAGAGATGTTCCGTCTGAAGCTTTGAGATCTTTGCCGATAGTGAGTGTGTATTCGGAATCACCTTCGATAGTGATATTATTGTTGATTGTATCGGATACCACCATCATCAGACCGTCTTTCTTTTCTTTATGGCTATAATATACCTTGATAGGGATTTCCTTGCCTTTGCTGTCCGTCAGTCTGAACTGCTTGTCGTTTGCAGCTTTGGCAGCCTTGCTGTTCTGAAGCATCTCCTTGCTGAAGTATATCTTCACACTGAGATTTTCCACCGAAACACCTGTAGCTCCGTTTTCAGGTGTCGATGATACGATTTCAAATCCAGTTTCTGACGCAGCAGCTCCAGCATCATTGCTGGCTGCGAAAGTTGCCGGTGCCAGAACTGATATAACCATCATCATAAGGCAGACTAATACACCTATTCTTTTCATTACTGTTTTTCCTCCGACTTTTCTTTACGTAATTTTCTAAAAAAATCCTTCATTAGGCAGCTGCATTCTTCCTGCATAAGTCCGGTTTCTATTTCTACGAAATGGTTAAGTTCTGCTTTCTGAGGGATATTGAACACAGAACCGCAGGCTCCTGACTTGGGATCCATAGTGCCTATGTAGAGCTTCTCGATCCGTGCCCAGACAATGGCTCCGGCACACATGCTGCATGGTTCTGTCGTTACAAACATAGTGCATCCTGGCAGTCTCCAGCCGCCAAGCTTACGCGCTGCCTGTCTGATAACGATCATTTCGGCATGAGCTGTAGGATCCTTGGCAGTTTCGGTCATATTATGCCCCGAAGCGATTATTTCGCCGTCCTTCACTATTACCGCACCGACAGGAACCTCTCCCATCGCCGCTGCTTTCTGTGCTTCCTCAAAAGCTGCTTTCATATACTTTTCCATATACCTTACAATGGTATCATATTTTTATTCTTCTATCAAGGGAATTTCCTCAATATGCCCATTATATCTGTTGATTGCAGCTATCCAGTAGCCGTATATATTTTTGCGCCGCTCTTCCAGCGGAATTGTTTTATCCTGATTTTCCTCTTCCATGCCCAGCAGCGGCTGCCAGAAGACGAAACCCGATCTGCCGCCGTCAGGCTGTTCTTCAGGGAAAAACCGCCCGGGGATCCCCAGAAAATAATGGGAGTCCCTCCAGCCATACAGGAAGTGGCCGTACTTTTTCATAGGTTCCTGTGCACCTGGAGCCACCATAGGAAAAAGCTCGCAGTCGGTTATCTTCTTCCAGCTGGCTTTTGCCAGGTCGTGTCTGAAAGGTATCACATCTATGTACATGTTCTGTTTCTTTGCTATATCTATGCATTTTTCCAGAAGATATCTGTTGTAAAAGGGACTGTAGTCCTTTGCCGAGGGTTTTCTGGACAGTGTTTTTGTGTCAGCAGCGGTGAAATCTCCTTTGAGAACCGGGTGCAGTGATTCGCGACAGTTGATGGTTGACATTGCGGCGATTATCGCTGTGGAGAAGTCACTCAGGGCACTGCCCTTGCCGTCAAGGTCTGCTGGGTTTATGCGGAAGCAGCCTTCTGCTTTGCCCTCTGCGGACATTGTCATACTTCCTAACATATGATAGTGCCATTTTTCTTTTTTTCTGCCGGCAAGTATCAGCTTGTATACGTATTCTCCGCGAGGGAAAAATTTTATATTATCCATGACTGCCACGATAAGACCTTTGTCATCGTCCTTTTCCAGTTTAATGTATCCACGCATTTCCTTTGTCTGGTCTGATGCGAATCTTCTGTTTTCTTCCTTCAGCAGAACCGGGCTTTTTTTTACATTAGAAAAATCCATTATGCGCCTCCTTGTTAATTCTATTCGTTTCTAGTAATATATGAAAAGGAGGGATAAATATGATTTTTGACCTTATAGTACTTGCATTTTTGATAATTCCTATGGCTGCGGGGCTGTACAGGGGATTTGTGAATATGTTCATGCGGGCTTTAGGCTGGGTTATTGCTGTGGCAGCAGGCTTTTTTCTGGCAGGAACAGCGGCAGACTACCTCGGAGGAAGTGCGGCAGGTGAACAGATACGAAACAGTATATCTGAGAAATTCTCTGAATCCGCGGACAATGCGGCGGCAGCTGCAGAAGGCCTGCCTGAACTGCTGAAGGGCGGGATTGCTTTCACTGCCAACAGTTCCGCCGGTATATTTGCCAGCCTTGTTTCATCGCTGCTTATAACGCTGACAGCTTTTGTTATAATTGTTCTGTCTGTGAAGCTGCTCCTTCATATAGCTGTAAGGCCAGCATCCAGAAGAAAGAAGCACGGCATTATTAATGGTGCGGATAGGCTGCTGGGGCTTGTTGCAGGAGCTGTTGAGGGAATTCTGATGGCATTTCTGTTTCTGGCCGTTCTTGTTCCGGTGATGAATCTGTCTGATCCACGTACTTCGGTGGAGATTGCAGAGACTCTGGAGAATTCGTATATTGCAGGAACATTATACGATAATAATCTGCTGCTTCTGGTCACGGGAGGTCTGATGTCATGATCTGCTGCCGAACCGGGAGACGTCCTCTTATTGCCGGAAAAAATGAATTTTAAATAATTCTAAATTTTTTTGTTGTTTTTAACAAAAACCCCTTGCATTATGATGAATATGCTAGTATACTGTCACCAATGTAAGAAAACAAGATGATAGAGGTGCGAAGCAGAAGATGGGTCAGGTAGCCGGCAGGCTGCGACCTGCCCGGAGGCAACCTTCGCCGAACTGGAATATCAGGCGTGCTGTTCCGGTGGGCATATAGTCAACAGCTATATGACTGTCTGTCGGGTGGATCCGACAGTTGAGCTATCCTTAGTGACCTTTTAATTTATATGTGATAATTTGAGTCAGTAGGGAAAGCCTTACTGGCTTTTTCGATTTCAGAAGCTTAACATGTCAGCAGGCGGGAAACCTGCGTATTCCAAATCTAATAGTTCGGACACGTCCTATCATCTGTGAAGAAAGACAAGAAGGAAGACAAGACAATGGAGAATTTACAGATCGGCGGAGTCAGCTGCAGGAAGCTGGCGGACGAATTCGGAACACCCCTTAATGTGTATGATGAAAACAGAATAAAGTACCAGGCCAGATCAGCTGTATCCGGATTTTCTTCACAGCAGTTCGATACTGAAGTGGTCTATGCATCCAAAGCGTTTTCTTCTGCAGCACTTTTCAGAATGCTGGGAGAAGAAGGTATCGGCTTTGATGTTGTCAGCGGCGGAGAACTTTATGGAGTGATGAAAGCCGGTGGTGATATGAGCAAGGTATATTTTCACGGCAATAATAAAAGTGATGAAGAAATCAGCATGGCTCTTGAGGCAGGTGTAGGATACTTCGTTGTCGACAATGTGATGGAAGCAGGAAGGCTTGTTGAAATCGCAGAGAAGAAGCAGAGAGAGACCAGAGCTCTTCTCAGAATAAACCCGGGAATTTCAGCTCATACCCATGAATATATTATGACAGCGGCACCTGATTCCAAATTCGGTATACACATCAGGGACAGGAAGCACATAGAAGAAGTGATACAGAAGCTGTCACGGAGCAGGTACGTCAAGCACAGCGGATTCCACAGCCACATAGGATCACAGATCGTGGAAGCGGAATCCTTCGAGAAAGCACTTGAAACGATGATAGGTTTTCTGGCAGAACTCAAGGCTGATCTGGGACTGGACAATATGGAGCTTTCTATAGGCGGAGGATTTGGTATCAGATATCTTGATACCGATAAACCTGTGGAGCTTGGAGATATGTGTGCCAGAATGATTGCTGCGGCCGAACG
This sequence comes from Clostridiales bacterium, assembly GCA_022763735.1. Taxonomy (GTDB): domain Bacteria; phylum Bacillota; class Clostridia; order Peptostreptococcales; family Anaerovoracaceae; genus Lentihominibacter. The sequence goes on from JALEQY010000058.1 coordinate 10,195, forward strand.
TTTTACAGCTGAGAAAAACGTCAGTATTTCAAAGCTGATAACAGAACCGGGAAGATCGATGGTGGGCGAAGCAGGATATACTGTCTACACTGTAGGCGATATGAAAACCAGCGGAGATAAAAACTATTTATTTGTCGATGGAGGAATGAGCGACAATATAAGGCCGGCACTCTACGATGCTGAATACACCGCGGTGCTGGCGGATAAAGCTGATCAGACTCCTGAAATGACATACTGCGTGGCAGGCAAGAACTGTGAATCGGGGGATGTTCTCATAAAACAGATCAGACTTCCGAAGGCTGAGAGCGGTGATCTGCTGGTAATGAAAGCTACAGGTGCATATGGCTATTCTATGGCAAGCAATTATAACCGGCTGGGAAGACCTGCAGTTGTATTTGCCGCAGACGGAAATTCCAGGCTGATAATAAGAAGAGAAACCTATGAAGATCAATATAAATTAGAAGTATAGGAGGAGATCAAAATTAATATCGTACAGAAATATAATGGAAGAAGTCTTGATTCCATCGAAAAGATTCAGGCAGTAGCAAGACACATCGCAGAAACAAAGAACAAATGCGAAGGACTGGTGGTAGTAGCCAGTGCAATGGGAGAAACCACAAACAAGCTTCTGGCAATGGCAAAAAAGGTCGGAACTGAGATCCCGAAACGGGAACTGGATGTTCTTCTGGCGACAGGTGAACAGCAGACAGTGGCTCTGCTGGCGATAGCCCTGCAGAACCTGGGAATTGAAGCCCAGTCCATGACAGGATTCCAGAGCGGATTCGTTACAAATAAATATCATACAAATGCTAAAATCAAAGAAATAAATACCGAGAAAGTTGAGGAGATTGTAAACAGCGGCAAAGTTGCAGTAGTAGCCGGCTTCCAGGGTATCGATGAAGAAGGAGATATCACAACTCTGGGAAGGGGCGGATCAGATATTACAGCAGTGGGAATCGCTGCACATCTTGGGTGGGACTGTGAAATGTACACTACTTCGGAATGCCTGTACACGGTCGATCCGGAGCTGTACCCGGAAGCTAAACCTATAAGAGCTATTACATACGAGGAAATGATGGAAATCGCCAACCTCGGTGCTGACAAAATCGAAACAAGAGCCGTTGAACTGGCTAAGAAATACAACGTTAAGTTATTTTTAGGTAAATCATTGGAAACAGATAAGAGTAAAGGAACATACATCATGAGCAAAGAAATGATAATAAATGAAAATTTGTTAGTAGAAGATATGCCGATCACGGGCATGAGCATACAGGACGAAGTATCCATTTTCACACTGAGAAACGTGCCTGCTGACGGCAAAGCTGTTGCAGAATGCTTCAGAACTCTGGGTGAACTTGAGATCAATGTGGACATGATCTCACAGCAGATGGCTGCTGACGGGAAATGTACTGTATCTTTCAGCTGCAGCAAGGAGCAGGGCGATGCACTTCAGGCTGAACTGGACGGACAGGAAGTTTTCAGCGATATTATTGTGGACAGAGAAGGTGATCTGGCAATGATTTCTCTGGTGGGTGTAGGCATGGCCACACATTCGGGTGTTGCAAGCAAAGTGTTCCAGGTTATGGCTGAAAATGACATCAGATACTATCACATCACTACTTCAGAAATTTCTATTTCAGTTACAGTTGAGATGGATCAGAAGCTGAAAGCAGCAATCGCACTCTGCAGAGCGTTCAGACTGTAGGAAGAACTGTCAGAGAGGAAAGAACATGGTTTTATTTTCAAAATACCACGGATGCGGCAACAATTTCATAATAGTCAGGGAAAATGAACTTTCCCGGGCATTGGGTGAAAAGACCGGTATTTCCGAAGGACAGCGCATAGCGGCATACAGTGCTTTTGCACAGGAGGTATGTGAAGCGGATACGGGAATAGGTGCTGACGGACTGATAGTTGTCAGAGAAATCCCGGCTCTTGAGATGGTGTTCTTTAACAGGGACGGAAGCCGTGCACCGATGTGCGGCAATGGCATCAGATGCTTTGCGAGATTCTGTTATGAAGAAGGTATATGCAAAGCGGACACTTACCCGGTGCAGACGCTGGCAGGAGAAATGGTCGTGAATGTGACTTCGACCTCTCCTTTCCTCGTGAAAATAAATATGGGCAGACCTGTATTTGACCCGGCTGCAGTTAACGTGGACTATGACGGAGAGAATTATCTCAACCAGAAGATGAAACTGGCGGGCGGCGGTGAATACGAGATCAGCAGCCTGTTTATGGGCACTGTGCATACTGTTGTATTTGTTGATGATCATGAAACCATGGAGATTGAGAACATCGGAGAACAGATCTGCAATCATCCGGTATTCAAAGAAAAAACCAACGTGAATTTTGTAAAGATTATAGATAATAAAACGCTCGAGCTCATGACATATGAGAGAGGCGTCGGAATGACGCTGGCATGCGGCACAGGTGCATGTGCATCGGTGGTCACGGCAGAGCTCAAAGGTCTCTGTGGCAGAAAAGCTGAGGTGAAGCTGCCGCTGGGGAGCCTTAATATAGAGCTTGGAGAAGACGGAAATGTATTTATGGAGGGCCCGGCAGCGATTATCGCCAAGGGAGCGTTTTATCAGAAGGAGAATTAACGATATGATACAGGGATCAATAGTAGCGCTTATTACACCTTTTAACGAAGACGGAAGCGTTAATTATGACAGATTAAGAGAACTTGTTGACTGGCATATAGAGGAAGGTACCGATGCTATACTTGCTCTCGGCACCACAGCAGAAACACCGACACTTACGATGAAGGAAGAAGATGAAATCGCACGTATAGTTATAGAACAGACTGCGGGAAGAGTACCTGTAATCGTGGGCAGCGGTTCCAACAATACAATGATGGCGGTTGAGCAGAGTCTCAAATTCCAGGAAATGGGCGCTGACGCGCTGCTGGTTATAACACCGTATTACAACAAGACAAGCAAAGCCGGCATGGTATATCATTTTACACAGGTTGCAGATGCCGTTGATATTCCTGTCTATGTGTATAATGTACCGGGCAGAACAGGCGTATCCATCACATATGAAGCATTAGCGGAAATCAGCCAGCATAAGAATATTGTAGGAATCAAAGAAGCCAGCGGAGATATGTCGCTTGTTTCCAAATTTGCAAAACTTATCAACGAAAACTTTAATGTTTATTCAGGTAATGACGATATCAATCTGCCGATTCTGTCAGTAGGAGGTGCAGGCGTGATTTCCGTACTGGCAAATATTCTGCCGAAGGAAACTCATGAGCTTGCCATGGCATATATCAGCGGAGATACAGACAAAGCCAGAGATATGCAGATGAAATATCTTGACTTCATCAATGCGCTGTTCATTGAAACAAATCCTATTCCTATTAAAGAAGCTATGAACATGGTCGGGCTCAATGTCGGCGGATACAGAATGCCGCTGTGTCCTATGGCAGACGACACCAGAGCAGTGCTCAGGGGTGAGATGGAAAAGCTGGGGCTTCTTTAATCTGATGGAAAGGGGAAGTGACAGATTATGAAAATTGCAGTTTTAGGCGGCGGTGCCATGGGAAAGGTGCTTGCCGGCATGATTGAAGAAAGAGATGGCTGTGAGCTTGCCGGAATGGTTGATCCGCTGGCAGGAGATACGCTGGATGCTCTCGGGTCAGAGGCTGACGTTGTAATAGATTTCAGCAACCCTGCAAATCTTGGAATGCTGTCGGAATACTGCACTGAGAAGAACTGCCCGGCAGTGATAGCAACTACAGGATATACTGCAGAGCAGACAGCGCAGATAGGTGAACTTGCAGAACAGATTCCTGTCGTGTTTTCGGCAAATTATTCACTGGGGATAAACATTATGAAGCGTGTGATTTCGGAAATTACCCCGCTGCTTGAGGATGCTTTTGACATTGAAATCGTCGAGAAGCACCATAACAGGAAGCTGGATGCACCGAGCGGCACGGCGAAGATGCTGCTGGCCGCAGCTGATGAGTCGGATGCATATGAGCATGTTTTCGGCAGAGACGGCAACAGGAAGCGTGGCAGGGAAATTGGTGTTCATGCTGTAAGAGGCGGCACAATTGCAGGAGAACATACTGTGATTTATGCCGGCGAGGATGAGATCCTGGAGATAAAACATACTGCCGGCTCCAAGAAGATTTTCGCTTCAGGAGCACTGAAGGCAGCCGGGTTTACAGCTGATGCCGAACCAGGACTTTACAGTATGGAGGATGTGCTGTTCGGCTGATAGTGCCTTTTGCAGCGGTATCACCGTAAAGCATGATAGAAAAACTAAACTTATGAGGAGGGCTTTACAGCAGAAATGGAAGCTAAAGAAATAATAGAATTTATCGGCAATGCCGAGAAGAAAACACCTGTTAAGGTTTATGTAAAAGAGAACGCTGAAGTGGATTTTGACGGATGTCAGGTGTTCGGCACCGGCGATAAGATCGTATTCGGCGACTGGTCGCAGATCGGACCGGTAATCGAGGCAAATGCTGATAAGATTGATGATTATGTAATCGAAAATGATTGCAGGAATTCGGCTATCCCTCTTCTTGATATGAAAAACATCAGAGCCAGAATCGAACCTGGCGCTGTTATCAGAGATAAGGTTGATATAGGTGACAATGCCGTTATCATGATGGGTGCCATCATTAACATCGGTGCTGTCATTGGGGAAGGTACGATGATAGATATGGGTGCTGTTCTTGGAGGCAGAGCGACTGTAGGCAGAAACTGCCATATCGGAGCGGGGACTGTGCTTGCAGGCGTGATTGAACCTCCAAGTGCGCAGCCGGTCATCATCGAAGATGATGTAGTTATCGGTGCCAACGCAGTTGTGCTTGAAGGCTGCAGGGTAGGCAAAGGTGCTGTTGTAGCAGCGGGTGCCGTTGTTGTTGACGATGTGCCTGCCGGAGTAGTCGTTGCCGGAGTTCCTGCGCGAGTGATCAAAGATGCATCCGATACGGCTGCCGAAAAGATTCAGGTAGTTGATTTATTAAGAAAGTTATAACTTTAACCACATATTCATTTAACCATTCAGTGCAACCCTTTGGAAGGCAGATCTTCTGAGGGGTTGTGCTGTTTTTTGAGCTCGGACATGGCCTGATAATGTATTGTTTATATTCGGGATACTTATATGTTAAAATCCTCTTTATGAAGCACATCTCCTGCTGAAGCTATGATAAACTGGCTGTCCCATCTGCCGGAGACGAGTTTTTCCAGGATGATATTACTTCCCGGAACGAAAGCAAGCGGACAGTTTATTAACGAAGCGCTGTTTTCAGCGCATGTCAGATAAAGATGCCCGCATTTTTTCAGATTGGCATACCAGCGGTCGTCGGTATGCATGAGAAGTGTGATACAGTCGTCGACTTTTGGTATGACTATATTACGTGGAAGTGGTATATCGGAGACTGAACCTCCGCACAGTCCCATTGCCAGGAGGACTGTATCAGTTGCCGGTTCAAGATTTTCCATAGTGTCAAATAAAGTTCTGCGAAGTCTTTCGGGTTCTGAATGGAGTTCTGTGTCGAGTTCAACAACGTTATAAGAAGTGTTCATTTTTTTCTGTGCGGCTTTCAGATGATGGAGGAGATTGCCGCACGATATGATAATTCTGCTCATTTAAGTTTTTCCAGTGCTGCATTGTGATGCTGGCTTATCACAGAGTAATACCTTGTCATATTTCTGGCTACTTTGTCATCCCAGGTTGTGCTGGCGGCATAGCGTTTGTTGACACTCGAAATGGTTTTGCCGGAATACAGGCTGCCGCTGGTGGACAGATAATTGTTCGCCAGTGCCCGTGAAACCACATCTATACATTCTGCCTTTGATGAGAAACCAGACGTGCCGAAGCCGAACATATTATTTGGTCTGAAGCACATGGTGCCGTTGGCGCTTTCGTGAGAAGCGATGGCCATGACGAACAGACAGTTCACATCATAGTTCTGCTCCGCCTGCCAGAACGCTTCCTCAAGCCCGACG
>JALEQY010000067.1 GCA_022763735.1 Clostridiales bacterium
GCGAAAATGGAACGGCAGCAGATGGGTGAATTCTGAATTCACTACAAAGCAGGAAGGCAGATACAATATCACATATAAGGTATACAGCAGATACTGCGGAGATCCTTCCTATGCGAGTTTTGTAGTCAACGTTACTGATAATAAAGCGCCTGAGCTTGATGTGCCGGAAGACAGGACTGTAAGTCCCGGTGATAAAAATGCTGTCAGAGGAGTTGCAGCAGCTCAGAAGTCACGTGACCGTACCGGTGCGGTGAAAGTCAGCATACTAGGTCCCGGCGTAAAGGAATCAGGGCTGACATATGCTCAGGCAAAGGAGTTTGTTTTTGAAAAAACAGGAGATTATTTCATAACATATAGCGTCAGAAACTATTATCCTCCATACAGAAAAACCATCAGAAAAGCTGTTATCAGATGTCAGGACAAATTCACACGTACAGTGGAGTGCTTTACAGGCTTTTAGAATACAATACAGCGGAGGAATCAGAAGGGCTGAAGAACCCTTCTTTTTTTGTAAATAATTTTACACATGTCCGTATGCTAAATGTTAATCGTTTTACATAGATTTAACTTAGATGAGATTTTGCATTTAACATTAGATATCTATAATACAAAATGTACAAAGGAGAGAGAATAAAAGTACATAAACTATTTAAGAAATCAAGGAGATGGAAAAATGAAAAAGAACAAATTAGCAAAGATTCTTACTTTTGGTCTGGCAGCTGTTATGGCCCTGAGTCTTGCAAGCTGCGGAGGCGGCAGTGATGAAAACGCTGATTCAGAAGGCGGAGACATCACAGTTATTTCAAGAGAAGAAGGATCAGGTACAAGAGATGCTTTCGTTGAACTGACAGGAATAATGCAGGATGATGTTGACAGAACTATAGACACTGCAGAAATTTCAAACAGCACTTCAGTAGTTACACAGTCAGTTGCAGGAAACGAAGCAGCAATAGGCTATATCTCAATGGGTTCGCTCGATGACAGTGTTAAAGCTCTGAAGATTGGTGGAGTTGAAGCAACAGTAGATAATGTAAAGAGCGGGGATTATGCACTTCAGAGACCTTTTAATATCGTAACAAAGGGTGAAGTGAAGGAACTTCCACAGGATTTCATCAACTTTATCATGAGTGCTGAAGGTCAGGGCATAATTGAAGAAGAAGGCTATATTTCAACTGATGAAAATGCAGCAAGCTATGAAGCAGCAGGACTTGAAGGATCAATCACACTGGCAGGATCAACCTCAGTTGCACCAGTAATGGAAGTACTCGCTGATGAATACAAGAAGCTGAACGACGGAGTTACAATTGAAATACAGCAGACTGGTTCAGGAGCCGGAATCCAGAGCACAATCGAAGGTGTATGCGATATAGGTATGGCTTCAAGAGCACTTGAAGATGAAGAAGCAGGTGAAGGACTTGAAAGTCAGGAAATCGCTCTCGACGGAATTGCAGTTATCGTAAACAATAACAATACAGCTGAAGACATTACACTGGAACAGATCATGCAGATCTACACAGGTGAAATCACAGCTTGGTCAGAAATTCAGTAAGAATGAAACACTTACTCTAATGTTGTAAAGAAAGAATAACAGGTAAAAAAATGCGCAAATACAGCGAAAGCATTATGAAGATAGTATTCCTGGTGACGGCATGTGTCTCAATAATAGCGGTAATCCTCATATGTGTGTTCCTGTTTGCAAGTGGTGTACCAGCTATAAAGGAAATCGGTTTTACCGATTTCCTTTTCGGCACATCATGGAAGCCGGGACAGGATCTTTATGGGATATTTCCGATGATAATAGGCAGTGTATATGTAACAGCAGGAGCGATAATCATAGGTGTACCTATCGGACTCTTATGTGCAGTATTTATGGCGCGCTACTGTCCGAAGGGCTTATATAAGGTATTAAAACCTGCAGTTGATCTGCTGGCAGGAATTCCATCTATTGTTTATGGGTTCTTCGGCCTTATGGTGATCGTTCCGCTCGTTCAGGATACACTGGGCGGCAGCGGTAAATGTCTCTTTACCTCGGCTGTGCTTCTGGGAATAATGATACTTCCTACAATCATCAATGTATCAGAATCAAATATAAGAGCGGTTCCAGAGTATTATTATGAAGGCTCACTGGCTCTCGGTGCGACAAGAGAGAGAAGTATTTTCAGAGCAGTGCTGCCGGCAGCCAGAATGGGTATACTGGCGGGTATAATACTGGGAATAGGGAGAGCTATAGGAGAAACAATGGCGGTAGTAATGGTATGTGGCAACCAGGCTATAATGCCTCAGGGAATCACAATGGGAGTCAGAACACTTACTGCAAATATAGTGCTTGAAATGGGATATGCATCGGGGCTTCACAGAGAAGCACTGATAGCAACGGCTGTTGTGCTGTTCGTGTTTATCCTTATAATAAACCTTTCCTTTACTGCACTGAAGAGGAGGGCTGACTGATGAACAGGAAAAAAAAGTTTGATTTCGGAGAGTTCTGGAACATCTACAGAAGAAAACCTGGTTCTCTTATAGTTCTTATACTGGTACTGCTGTCTGCAGTGGTAACAGTAGGCGTGCTTTTTTCATTAATAATATATATACTGGTAAATGGAGTGACTCATCTTAAGCCGGAACTCTTCGCATGGGAGTTCAATACTGATAACATGTCGATGATGCCTGCAATTGTCAGCACTGTATATATGACGGTCCTGTCACTTATTATGGCTGTTCCTGTCGGAATATTCTCGGCTATATATCTTGTCGAATATGCCAGAAGAGGAAGCAGACTTGTCAAGGTTGTGAGGACTACGACAGAAACCCTGCAGGGAATACCTTCTATTGTTTACGGACTGTTCGGATATATTCTTTTCGTAATTACTCTGGGATGGAGTTATTCACTGATAGCCGGGGCAGTTACACTGGCAATCATGATCCTGCCTCTTATTATGAGGACTACAGAAGAGGCGCTTATGTCGGTGCCTGATTCGTATCGTGAAGGCAGTTTCGGTCTGGGTGCAGGAAAACTGTATACTGTTTTTAAACTTATACTTCCCTGTGCCGTACCGGGTATTCTGGCAGGGGTGATACTGGCGATAGGGAGAATAGTGGGAGAAAGTGCAGCGCTTATATTCACGGCAGGAACAGTGGCACAGGTTCCCGGCAGTCTCTTTGATTCCGCCAGAACATTATCGGTGCACATGTATGCTCTGCTTTCTGAAGGTCTGTACACTGACGAAGCATATGCCACCGCAGTTGTGCTCCTGATACTGGTAATAATAATCAACGCTCTTTCAGGAATGGTTGCGAAAAAATTAGCGACGAGGTAATGGAATGGACAAATATACAATAGAAAATCTGGAGCTTTATTATGGGGATTTCAAAGCTCTGAAAAATATAAATCTGAATATACAGGAGAAGGAGATCACGGCATTCATCGGACCATCAGGCTGTGGCAAATCAACATTGCTGAAAACTCTCAACAGGATGAATGACCTTGTTGAGGGGTGTCGTATAACAGGAAGGGTTGCATTGGATAATGAGGACATCTATGGCAAAATAGATGTGAATCATCTGAGAAAACGAGTAGGTATGGTTTTTCAGAAGCCGAATCCTTTTCCGATGAGCATATATGACAATATAGCATACGGTCCGAGAACCCATGGTATCAAATCCAGGGCAAGGCTTGATGAAATAGTTGAGAAGTCACTTAAGGATGTTGCTATCTGGGACGAGGTGAAGGATCGTCTGAAGAAAAGTGCACTGGGCCTTTCGGGAGGGCAGCAGCAGAGACTTTGTATAGCCAGAGCTCTGGCTGTTGAGCCTGAAGTTATCCTGATGGATGAACCGACTTCCGCACTTGATCCGATATCCACTTCAAAGATTGAAGATCTGGCTATAGAACTTAAAGATAAATACACAATCATAATCGTGACACATAATATGCAGCAGGCTGCCAGAATATCGGATAAAACAGCATTCTTTCTGCTGGGAGAAATGGTTGAATTCAATAAGACAGAAACATTGTTCTCAATGCCGAAGGATAAACGTACAGAAGATTATATAACAGGGAGGTTTGGATGATATGAGGATCAGATTTGATGAACAGCTTGAGCAGCTCAACGTAATGCTTATTGATATGGGAGCATTGTGTGAGGAAGCTATCACATATGCAGTTAAAGCATTCGAAGAGGATTCGGATGAAATGAGACGAATGACATATGAAACCGACCGTGACATTGATGAGAGAGAAAGCGAAATTGAGAATGTATGCCTGAAACTGCTGCTGCAGCAGCAGCCTGTAGCCAAAGACCTGAGGCTCATATCCTCCGCACTGAAAATGATTTCTGATATGGAACGAATAGGAGATCAGGCATATGATATAGCTGAAATCACGGAAACCATGAGCTATGACAGGCGAGGTACAGGAGCAGAACATATAAGCAGTATGGCAGTGACAGCAATTGAAATGGTTACAGAAAGTATAGATTCTTTCGTAAAAAAGGACATGACTCTTGCAAATGATGTTATAATTAAAGATGATATCGTTGATGACTTGTTTATCAAGGTTAAAAATGATCTGATCAATGAAGTCGCGGAAGACAAGTCTCTGGGAGAATACTTCATCGATATACTTATGATTGCGAAATATCTTGAAAGAATAAGCGATCATGCGGTAAATATTGCAGAATGGGTTATTTTTTCCATAACCGGAAAACATGTAACCCAGGAAGAGATTGGGTAATAAAATGATATATTTCCTTGAAGACGACAACAATATAAGAAATTTTGTTATTTATGCACTCAATAATACAGGTCTTGAAGCAGAAGGGTTTGATCATCCGAAGTATTTCTGGCAGGCAATGGCGGAGCGCAGGCCGGATCTTGTCCTGCTTGATATAATGCTGCCGGATGAGGACGGTATAACGATACTTAAAAAACTGAGAGAAAAAAGCAGCACTATGGATCTGCCTATAATAATGCTGACGGCAAAAGGAACAGAATACGACAAGGTGATGGGTCTTGACAGCGGTGCTGATGATTATATTGCCAAGCCATTCGGCACGATGGAGCTTATCTCCAGAATAAAAGCACTTCTCAGGAGGACCGGCAGAGATGATTCACCTGTTGAGTACAGGAGAGGTGAACTATACCTGTGCCCTTCGAAGCATATCGTCAGAACAGGAGATAAAGATGTGACTCTGACCCTCAAGGAATTTGAACTGCTGTGTCTGCTTTTTAAAAACGAAGGAATAGTTCTGACACGTGATGAGATACTTTCCAAGGTATGGGGATATGAATTTGACGGTGAAAGCCGTACGGTTGATGTGCACATCAGGACACTGCGTGCCAAGCTCGGTGATTCAGGCAGGCTGATTGAGACAGTCAGAGGCCTGGGATATAAAATCGGAGGAAGTCATGACTAAAAAAATATTCAAGAATATACTGGCTGTTTCTGTTGCAGTTCTTGTGATATGTGTTCTCTGTATTTCTTATGTTCTATATGGATATTTTGAAGATATCATCAAAGATGAGCTGAAGACGGAAGCAGGTCTTATTTCTCAGGAAATACAGCAGGATGAAGATATGCTCAACTCTCTGAAGCTGACGAACAACAGGATAACGCTTATAGACAGCACAGGAAAAGTGCTGTTTGATTCTGCTGCGGATGAAGATTCAATGGAGAACCACAGCAGCAGAGAGGAAATAATAGGTGCAGAAAAAGATGGAGAAGCATACGCTGTCAGATTTTCAGATACTCTGTCCACAAAGACCATATATTATGCGATGCAGCTGGATGACGGCAGAATACTGAGAATAGCACAGAAACAGAGCGTTGTTCTGCTGCTGCTCAAAGGGGTGCTGCCGCCGTTTATAGTAATACTTATCGGTATACTGATACTGACATCGGTAATTTCCCGATCTTCATCAAAGAGGATAATTGCTCCGATAAATGAAATGAATCTCAACGATGCGGAAGCGGATGAACCTTACCCTGAGCTGGCTCCGCTGATGACCAAGATCAGACAGCAGAAGAAGCATATACAGCTGCAGCTGGATGAAATGGAAAGGCGGCAGAAGGAGTTCATAGCAATCACCGAGAATATGAGTGAGGGTTTCCTGCTTATCGATAAAAATATGGATATTCTGTCATATAATACTGCAGCCCTTAATCTTCTGGGGGATGGAACGGATGACATACCGAAAACTGCATTCGAGCTCAACAGAAGCAAAGGTTTCCGTACAGCGGTTGAGGAGGCTCTAAGAGGGAAAAACAACCAGCAGCCTCATGAGACGGAGAACAGATGCTACAATATAGTGGCAAATCCTGTAACGGAGGAGGATAAAGTCGTAGGTGCGGTAATAGTCGTGATGGATGTGACAGAAAAGGAACAGCGGGACAGACTGAGACGTGAGTTCACGTCTAACGTTTCTCACGAACTTAAAACACCGCTGACAACAATTTACGGAGTCTCTGACATGATGGCAGAAGGCATTGTGAAAGCAGGAGATGTGAAAGGCTTCGCCAAGACCATCAAGGACGAGTCGGGCAGGATGATCAGGCTGATAGATGATATAATAAAGCTTTCGAGGCTCGATGAGAATCCTGCGGAAGAGGAGCTTGCAGAAGTTGATATTTTTGAAACAGCCAGCGATGTAGTTGAACGTCTTAAAGCGAGTGCTGATGAAAAAAAAGTGAGCTTCATGCTGGAGGGTGAAAAGACAGTTGTCAGAGGAATCCCGCACCTTTGTGATGAGATCATTTTCAATCTGTGCGAAAATGCTGTGAAATACAACAAAGAAGGTGGCTCTGTCAATGTAAGTATAAAACCTGATGATGACGGTGCTGTGCTTATTGTGGAGGATACAGGAATCGGTATTCCTTATGAATATCAGGATAGAGTGTTCGAGAGATTTTTCCGCGCCGACAAAAGCCACAGCAATCAGATAAAAGGCACAGGTCTGGGACTTTCGATCGTTAAAAATGCTGTGATACATCTTGGAGGTACTATAGAGCTTGAAAGCTCAGAAGGCAGCGGGACTAAGATTACTGTCCGTTTTGCTGATTAATCTAGTTTATGTATTAAAAAGCTGAGTTTCATATAGTTTAAACTCAGCTTTTGTTTTTTATTCGTATTTCTTCACTATGATGCTGGAATTCTGGCCGCCGAATCCCAGGGCATTTGACATAGCGACTCTGACTTCAGCTTTTCTCGGTCCTTCCGGTATGAAGTCAAGGTCACACTGCGGATCCGGTGTCCTGTAATTCAGTGTCGGCGGAAGTATTCCGTTCTCAATGGCCTTGATGCATGCAATGACTTCTGTAATACCGCCCACTCCCATAAGGTGACCTGTGTTGCCTTTTGTAGAGCTTACAGGCGGTATTCTGTTTTTTAGTTCTTCAGGCATTTCTTCTTCGTAATTTTCCCATCCGTACAAAGTTTTGATAGCTTTGACTTCGATAGGATCTCCTACAGGAGTGGATGTGCCGTGGGTATTGATATAATCGATATCGTCAGGACCAAGTCCTGCTTTCTTCAATGCACTCTGCATACATGCCACTGCACCGCTTCCGTCAGGACGAGGAGAGGTGACATGATATCCGTCTGTATTATTGCCGTATCCGGCCAGGCTGCAGATGATATCTGCTCCGCGTTTTTTCGCATGTTCTTCTGTTTCAAGAATGATGGCACCACCGCCTTCGCCCATTACAAAACCGTCTCTGTCTGCATCAAAAGGCCTGCAGGCAGTTTCAGGGTCAGGGTTTTTGGAAAGAGCCTTGGCTTGTGCCAGCGTTGACATGACAATAGGGCAGTGGGCGCTTTCGCCGCTTGTAACCAGCATTACGTCAGCTTCTCCGGAATTCAGCAGCATGGCAGCTATGCAGATTGCGTCTCCTCCCGATGAGCATGCCGTGCTTACCGTGAAGCTTGGTCCATGTATTCCGTATGCGATAGCGATCTGAGCTGCCCCCAGGTTTCCCAGCATTTTAGGAAGGAAACGAGGGCTGACCTTTTTTCTGCCGTCCACGCTGTAGCTTCTTTCTGTTTCAGCTATGATGGAGGTTCCGCTGAGAGCAGTTGCCATTACTATACCGATTCTGTCAGATTCATCCTCGATTGAGATTCCACTCTGTTCTATCGCTTCCTTGGCAGAAGCAAACGCGTACTGTATGAAAGTGCCTGTTTCTTTGGCAAGCTTTGAAGACATATAGTCAGAAGGGTTAAAATCTTTGACTTCTCCTGCAACAGTGATAGGAATATTTTCATCGTCGAATTTTGTTATTCTGTTTATACCGCACTTCATGTCCAGCAGACCCTGCCAGTAATTATCAACTCCTATGCCGACAGGCGTTACTGCACCAAGTCCGGTAATAACTATATTTTTCATTATACTTCCACCTCCAGAAAGTTTGTGTCCCAAAAACGTATATATTTTATCATAATTTTAATTGTTTGTCATTATATTTGACGTCAGGCCGCGTTCTTTTTGCATAAATACTGTCCTTGACACCGGATGATACTTCAGATAATATTAGATTCAGAACACAAATGAAATTATCCGGAGGTGCAGCAATGCTGGAAAAACATAAAATGAACAGGATCAACGAGCTCGCCAGAAAATCAAAATCCGAGGGGCTGAGTGCTGAGGAGAAAGAAGAACAGGAATCTCTGAGGAAAGAGTATATCGAGAAATTCAGAGAGCATTTCAAAGGTCACCTGAACCGCATCAGATTTGTGGAGGATATGACAGAGGAAGAGCTGGCTGAGTATAATAAAAATAAAAACTGACAAAACTAGTATTGAAACGACGGCGGGAAACTTCACTTTTCTCGCCTTATTTATTACATAATGTCCACAAAGGCAGGTGGACGTATGAAAAAGAGAATAATTAAAACAATATGTGCGACAGCACTGGCATGCATGACCGTTATTTTATTTACAGGGGCTGCGGAGAGCAGAGAAGCGGAGGACATCAGAACTCTGCTTCAGAAACGCACTTTTATAATGGAAAATGTTCTTTTCGGCAGAATCACATATGAAGAAGGTAGCAGACAGCTGAGAAAAATAGAAACGGAAAGCATGTATCAGAAAGATATGGCAGCTCTGCTGGATTATAAGAACACTGATCTGGCGGCAGCGGAACGGATGGATATAATATCCCTGACAAAAAAATCAGAAGTATATGACAGGATATCTTATGAAGCCCATATAAAATGGACAGAATCTTATGGGGAGGGTACAGAAACACAGGTTTGCCTGTACGAGGTCGGAGTGAAAAAAAACGACGGCTGTCTGGTGCTGTCGGCCTTTGATATCAGGTGAAATCAAGCAACCTATTAAATAAATAGGAAAATGCTTCATTTAATTGATAAAAGCTATTGCAATCTTCATTAATTTGGTATAATATAAAACTCGGAAAATAAATATTACATATTTTATATAAAAGGAGATCTTATATGAAGCAGGTATATCTTGATTATTCAGCAACAACACCTGTTAAGGATGAAGTAGTGAAGGAGATGCTTCCGTATTTTACAGAAGCTTATGGTAATCCTTCAAGCATATACAGTATCGGGGTAAATGCTAAAGCAGGTCTTGATCTTGCCAGACAGCGGGTCGCTGATCTGATCAACGCCGATGCGAAGGAGATAACTTTCACATCATGCGGCACAGAAGCTGACAACTGGGTGCTGGAAGGTGTTGCGGATAAATTAAAGGACAAGGGAAATCACATCATTACAACAAAAATCGAGCACCATGCAATTCTTCACACATGTGAATATCTCGAAAAGCATGGATTTGAAGTGACCTATCTGGATGTAGACAAAGAAGGTTTCGTTACACCTGAGGCTCTTGAGGCGGCAATCAGGGACAATACGATTCTTGTAAGCATTATGATGGTTAATAATGAGATCGGAACAGTACAGCCGATAAAGGAACTGGCAGCTGTTGCCAGAGCGAAGGGAATCTTTTTTCATACAGATGCGGTTCAGGGACTTGGCAATGTGCCTATCGATGTTAAAGATCTGGGGGTTGACTTCCTGTCGATGTCCGCACATAAAATCTATGGACCTAAAGGCGTTGGAGCTCTTTTCGCGAGAAAAGGCACGAGACTTTCCAATTTCATTCACGGAGGAGCTCAGGAGAGCAAGAAGAGAGCCGGAACAGAGAATTCGGCCGGTATCGTGGGTTTCGGCAAAGCAGCGGAGCTTGCCAGGGAAGGTCTGGAGAACCATATAGTTCACAGCAGTGTACTGAGAGATGCGCTGTGGCAGAAAATAGAAGCTAATATTCCGGATGTTCATTTTAACGGTCCGAGGGACAGAAGACATCCGGGGAATCTGAATGTGTCATTTGACTATATTGAGGGTGAGGCAATACTGCTGATGCTTGATGCATACGGAATCAGTGTTTCAACAGGTTCAGCCTGTTCGTCGAAATCACTTGCTCCGTCACATGTGCTTGATGCGATCGGAGTACCTATCACGAGAATGAATGGTACTGTGAGATTCACCGTAGGTGATTTTACTACACCGGAAGATATAGATTATGTAGTTGATGCATTGACAAAGGTTGTAACAAGATTAAGAGAATTATCCCCGGTAACGGGTCAGGAAGGATGGTAATACCATGGCAGTATATAATGAAACAGTAATGGAACATTTCATGAATCCGCACAATGTAGGAGAAATTGAAAATGCAGATGGCAAGGGGACTTATGGGAGCCCTGTATGCGGAGATATGATGCAGATCACCATAAAGGTCGATGAAAATGAGAAAATAACAGATGCCAAATTCAAAACTTTCGGATGCGGCAGTGCTATCGCATCATCAAGTATGGCAACAGATATGATTATCGGAATGAGTGTGGAGGAAGCACTGGAGCTTTCAAATAAGAAGATCGTAGAAGAGCTTGGAGGCCTTCCGGCAGCTAAAATCCACTGTTCAGTTCTGGCTGAGCATGCAATCAAGTCAGCAATATACGATTATGCGATGAAGAACGGCAAAGAATATGCAGGACTTGAAGGCTACGATCCAAATGCAGAAGAGGATCATCACCATGACGACATTGAAGAAGAATAAAGTAGTATTAGGCTTGAGCGGCGGGGTGGACAGCACTGCCGCCGCTTTGTTATTGCAGGAAAAGGGATATGATGTAACAGGGCTGTACTTCGATATTAAAGCCGGGGACGGCTGCGGCAGAGCGGTTGCGGCAGCTGCAGCAGAGCAGTTGGGAATTGATTTCATATATCGTAATGTTTCGAATGAATTTGCCGATACGGTTATAGAAAATTTCTGCAGAGAGTATGCTTGCGGCAGAACCCCAAATCCGTGCATCATATGCAATCCGATGATTAAATTTAAAGTACTTCTTGATACTGCAGATGAACTGGGTGCTTATCATATTGCAACAGGTCATTATGCGGATACGTATTATGATGAAGACATTTGCAAGTGGTATATCAGACGTGCTGCAAATGAAAAAAAGGATCAGTCTTATATGCTATATCGCCTTGGGCAGGAGGCAATATCCAGACTTCTGCTGCCTCTCAATGAGATTGAGGATAAAGAACAGGTTAGAGAGCTTGCCAGAAAAAAGGCACTTAAGAATTCCGAAGCAAAGGACAGTCAGGAAATCTGTTTTATAGATTACGATGATAATTACAAGGATTTTCTTTTGCGGCATGGAATCAAATCCCCAAAGGGTGATTTTGTAGACAGAGAGGGCAATAAACTCGGTGAGCATCAGGGAATCCTCAATTATACAATAGGCCAAAGAAAAGGTCTCGGCATTGCGCTCGGTAAACCTGCCTTTGTAACAGCTATCAACTGTGACAGCAATACAGTCGTGCTAGGTTCCAATGAAGATTTGTTCAGCAGAGAAGTTATATCAGAGAACAATGTTATTAACGGAATCAGTATTGATAATAATGAAAATGATGAGAATGATGAAGTTGCCTCCGTTGGTATTATCGGAACGATTGAGGCTAAAATCAGATACGCAGCAAAGCCTGCATCGGCATCGATAGAGTTTAGAGAAGATGGCAGTATTCTGACAACCTTTGATGAGCCGCAGCGAGCGGCGACGCCTGGGCAGTCTATAGTATTCTACAAGGATGATCTGGTAATTGGCGGTGGATTTATTAAAAATGTTAATAAACTATTGTAATGTTTGTAAGATGGGTGTAATAACAAATGGAGGAAGACGAAAATGGCAGAAATAAGAAGAATTCATACTGAAAATGCACCTGCGGCAGTAGGTCCATATTCACAGGCTATTGAAGTTAACGGAATCGTATACAGCTCAGGTCAGATCCCGCTCGACCCGGCTACAGGTGAAATAGTAGAAGGTGATATTAAAGTTCAGACCGAAAGAGTAATGAAAAATCTCATGGCTGTACTTGAAGCTGCCGGAACGAATCAGGAGAACATAGTAAAGACAATGTGTTTTCTGGCAGATATGGGTGATTTTGCAGCGTTCAACGAAGTATATGCTGAATACATTACAGAAAAACCTGCCAGATCATGCGTTGCAGTGAAGACTTTACCTAAAAATGTGCTGTGTGAGGTTGAGGTTATTGCAGTGCTGGACTAGTGTATGATTCTGAAATCATGTTATAGTCGAAGGATGGAAAGGAACAGCAGATGAGCAGTAAGATAATAGTTGTTACGGGCAGCCCGAGAAAAAACGGCAATAGTTTTGCAATGACTGATTCATTCATCAGAGCTGCAGAAGAGAAGGGTCATGAAATTGTCAGATATGATGCGGCATTCATGAATGTGGGCGGCTGCCGTGCATGCGAGACATGCTTTTCCACAGGTAAACCGTGCTCTTTTGATGATGATTTCAATGAAATCGCTCAGGAGCTGTCTGATGCTGACGGCATTCTGTTTACTATGCCGGTGTACTGGTATACCATACCGGCTCAGATAAAATGTGTCATTGATAAACTGTTTTCATTTTATGCAGCCGGAAAGGATATATCCGGTAAAAAATGCGGAATTATAACCTGCTGTGAAGAGAATGACATGTCAGTAATGGAAGGTGTGCGTATTCCAATAGAGCGTTCGGCTGCTCTTCTGAAATGGAATATGGTGGGAGCAGTGATGATCCCTGGAGTAATAAATGAAGGTGATGTTGTCAAAACGGATGGCTGCAGACTGGCAGAGGAGTTTGCAGCCAGATTCTAAAGAGGATCATTCAATTATATCCAGATTTCAAGCAAAATAGCAAATATAGGAACAGTTACCAATGACATTACAGTTGATAACAAGACGCTTTTTGTTGCGAATTCTACTTCTCCTTTATATTGCTGACTGAATATAGATGCGACGGATGCAATTGGCATAGCAAATAGTATTATTATTACTTTTTCCAAGAGAGCTATTTCTTCTGACAATATCATTAATATTATAACCGTTATCGCCGGTACAATCATCAATTTGACAAACAGTACGGCATACACTTGCCATTCCTTAAAAAATTCCTTTAACCTGATGTTGCCAAGCTGGAATCCAATGCTGAACATAGTCAAAGGTGTAGTCGCGTTACCTATCATCTCAATAGAACCGCCTAAAACATCGGGCAGTTTGAAATCCATAATAAACAAAACGATGCCTATAATAACTCCCACCAATCCGGGACTTAAAAGGTCCAAAGGCCTTATTTTAAGGCTTACGCCCGCAGACATCTGTATTAGCAGAACGCCTATTGTGAAAAGGAATATATCGTGTGCAAATTCTACTATTGCCGCATAAAACAAGGCATTCGTTCCATAAAGGGCTTTGATGACAGGGATACCTATAAAACCTGTGTTTCCTTGTAGAAACATGAAAAGAACAAGATATTGCTTGCTTTTGTTTAATTTCAAATGCTTTACGATTGGTATTCCTAGCACTGCAATTACTGCAAAAGCGATAAAACATACTATAACAATGTAACCGGCGTCTTTTAATGTATCGGCACTGAATTTAATCTGCATTGCATCTATAACAAGGCAGGGCCACGTTAGATTTACCACGATACTGTTTACAGCACCAATCTGGTTTACAGAAATTATACTGCGTTTTCTGAAAATATAACCCGGTAAAATCATGATGAAAATCATAGCAAGTGAATTTATTATTGATATTGCAACCATTTTGTGCCTCCATTTTGTGACTATATTGCCAATGCATATACAACAGCCGCTGTCGCTGAGATATTATATCATATTAGCGTTTTATGCCTAGATTGCGAAGTTTTCTGTACAAGGTGGATTCGCTTATTTCGAGGATATCTGCTGCTTTTCGTTTCCCTTCTAATGAACAACCGGTAATATCGAGGCAGTTGTTTATGATGGTTCGTTCTGCGATATTAAGCTGTGACTTCAGACTCGTTTTCTCGTTTGTTAAGTAAATGTCTTTTCCTTTTACCAGCTTATCAGGAAGACTAGAAATTGATATAATATTTGAAGCCTCCATGTTTATTGCATATTCTATTACATTTTCGATTTCTCTTATATTACCCGGCCAGGAATATGATAGCAGTATATTCAAAGCATTCTTATCTATTCCATTTATTTCTTTCTGCAGAAGGGAGGAATATTTATTTATGGTATGATTGATCATTATTGCAATATCTTCCGGTCGTTCTCTTAGCGGTGGAATGTTGAGCGGGATAACATTTAATCTGAAATACAGATCTTCTCTAAATTGGTTTTCTCTGACAAGTTTCTCTAGATCTTTGTTTGTTGCCGCAATAATTCTAACATCAACGTCAACAGGATTTGAAGATCCTATTGGATCAATTTTCCTGTTCTGAAGACATGTGAGAAGTTTGACTTGCAGATGCATTGGCATATCCCCTATTTCATCCAAGAATATAGTTCCCTTGTCTGCCAGTTGGAACTTGCCTAGCTTTCCGTTTTTGTCAGCTCCCGTGAAGGCCCCCTTTTCGTATCCGAATAACTCACTTTCGAGCAGTGTTTCTGGTATTGCTGCGCAATTCACTGATATAAAAGGCATGTCTTTTCTCGGGCTTTCTTTATGTATTGAACTTGCAAGCAAGCTTTTACCTGTACCGCTTTCACCGGTAATAAGAATGGTTGAATTGCTCTGTGATACTATTTTTGCTCGCTTTTTTAAAGTTTGCATGGCTTCACTTTTTCCTACTATGTTTTCAAACGAAGCGAAGTTATCACCGGTGGATAGTAATGATGATACAGTTTTTTGCAGTGCGATGTTGTTTTGAGATACTATATATTTTCCTGCGATAAGCTCTGACATTATCCTGAGGAAACTAATTAGTTCAGATGATTTTTTTATTAGCAGTTCACGTTGTGATTCCGTGAGTGCAATTAAACCGATGAGGCCTAGAACAGTATCTTCTGCTTTTATCGGGCAGCATATTTCAGCCAGTTCTCCTTCTTTGGCATCATAATATTCATCGTTTAAGGAGTGAAAGTTAATATATTCTTTTCCTTGTGTTATACATGTTGCGTAAACATTATCTGAATTTAAATTGCCTTCTTCTTCAAATGTTCCTATTTTCTTTTTATATCGTCCGGTACCGCCTACAATCATTAAATCCTGATCTACAATTTCGGTTTCTAATTCAATTGAAGCTGTAATTGCATCTGCAACTTGCTGTACGGTTTCTTTGATATTTAGTAGTGCCATATAGTACCTCCTTATTAATATCGATGTTTGTGTTGTATTATAAATCATGAGAATTATTCTTGTCAATTATAAGAAAAATTAAATTTTATTATAAAAAATAACAATTAAATTGTCATTCTTAATAATAAATAGCATGTAATCCCAAGAATATTATTGAAAAATACTTGTTTTATCCTTGGCATAGAATTTGCTTTTAATATATGTATTCATACCTTAGCTGGATTTGTAAATGTACAGAGAGTCTAATGAATGATATTTCGGAAAGACTGCCGAAGGTTGTGAAACCTACAGCGTAAGTCAGACAGGTGTATTACAACAGCAAAATAGTTTTATTGAAAAATGCACCCAAAAGATAGGGTGCATTTTAATTGGTAAAAATTATAATACGGATTTGCATAATTAACAATAATTTGTTTGGAGGGCGGAGTATAGTGATTTTTTCGTTACTTTTAAAAGGTATCAGAGTTGCGATAGTGACAGTATCAGAAGATAAATGCAGGAAGTTACCTGCGATTATTAAAAAATATATTTAAAATTAACAAATAAACCGTGCTTATTGTCAAAAATAACAATTTCAATGTTAAAAAAAACAATAATTCGGAAGCTGATTGCCAAATTAAACATGAAAAACGTTGAAAAATAAAGGTTTATACTGATTGGCACGGTAATTGCTATATATATTTGCAAGTGAAAATAATAAATGCGAACTAAAAGCAAAAAGGAGGAGATAACTATGGATATGTTTTCGTTAAAAGGAAAAGTAGCTGTTGTCACAGGATCTGGTTCCGGACTGGGTTATGCAACAGCAAAAAGATTCAAAGAAGCCGGAGCAAAAGTGGCTATGGCAGATATTAATGAAAAAACAGCACAATTGGCAGAAGAACTTGGATGTTATTTCATTAAAACAGATGTCAGCAAAGAGGCTGATGTTGAGAATCTTATGAAAACCGCATCGCAAGTGTTAGGTAAACTTGACATTGTAGTAAACAATGCCGGTATTATTTGTCCGGAAGAACTTCTGGAAAATGCAGATAAAAAAACATACGAAGCGCTGTTTAATGTAAATGTTATGGGTGTGGTTTTTGGAATCAAATATGGTCAGAAATATATGAATGATGGCGGTGTTATTCTGAATACTGCTTCAAATTCGGCAAATGGAGACTATGCCGGTTATGGTCCGTATATAATGAGCAAAATTTCTGTTGTGGGAATTACGAAGGTTGCATCAATAGAACTGGCTCCAAGAAATATAAGAGTAAATTGTATCTGCCCTAACACTATTGATACACCAATGGCATATGCAGATGGCTGTGAAACAGAGTTGATGGCTATGAAGATACAGACTCCGCTGGGAAGAATGTGTAAGGCTGATGAAGCTGCTGCCTTGTATCATTTCCTGGCATCTGATGATTGCAAGTACATCACAGGCGAAGATATCTATATTGATGGTGGTCTTAAAGCTGGCCCTGCAACCCAGCTTATAGATGCAATTTTATCAAGCATTGAAAAGTAATTTATTTTTATGAGGAGGATATAAAAAATGGATAAAACTTTTGTTAATTTCAAGAATCAGGTTTGTCTGATAACTGGAGCAGGAAGTGAAACTGGTATAGGTTTTAACACTGCGAAGATTCTTGGTAGTCTGGGAGGTAGAATTGCTTTAATTGCAACGACTGACAGAATCTATAAAAGAGCAGACGAGCTAAAAGCTATGGGTATTGAAGCAAAGGGTTATATTGCAAATCTTATGGACAGAGATGAAACAAATGCTGTTATTAAAAAGATTGCTGACGATTTTGGCGATATTCATGTTCTGATTAATAATGCGGGTATGACTCAAGTCGGAGAAGAGGAGGATTTCACAGATATTCTTAATGTTACATATGAAAGCTGGGACACATCAATAAGCAGAAACCTTACACTTACTTTCAATGTTACTAAGCAGGTTTTACCATACATGGTAAACAATAATTATGGAAGAATTGTCAATGTATCATCAGTAACAGGTCCGATTGTAAGTAATCCTGGTGAAGCGTCATACAGTGCTGCCAAGGCAGGTGTAATAGGTATGAGCAGAGCACTGGCAATAGAAGTCGGTAAAAACAATATTACGGTAAATAACGTATTGCCTGGTTGGATTGGAACAGCATCCCAAACAGAAGCTGAAGCTCAGGGCGGGCTTAATACACCTTTGAGAAGAAGTGCAGATGCATCTGAAGTTGCCAATGCTATTGTATTCCTGGCATCAAAAGAAGCTTCATACATTACAGGAGAATCACTTGTTGTAGATGGTGGAAATACAATTCAGGAATACAAAGGTGACTCGAAATACTATTATTAATAGCAGTATGAATTATAAATTAGTTTAATATTATATTTAAAGGAGAAAAAATGATTACAGACAAAAAAAGCCCTTACAGATTAGTTACAGATGAACAGTTAGCAAAGCTGAGAGAAAGAGAAGATAAAATCTTTATGGAAAGAACTCCAAAGAGTAAGGAAGCTTTTGATAAAGCGCATGCAAATCTTCTTGACGGTGTGCCTATGCCATGGATGGCTGACTGGGGAACTAAACACCCGATTTTCCTCGAAAAAGCTAAAGATGCACGCTGCTGGGATATTGACGGCAACGAATATATTGATTTCTGTCTCGGCGATACAGGTGCAATGTTCGGACATTCACCGGATGCTACAGCTAAAACAATTGCAGAAAGAGGGACAATGGGTATTACTACTATGATGCCTACACTTGATGCTCTGGAAATCGGTAAGGAATTAAGCAACAGATTCGGACTTCCTATGTGGCAGGTTGCAATGACAGCCACAGAAGCAAACAGATATGTAATTCGTAACTGCAGAACGTTAACGGGCAGACCAAAAATTCTGGTTATGCAGGAATGTTACCATGGAAGCCTTGATGAAACTCTGCCTCATATTGGTGAAGACGGTAAGCTGTGCCTGAGATCACCATACGATTCAAACCCTGGACTTCCTAAGGATCAGCTGACAAGAGTGGTTGAATTCAACGATGTTGAAGCTCTGGAAAGAGAACTTGCATATAAAGATGTAGCAGCAGTTCTTCTGGAACCTGTAATGACAAACTGTGGTATGGTACTTCCTGCTGAAGGTTATCTTCAGGCGGTAAGAGAGCTGTGTGATAAGTACGGTTCATACATGATAATAGATGAAACACATACATTTTCCAATGGCTATGGCGGATATACCAGAGCACATGGACTTAAGCCTGACTTTGTAACTCTTGGCAAATCAATAGCGGGTGGAGTTCCAATTGCTGTATATGGTTTTACTAAAGAAGTTGCCGACAAGATTGGAACAATGTATGGTAATGGTGGTGTATCAGACCCAATGGGAATCGGCGGAACACTGGCAGCAAATCAGTTTGCGATTGCATGCATGAGAACTCAGTTGACAAAGGTTGCAACAGAAGAAGCTTTCGAAAAAATGTTCAAAGGTCTTAACAGACTGGCTGATGGACTTGAGTCAGTTCTTAAGAAGCATAATGTTCCTTGGAGCTTGACAAGATCAGGAGCAAGATGTGAACTGCAGTTCATGCCAACTTCACCGATAAATGGTACCGATGCTAAGAATAACTTTGACTGGGAGCTTATGTATTATACACACCTTTATCTCCACAATAGAGGAATTGTAATCACACCGTTCCATAACATGATGCTGGTATCACCTGTAACAAGCGATGAAGATATTGATAAGTTGATTCAGGGATGGGATGATTGCATTAAAGAGCTGGCTGAGATTAGAACAATCTAAAAGCTTTGTTTTTCAACATATAATAACTTGACTTACCTATTTTGTAATAACTGACATAAGTTCTTATGTACTCCCCTTATTATACATGTGTAATAAGGGGAGTACATTTGGTTTTTTATAGAATGCAATAATATGCTTTAATAATCCGAAGTGGATATTGAACTCAATAACTGGACAATAGATGCTGTGCTCTGTCAACCTCTCTGATACAGAGCTTTTTATAATATGACCAATAGAATTGATCAATATAGCTTACCATTTTCTATACTCTGGTTTTACTTTAATTAGAAATCTATTACTGTTCCGATACACTTTTTCTTTGCTTTTGTAATAAGGCTAGCAGCACTTGCAAGATCTTGTAACGCAATGCCCGTAGAGTCAAAGACAGAAATCTGCTTGTCGTTTGTACGTCCTTTTTTTATACCAGCAATTACTTCTCCATTTTAAGATATTCACTGATTGCATCTAAACCTTTTATTAATACTTCAGTATCGCAGGCATAGCCGATTCTCATACTAAAGGGTTCCTCAAAACAGTCTCCCGGAGTTACAAAGGCTCCTGTTTCTCTATACATATTTTCACAGAAAGTATATGAATCAATCGGCAGATCGTAGTATACCAGTGCAGTGGTGCCGGCGTGCGGTTTTACATATTCTACATGGGATTCTGACTGAACCCACTTATCTAAAATGCAAAGGTTCTTGCGGACAATATTTCTGTTTCTCTGAAGCAATTTATCACTGTGTTTTAATGCGATTGAAGCAACAGCTTCATCGAACATACCGCAGCTTATGAGATTGTAGTCTCTGTGTGATAAACAGGTTTTTATAACACTTTTATCGTGGGTAGCAATCCACCCGAGACGAAGTCCGGCGAGAGAGAACACTTTTGACATGCTGCTGACAGAAATGCCTTTTTCGTATAAATCAGCAATTGAATCACACCAGATATCTGTTTGTGTAAGGTGTCTGTAAACTTCATCACAGAGAATATATGCATCTACCTGGCGTGCTATGGAGATAATCTGTTCCATATATGCTCTGTCAATTAATGCTCCTGTTGGGTTGTTAGGGTTGTTGATACAGATCATCTTCGTGCCTGGCACAGCAAGCTTTTTGATTTCTTCGATATCTGGCAGATAGCCATTATCTTTACTTAAATTGACAATCTGCAGATCTGCACCGTAAGATTCCGGAATTGAGTACAATTGCTGGTAGGTTGGCATGATGCTGATGACACGATCTCCGGGTTCTATTAATGAATAGAATACATGATGATTGGCTCCTGTAGCGCCATGGGTAGGGACAATATCATTTGGGGAAATCGTTTTGTACAATTTACATATGCCTTCTTTGAATGCAGGAGCTCCTTCGATATCTCCATAAGTCAGCCTTCTGCTGCAGAATTCCTGTAAAAAAGCATCTTTGTTTTCGCCGAGTAGTTCAAATAATTCATCAATTGAAACAGAATCCACACAGGTTTCAGCGATGTTATACTTTGCTCCAACTTCCCATGCATTCATCCACTCTTCAACGGCAAATGGTTTGATTTTCATTGCTTGTTCTCCTTTCTAAAAAGAAAAGGCACATGGTGCCTTACCTTATAACATATCAACTGATATGCCGTACCTACGGTAAAACACAATGTGCCTTTTGAGCCTCCACCCGGTGGTGGAGAAAGGTTTCTATTAAATTATAAATATTATAATCATAAATAGAAATATAAGTCAAGCACAAATCACTTTATTATAGTGAGTACCTTATCTGAGTTAAATTCTTAATTCTCGCTTTTACCACATTATAATAGCTCTAACAGGGCATACAGGAGCACAGTAGCCACATGTAAGGCAGATATCGTGATCAACCTCTGCAATTCCTGCAGAGTTCCAGAAGATTGCTTTGTTCGGGCATCGTTTGATACATGCACCGCAGCCTTCACAGTCGCCCGGATCGATTTTTATTTTTTTATTGCTGATATCAGGCACGTAGCCGGCAGGCAGTGTTCCCTCTGCATATTCGACCAGCCTGTCAATCTCTTCTGTTTTGCCGATACCTACCATGATGGAGTCTATTCCTTCAAGAGAAGATACATAATCCAGTGCTTTGATATAACTGCCTGTCAGATTGCCGCCACCGAAGGCTTTCATGGCAAAAAGTCCTTTGCCTGCGTCAGAGCATTTCTTTATTGCAGAAGCCATTTCCTCTGAAGTTCCGGTACCGTTCCCTTTGCGAATACCAAGACCGGCATAGTTTATCAGCGGGAATATGACATCGCATTCAGGAACTGATGCCATTTTCTCAACAACATCTATGTGATGTGTTGAGACACCGGTATAGCGAATGATTCCCATAGCCTTGTAGTCCTGCAGACACTGCCAGGCACCATTGCGGTTGTCCCAATCCGGATCCTGACGGACTTCATGGAGCAGGAAAATGTCTATTACTTCAAGAGACATCTCTTCCAGCGCTTCTTTGATGGCATATTCCATTTCTTCATAGGAAAGGCAGAGCGACTTGGTGCAGATTATCGGGCGATTCGGTGCGTCTGCGGACATATCTATGTTTTTAAGTGCTTCTCGTATATATGGGTAGGTTTCGTAGTACTGTGCCGTGTCAAAGAAATTTAAACCTTTTTTTATTGCGTAACGAATCAGCTCTGCACCTTCATCAATGGGCAGGTCGAGCTGGCTTTTGCCGACAGTCATTACTCCGAATGATACCGGGGAGACATATAGATCGGTGCTGCCAAGTTTATTGTATTTCATAATTTTCCCTCCTGAAATGTGATATAATCTATGGGTGTTCGGTTTAAATCCGACAGGTACTTAATGAGCTGATGTTTATTATAACGCAAATATGAATGAAATACAAATGGCTGCGGAGGCAGGGCGATGGACGTAAACAGAAGAAACAGGAGAATTGCAGTAGGTATACTGATTTTTATGACGGCATGCAATCTCAGAATACCCATTACCGGTGTAGGGTCGCTGATCAGCATGATAAGCAGCAGTCTGGGGCTGTCTTCGGGAGAAGCTGGAGCGGTTACCGCAATACCGCTGCTGGCTTTCGCAGCAGTATCGCCTGCTGTCGTACTGGTAAGCCGCCGGATCGGGGCGGGTAATCTGCTGCTTTTAAGCCTTGTCATGATGAATATCGGTATTCTTGTACGTTCTTTCTGCGGGAATACAGGGCTGTTTGCCGGCACTGTCGTTATCGGACTTGCCATAGGTGTGGGTAATGTGCTGCTGCCGGCTGTAATTAAAACATATTTTCCTGACCGGATTGAGTCTATGACGAGCATGTTTACCGTTGTGATGCAGGTGACTTCCGCGGCAGGTGTGGCAGTGAGTGTTCCCGTAGCGGAAGCGGCAGGCTGGAAGTGGGGACTGGCGTTTGTGATACCTATGTCTGCTGTTGCTATGGTTTTCTGTATTAAGGAACGAAGGATTCAGATTACATCAGCGAACCAGGCGATTGCTGTGCCGGAGAAGAATAATAAGGAAAGAACCAGTCTTTACAGGAATCCGCTTTCGTGGTGGATTGCAATATATATGGGATCACAGTCGCTGATATTCTACAGCTTTATTGCATGGCTTTCACCTATAATGCAGTACAGAGGTTTTGATGACAAGGCTGCCGGATATATTCTGTCAGCTTATGTGATAATGGGATTTATGGGGTCGGCAGCAGTGCCGTTCATTATGAAAAGGAACAGAACTCAGAAATCCACGGCTATGCAGCTGGGGTTCGCGTATTTTATCGGGATTGCTGTGATGATGTCCGGCAGCTGTTTTGCTTTAACTTTCGGGGCAATACTGTTATGCGGATTCTGTTCAGGGACAATGATAAGCTTCGCCATGGCACTGTTCGGTCTTCATACCCGTGATGGTGAAGATGCATCCAGGCTTTCCGGGCTCGCTCAGTCGGTGGGATATCTGATTGCAGCTGTAGGTCCGGTTCTGCTGGGGCAGATCTATGATGTGTGGGGAAGCTGGACACTGCCTCTGGGAATACTGGCAGCAATTGCACTGGCACTGACTGCAATGAGCCGTATAGTCGGCAGTGATGAGATAATATAATAACAGCTGATCTGAAACAAGCACCCTGTGACGGGTGCTTGAAATCTCTCAGTATGAGTATAGTGAAATATAATCTGCCTTTATTATTATTTCACAAATTCAGTATAAAAGTTATCAGAACGCGTTACTGTGGTTTTAGGAGCTGGATCCAGCTGCCGATTCTCGATGCCAAGGATGATTTCCGGTGGAACCCATGGCCTGTTCTGGATTCCGCTGGTTTCTTCATGGGTTAGATAGCCTTTGTATGCTGTGAGGCTTCTTCTGAGATATCCGTCTTCTATGCAGGCTTGTCTGACACCCTTGTTCAAAATAGCTATAAGGTGAGGCAATACACCTGCAGCATATGCTATTGATGTGGATCCTGCTATAGCGCTTGGCATATTGCTTACACAGTAATGTATAACACCTTCTTCTATGTATATAGGATCATCCAGAGTTGTTTCGTGGAAAGTTTCGATACAACCGTAGTCGTTACTGATATCAACAATAACAGAACCTCGCTTCATAGAAGCAACCATTTCTCTGCTGAGCATAGGCTCTTTGGCATTTTTCAGCCATCTTACTGAATTGATAAACAGATCTGTTTTTGGCAGAAGTTCAGAGAGATTATATTTATTTGAAATAACAGTATCGATTTTGCCATTGTATAATTCGCTTACTGCTCTCAATGTCCCGATGTTGATGTCAGCAACAGTTACCTGAACGCCCATATTGCAGAGAACCTCGATAGCTGCTTTGCCAACAGTACTGCAGCCGCAGACAATCGCTCTGACACCGGGAGCACCACCAAGACCATTAGCAAACTTGCCGCAGCCTCCATTCATTGTTGTCATAGACCATAGACCCATGAATGCACTGTATTTCTTCGTTTGTCTCTACAATAATTGCATTAGCTCAGGCATATTGCTTGTCATCAAAGCCTGCAGCATATCCGGCACCTGATGCAACATATACTTCATGACCGTCTCTGCAGATTTCACTTACTTCAGCGGGTGTTGCAATTACTCTTGATTCACCGAATTTTATATCCTTTAAAATACCAAACTTCATTCTCGTACTCCTTTATATAAATATATTAAAATTATATATCTAAATGTACTAAAACACAATAACTTGATTTTTTATCTTGACACTCATAATGTGATATGGTATAAACAAAAGGATGTAAAATTATATATGTGGAATTGATGAATTACGGAGAAAATAATGAGAAATAGATCTGGTTATTGTGTAAAAGTAAAAGACATTGATATGGCGGAGAGGGTGCGTTTAGAGTCCCTTGGTATTGATGTTTCACTATTTTCTGATTGTTATATTTTGCCCGGTTTTGCAGATGTGCATGTGCATTTGAGAGAACCGGGTTTTTTATATAAGGAAACGGTGGCGACGGGAACAGCTGCGGCAGCGGCAGGCGGTTTCACTGATATTTTTTCGATGCCGAATCTCAATCCGTGTCCGGACAGCAGGGAACATCTTCAGGTACAGCTTGATGCTATTGATAAGGATGCACTGGTTAATGTATATCCGTACGGTGCCATCACTGTGAATGAAGCCGGAGAGCAGATGGCAGATCTTGAAGCTATAGCCAGTGATGTAATTGCCTTCACAGATGACGGCAAAGGTGTGGCCTCGGAGGAAATGATGCTGGATGCTATGCGAAGGGCACATGCTCTGGACAGAATTATCGTGGCTCACTGTGAGGATGAAAACTATCCGAAGGCAAGCAACGAGACAGAATGGAAGCAGCTTGAGAGGGATATCGAGCTTGTGAGAAAGACAGGCTGCAGCTACCATGTATGCCATATATCCACTAAGGAATCAGTGGAACTTGTGAAAAAAGCACGTAGCGAGGGGCTTGACGTTACATGTGAGACGGCACCTCATTATCTGACGATCTCCAATAATGAAATAGAAGATGACGGAAGGTTCAAGATGAACCCGCCTATCAAGTCTGCCGAGGACAGGCAGGCTCTGCTGGATGCAGTCAGAGACGGCACGATAGATATGCTGGCTACAGACCATGCTCCTCACAGTGCAGAGGAGAAGAGCAAGGGATTCGCAGGAAGCGCCTTCGGCATCGTGGGTATGGAAACGGCATTCCCTGTGGTTTATACGCATCTGGTAGAAAAGGGAATCATCGACATTGATGGACTGATGAAGCTGATGTATGAGAATCCTCGCAGAAGGTTCGGACTTGACGTCAGAAGCCTCTATGAAGAACTGGCATCGGAAGCACCGACCTTCACAGTATGGAACCTTGATGAAGAATACAGCATCGACCCCGCTGAGTTCCTTTCCATGGGTAAAAGCACACCTTTTGAAGGATGGAAGGTAAAGGGTCGCTGTATGATGACTGTGCTTGACGGGAAAAGAGTATGGGAAAGATAACAGGAGATCAGATAATATGAAAGAATGCATCTTTGAAATCATCAGCAACACAAAGCTTGCTGACAATACATATGAAATGGTGTTTGCCGCACCGGAAGGTGAGCATGGTGTGACAAACCCCGGACAGTTTGTGAATATCAGAATTGAAGGATATTTCCTCAGAAGGCCGTTATCGGTGTGCGACTGGGATGAAAAAAGTCTGACCATTGTATACAAGACTGTAGGTAAGGGTACTGAAGCCATGAGCCGTATGAGGCCGGGAGAAAAGCTCAGTGTCCTGACACCGCTGGGAAACGGCTACGGAACTGAAGCTCTTGGCGAGCGTCCGCTCCTTGTGGGGGGAGGCGCAGGTGTTCCTCCTATGTACGGGCTTTGCAGGACGCTGACAGAAGCAGGCAGGAAACCGGTTGCTGTTCTGGGATTCAACACAGCAGATGAACTGTTCTACAGAGAAAAGTTTGAAGCCCTTGGTGCTGAAGTGATAATCGCCACAGCAGACGGCAGTGAAGGCATTAAAGGCTTCGTAACCGATGCTGTCAAAGGGCTTGAGTATACTGATTTCTGTGCATGTGGCCCTGAACCGATGCTGAAGGCACTGGATAAAACCATAACACCGGAAATAGATGGATACATGAGCTTCGAGGAAAGGATGGGATGCGGTTTTGGAGCATGCATGGGATGCTCATGCGAGACGAAGTATGGATACAAGAGGATCTGCAAGGAAGGTCCGGTTCTGGAAAGAGGTGAGATCATATGGTAAATACAAAAGTGGATTTATGCGGAATTCAGCTTGATAATCCGGTAATGGCTGCCAGCGGTACCTTCGGATACGGATATGAATTCGCAGAGCTGTATGATATCAATGTGCTGGGAAGCTTTTCTTTCAAGGGAACAACTCTTAAGCCCAGATTCGGCAATCCTACACCGAGAATCGCCGAATGCAGTGAAGGGCTGATCAATTCCATAGGTCTGCAGAATCCGGGAGTAGATAAGGTTATAAGCGAGGAACTGCCTAAGCTTGCAGAATGCTTCGATAAGAAGGTAATGGCAAATGTGGGAGGCTTCTCGATTGAAGAATACAGTGAAGTGGCAAAAAGACTGGGAGAATGTGAACAGGTCGGCTGGGTGGAAGTGAATGTGTCATGCCCGAATGTTCACCACGGCGGGCTGGCTTTCGGAACTGATCCCCAGGCGGCAGCCTCGGTTGTCAGGGCAGTCAAGGAAGTAGTCAGAAAACCTGTTATTGTCAAGTTGTCTCCAAATGTGACAGATATCGTGTCAATCGCAGTTGAATGTGAGAAAGCCGGAGCCGACGGCATTTCACTGATAAACACACTGCTGGGCATGAGGATAAATCTTAAAACAAAGAAACCTGTAGTAGCCAATAAAATGGGCGGTTTCTCCGGACCGGCAGTTTTCCCGGTAGCCCTGAGGATGGTATATCAGGTTTATGAGAATGTGAAAATTCCTGTTGTGGGGATAGGCGGTATCCGCACGGCAGAGGATGTGATAGAGATGATGCTGGCAGGCGCCAGTGCAGTGCAGATCGGAGCAGCAAATCTGACAGATCCGTATGTATGCAGGGATATAGTCAGAGATCTGCCTGAGGTAATGAAAAAGTACGGTATCACTGATTTAAAGGAAATCATCGGAGGTGCGCACAATGGGTAAGGATGTAATCATAGCATGTGATTTTAACAGCAAGGAAGAAACCTTGAGCTTTCTCGGCAGATTCGGCGAGAGAAGACCTTTTGTCAAAATCGGCATGGAGCTTTATTATGCAGAGGGTCCTGTAATCGTCAGGGCGCTGAAGGAACGAGGACATAAGGTTTTCCTGGATCTGAAGCTTCACGACATACCTAATACGGTAAAAAAAGCAATGAAAGTGCTCTCTGACATGGATATAGATATGTGCAATGTCCATGCGGCAGGAACAATAGATATGATGAAGGCGGCCATAGAAGGGCTGACAAAGGAAGACGGCAGCCGTCCGCTGCTTATTGCTGTGACTCAGCTAACTTCCACGACGCAGGAGAGGATGGAGTCGGATATCATGATTAACGAGCCTATGAAAAAGGTCGTGGCCCACTATGCGGACAATGCCAGAGCTGCAGGTCTTGACGGAGTGGTCTGCTCTCCTCTGGAGTCCCCTGAGGTTCACGAAACCTGCGGAGAAGGCTTCCTGACGGTGACGCCGGGTGTGCGCTTTGCAGATGATGACAAGGGTGATCAGGCAAGAGTAACGACACCTGCTAAAGCAAAAGAGCTTGGCTCTGATTATATTGTAGTAGGACGCAGCATCACCAAGGCGGCGGATCCGCTGGCTGCATATGAGAGATGCATGGCAGAATTCACAGATTAAGGAGGAACAAAATGAAGAAAAAAATAGCAAAAGCTTTACTTGATATTGAAGCTGTTTTCCTGAGACCTGAGGAGCCCTTCACATGGGCAAGCGGCATCAAGAGTCCGATCTATTGTGACAACAGACTGATTCTGACTGCACCGGAAGCGAGAAATCTGGTAGAGAACGCTATGGTGGATGTCATCAGAGAGAACTATCCTGAAGCTGAGGTGCTGATGGGCACTTCAACAGCAGGCATCGCTCATGCGGCTATCGTGGGACATATTATGGGACTGCCCATGGGTTATGTCAGATCAGGCAACAAGGATCACGGCAGAGGCAACCGTATAGAGGGCAGACTTGAAAAGGGACAGAAGGTCGTTGTTATCGAGGATCTTATCTCAACAGGTGGCAGCGTTATAGAGGTTGTTGGAGCACTGCGAGAAGCTGGCGCCGAGGTTGTCGGCATCGCAAGCATCTTTACATACGGCATGCAGAAGGGACTGGACAGACTGGCAGCTGCAGACGTAAGGAACATCAGCCTTTCGGACTTCGATGCTATAGCTGAAGTTGCGGCTGAAACAGGATATATCAGCAGGGAAGATGTGACAAAGTTAATGGCATTCAGAGCGAATCCGCAGGATGAGAGCTGGATAAACAAATAAATCTGATGATGATTTTGAAGGAAAAAGGAGGAAAAATGAAACATTTAATCGACATTATGGAACTGACAACGGCAGAGATCGATCAGATGGTGGATACTGCCAAGGATATTATTGCGAATCCTGCAAAGTATGCAGAAAAGTGCAAGGGCAAGAAGCTGGCTACACTGTTCTTCGAGCCTTCAACAAGAACCAGACTCAGCTTCGAGGCTGCAATGTACGAGCTTGGCGGAAATGTGCTTGGATTCTCCGAAGCACAGAGTTCATCAGCTGCCAAAGGTGAAAGTGTTGCAGATACTATCAGAACTGTAGGCGCATATGCTGACATCATCGCTATGAGACACCCTAAGGAAGGTGCTCCTATGGTAGCTTCAAGAAAATCAACAGTGCCTATCATCAACGCAGGAGACGGCGGACACAATCATCCGACTCAGACTCTGACAGACCTGCTGACTATCAGCAGAGAAAAGGGGCGCTTCAACAATCTGACTATCGGACTCTGCGGCGACCTGAAATTCGGCAGAACCGTACACTCACTTATCAGTGCGATGTCAAGATATGAAAATGTTAAATTTATCCTCATTTCACCGGACGAACTGAGAATACCTGAATATCTCAAGCATGAGGTTCTGGAAAAGAATAATCTGGAATATGTTGAAACAACTGATCTTGAAGGCGCAATGCCTGAGCTGGATGTTCTCTACATGACAAGAGTACAGAGAGAAAGATTCTTCAACGAACAGGACTATATCAGACTGAAGGACAGCTATATACTGACACCGGACAAACTGGAAAATGCCAAGGAAGACCTGAGCATTCTGCATCCGCTGCCACGTGTAAACGAAATATCAATCGCTGTTGACGATGACCCTAGAGCTCGTTACTTCGAGCAGGTGCTCAACGGCAAGTACATAAGAATGGCACTTATTCTCAAACTTCTGGAGGTGAAATAAATGATTATAGGAAAAATCGAAGACGGTATCGTACTGGATCACATCAAAGCAGGTGAAGGCATGACACTTTACAAGATCCTCGGTCTTGATTCACTTGACTGTCAGGTTGCACTCATCAAGAACGCAGAAAGCAAGAAGATGGGAAGAAAGGATATCCTCAAGATCGACCAGCTTATTGACGTGAATCTTGATGCAATCGGATACGTTGATCCGGGCATCACAGTAAATATCATCAAAAACGGCAAGCTTGTTAAGAGAACTCATATCGATCCTCCTGAAGAGATTGTTGATATCATCAAGTGCAAGAACCCTAGATGCATCACTACCACTGAACAGGAGCTGCAGCATGTATTCAAGCTGACAGACAGAGAAAACGGAGT
This sequence comes from Clostridiales bacterium, assembly GCA_022763735.1. Classification (GTDB taxonomy): domain Bacteria; phylum Bacillota; class Clostridia; order Peptostreptococcales; family Anaerovoracaceae; genus Lentihominibacter. Next base: position 30,242 of record JALEQY010000067.1, read on the forward strand.
TTACAGATGTATCTACTGCGAAAGCAAAGCTAAATAGTCAGGTATATATTGTTATATGAAATTAACCCCGCACCGGTATGGATGCGGGGTTTTTGTCTGCGGGTCCGGAAAACGGACACATTCATCTTACATGTTTTAAATCAGCTTATAGAACATTCCGTGCTTACTGCAGTGCCAGATGAGCCTGCCATGGGCGATCCTCGGAATACTCGTCTGCAGATCCCATTCCGGATACTGTTTTCTCATAATCAGCGTGTCACCGGTAAGCAGTGCGACAAAAGTGATGTAGTGATCCTTTGTCATTTCGTGGCTGCTGGATACGAAGTACTCGTTGTCGATAAGCTCCACATTGAGATTATCGCTGTTTTCAGCTTTTTCTGGTATTACGGGTTCTAATACTCTGCCGCAGCATGATACTGATGCTTCGCCTGAAGCAGTCAGGAGATTGCCGCAGACAGGGCATACATAAAAATTAAGTTTTTTCATATTTCCTCCGTTCAGATCATTCTGGTTAAGCTCACCCTTAAGCAGCGATTCAAAGTCCACTTCCAGAGCATCTGCAAGCTCCCGGAACAGTGAGATTTCGGGAATACCTGCACCGCACTCCCATTTTGATACGGTTTTATCTGAAACGTGCAGCATGTTCGCAAGCTGCTTCTGTGTGAGACCTTTCTCTTTTCTTAAAAACAATATAAGTCTGCCGATTTTAACTGGATCCATTGTTCATCGCCTCCTCAACAGCAATATTAACAGCAGGCGGGAGGAAAATCAATCTACGGAGCGTAGAGAAAGGGCGGCGGCATCAGATTTATGATACCGCCGCCCCGACTGATGTACTTCGATTGTTTATGCCAGCTCTCTGATAAGGTTAACCATTTCGATAGCACCTGCAGCACAGTCTGAGCCTTTGTTTCCGGCCTTTGTACCTGCACGCTCAATAGCCTGTTCGATATTTTCTGTAGTGAGGATTCCGAACATTACAGGAATACCGCTTGACAGTGAAACCTGAGCGATTCCCTTTGATACTTCGTTGCATACATAATCGTAGTGTGTAGTAGCGCCTCTGATTACAGCTCCGAGACAGATTACAGCATCATATTTGCCGCTTGAAGCCATCTTTGATGCAATGAGAGGAATTTCAAAAGCTCCGGGAACCCATGCGATATCAATATCGTCTTCTGAAACATCGTGACGTTTCAGAGTGTCAAGTGCCCCTGAGAGAAGCTTTGATGTAATAAATTCATTGAATCTTGCAGCGATGATACCAACTCTTATTTTCTTTGAGACCAGTTTTCCTTCAAATACGTTCATTTTACATTTCCTTTCTGTTATGATCCGGCAGGGCCGGAGTTTATTCGTGTTTTATTTATGAAGTGCCTGCGGGTATGCCTGCAGACATTATTTATAGTCAAGGATATGACCCATTCTCTTCTGCTTTGTCTTGAGGTAGAAGAGGTCATTGACTGTTGCGGCCATCTGGATAGGTACTCTTTCGATGATTTCCATACCGAAGTCAGCAAGCTGATATACTTTATCAGGGTTGTTGGTGAGAAGTCTCAGCTCCTTGGCCCCAAGATCTTTAAGAATCTGGGCTCCGATGAAATATTCACGTAGATCTCCGGCAAAACCCAGTGCCAGATTGGCGTCCAGAGTATCCATGCCTCCATCCTGAAGCTCATAGGCCTTGAGCTTGTTGATGAGACCGATACCCCGGCCTTCCTGTCTCATATAGAGGATAATGCCGCGTCCTTCCTTTTCCACCTGAGTCATGGCGGAAGCCAGCTGCTGGCCGCAGTCACAGCGGAGGGAGCCGAAGGCATCTCCCGTCAGACATTCCGAGTGTACACGGCAGAGAAGATTTCTGCCGTCACCGATTTCACCCTTGACGAGAGCCACGTGGTGCTCGCCGTTCAGTTTGTTGATATAGCCGTAGGCTTTGAAATCGCCGTATTTTGTAGGCATGTTTACCACAGCTTCACATTCCACCAGTTTCTCGTGACGTTTGCGGTAGTTCTGCAGATCCTTGATGGTGATGAACTTGAAATCATGTTCCTTTGCAAGCTCTATCAGCTCAGGAGTACGCATCATGGTACCGTCTTCCTTCATGATCTCGCAGCAGAGACCACATTCCTTAAGGCCAGCAAGTCTCAGAAGGTCAACTGTAGCCTCAGTGTGACCATTTCTTTCCAGAACACCGTTTTTCTTTGCTTTGAGAGGGAACATATGTCCCGGGCGTCTGAAGTCTTCTGGCTTTGAGTTCTCGTCAACGCATGCACGGGCTGTAAGACCGCGTTCCTCTGCGGAGATTCCTGTGGTTGTGTCAACATGGTCGATTGACACTGTAAAGGCAGTTTCATGGTTATCAGTGTTTTCGCTCACCATCTGTGGGAACTGAAGTTTTGTGCAGTATTCTGCGCTCATTGGCATGCAGATGAGCCCTTTGGCTGCACTTGCCATCAGATTGACGTTTTCTGTAGTTGCGAACTCGGCGGCACAGATCATATCGCCTTCGTTCTCTCTGTCAGGATCGTCTGTGCAGAGGATTATTCTGCCTTTTCGGAGATCCTCCAGAGCTTCTTCTATTGTGTTGAATTGAAACATTTATATATTACCTCCTGTGGTTGAATTTTATTTATTGTGATATTTTGCAGGGAACATTATCAGAACCCGTTCTGCAAAAGGAACTCTTTCGTGATGCCGCCGGTTTTGCGGTAGGGCTGCAGAAGCTTTTCAACATATTTGCCAATGCAGTCATTTTCCAGGTTCACTATATCTCCCGGTTTTCTCAGAGCAAGTGTGGTGCTGGCTGAAGTATGGGGGATGATGGATACCTTGAAGCTTTCTTCATCTGTCCATGCCACTGTCAGGCTTATACCATCTATGGCGATGGAGCCTTTTTCCACGATATAACGCATGATGTCAGATGATGTTCTGATGGTGTACCATACAGCATTGTCATCCTTTTTTATATTCGAGACAGTTCCGGTGCCGTCGATATGTCCTGATACTATGTGCCCGCCGAATCTGCCGTCTGCACTCATGGCCCGCTCCAGGTTCACTTTGCTCCCTGAACGGAGAGAGCCAAGAGATGATCTGTTCAGTGTTTCGTGCATTACGTCTGCAGTAAAGGATGTTGAGGTAAAACTTGTCACTGTCAGGCATACACCGTTTACTGCGATGCTGTCGCCCATATGTACATCTTCCAGTACAGTGGATGCATCGATAGTCAGTACGGCAGAGGCTGTATTTTTGCGGATATTGTTTATGGTACCAAGCTCTTCGATTATTCCTGTGAACATCTGATCACCTCGCTTTCAAGAAGGATGTCATTATCTATAACGGTTATTTTCGGTCTGCTGAGCCGGAAGGCCTTGTCCGGTATGTCCACGCCGGTGCCGCCCACCGGGGACGGTGCGGATTTACCTCCCAGCAGTTTAGGTGCGATATAGGTCTGCACTCTGTTTACAATGCCGGCTTCCAGTGCCGACCAGTTCAGTTGGCTGCCGCCCTCCAGAAGAATACTGTCTATCTTCATTTCACCCAGAATCCGCATAAGCTCCTTGAGATCCAGGTGACCGTCTTTCTCAGGGATGATGAGGACATCACATCCTTTTTCTTTGAGACTGCTGATCCTGTCAGTGTCTTCTGATGATGTGGCTATAATAGTCGGGACATGAGCTGCGGTTCTGACGATCTGAGATGTCAGCGGTGTCCTCAGCTGAGAATCGCATATTATTCTTACCGGGTTTCTGCCGCCGGGGAGTCTGCAGGTGAGGAGGGGATCATCTGCCAGCAATGTACCGGTACCTATCATGATGCCGGAATATCTGTTCCTGTCATGATGCACATTTTTTCTGGCTGCTTCGCCGGTTATCCAGCGGGCTTCACCGGTCCTGGCTGCTGTTTTGCCGTCCATGGTCATGGCATATTTCATGACAACATATGGCAGTCCGGTTTTCATGTAATGCATGAAAACATAATTCAGATCATCACATTCCTTTCTCATCACGTTCTGCGTCACCTTGATTCCGTGATCCCTCAATATCCTTATGCCTTTGCCGGCAACTAGGGGATTGGGGTCGGGAGAGCCGACTATAACGTGCTTTATTCCGGCTTCTATTATGGCATCTGTGCATGGAGGCTGTTTGCCATAATGGCAGCACGGTTCCAGCGTCACGTATATTTCGGCTCCGGCGGCCGGTTCGCTGCAGTCCGCCAGTGCTGCACGTTCAGCATGCAGGTCTCCGAAGCATCTGTGATAACCTTTGCCGATTATTCTGTCGTTTTTTACTATGACTGCGCCAACCATGGGGTTGGGATTCACATGGCCGCAGCCCATTTCTGCCAGATCCAGTGCCAGCTTCATATATTGTGTATCCATAATTGTTCCTCCTGAAAAGAAAAACCCTGAACATATATCTGTCCAGGGCTCAGTACATCCGCATCGAAATATCAGGTGACACCTGATAAAAAAACTCTGAAACCATGGTTTCAGAGCATCATATACACATCAATATTAATACAAAGATAAAGTATGTATCTTCTTCCATCCAGACTTTACTGTCGGTTCCGGAATCTCACCGGATCATGCGCACAGGCGCTCGCGGACTTTACCGCCGGTCGGGAAATCAACCCTGCCCTGAAGATTCTATTTAGTTCGTTTATAATAGTAGCCCTGATGCAGCTGTTTGTCAAGGGTTAATTTGAATTTATGAGAATACAAGCTGTTATTGACATATGCCGGTAACGGTGATATAGTTTAGTTATAAATGACATATGTCAGTATTAAAGAGGAGTGTGAATAAAATGAAAATAGCAGTAACTTATGAGAACGGACAGATTTTTCAGCATTTCGGGCATACAGAGAAGTTCAAGGTGTACGAGACAGAAGGTAATAAAATTCTGAGCAGCGAGGTTATAGATACAGCCGGTAGCGGACATGGCGCTCTGGCAGGATTCCTGCTGAACAATGATGTGGATGTGCTGATTTGCGGGGGTATAGGAGGCGGTGCAAAGACAGCGCTTGCACAGGCAGGTATCAGACTTCTGGGAGGCGTTTCAGGAGATGCGGATCAGGCAGTGGCAGATTATCTTGAGGGGAGACTGAATTATAATCCGGATGTTATGTGCAGACACCATGATGAACATCACGGCAGTGAAGGAACATGCGGACAAGGCAGCTGCGGAAGTCATAAATGCCACTGATCATACGCTCTTACGGAACTGTATTCGAAATGGTTAGCATTCATTTCCCATATATGTTAGAATATAAGCATATTTATAAAAGGGAGCGTTAATATGGCAGTAAGATTGAATGAAGACAGAGAGCTTGTAGCTGCAGTTAAACAGGGTCTTAAGGAAAAGGACGGATACTGCCCGTGCAGGCTTGAGAAAACCGAAGAAAACAAATGTATCTGTGAGGAATTCAGAAATCAGATAGCAGATCCTGACTTTGAGGGATACTGTCACTGTATGCTTTATTACAAGTCAAAGGATTGAGAAAGGTAGCATCAGATGTCTGAATTAACCAAGAAAGCATTGGCGGCAGCAGCGGCGGAAATTCTCAGAAAAAAGTCGCTTGACAAGATAACAATAAAGGAAATCACCGATGCCTGCGGTCTCACCAGAAATACATTCTATTATCATTTTGAGGACATATATGATCTTCTGGGTTGGATGCTGATAAAAGAAGCCGATGAGATTCTGACGCGTTTCAGTGAAGAGGAACAGTGGGAGGAAGGATTCCTGGAAGGTCTGAGCTTTCTTTATGAAAATAAGAAAATGATATATCATATATACAAGACCATCAACAGGGGAGATCTTGATAAATACCTCAATAAAGTCGGCGAGGTATATGCCCTCAGGCTGGTGAACATTCAGGCTGAAGGGCTTGGTTTCAGCAGAGAGGCTGTGAAGACTGCGGCAAATTTTTATATCAATGCATTTGTCGGTACAGTTCTGCGGTGGATAGAGAATGATATGGATAATCCTCCGGAAGTGCTGGCAAGACTGTGTGACGGCATGTTCAAGGGAACTGTGACTGCCGCTCTGGAAAGCGCAGAAGAAGTTATAGAATCGATGGGCGGTTCGGAGAAATAGTTTTGTACAAAACATCTTTCGTGCACAATTTTTGTGCACGGATTTTTTTTTGTTTATGGATAAAAAACATACAAGATACTAGAATATTTCAGGAATAAATAATAGACAGGGGTGATAAAATATGCTGCTTAAATTCGGCAAAGCAGTCACCGGGAAAAGACGGCTGATTCTGATTGTGGCAGTTCTGCTGCTGATACCGTCGGTTCTCGGTATGATGGCAACAAGGATCAATTATGA
>JALEQY010000092.1 GCA_022763735.1 Clostridiales bacterium
TTGTAATATAGGTTGGGAAAGGCATAAATACCTTATTTTTCGTAATTCGGTCTTGCCTGGTAGTGAGTGTGGAGCAGCTTGTGAGCTTTGCTTCCGCCGGCCATGCCGAGGTACTCTTTGTACAGCTTCTTGACTGAAGGATTGTTGTGAGACTTTCTGATGTAAGTCTTGCGGTCTTCCTTGTAGAGTCCCTTTGCACGTTCTTCACGGACATCGATCCAGTTGCGGACATCTGACAGCTGCAGCGGCTGTCCGCCTCCGTTGATGCATCCGCCAGGGCATGCCATGATTTCGACGAAGTGGAATTCCTCACCGGCGCGTATTGCCTCCATCAGCTTGCGGGCATTGCCGAGACCGTGAGCCACAGCAGCACGCAGCTTCAGATCAGCGATTTCCAGAGTTGCAATCTTGATACCCTCAAGACCGCGAACCTCTTCGTATTCGATGTTGTCTGCAGATGAACCTGTCAGCAGGTCTGCCACAGTTCTCAGAGCAGCTTCCATAACACCGCCGGTAGTACCGAATATTACACCGGCACCGGAAGCATTGCCGAACGGATCGTCAAATGAACTGTCGCCCAGATCAGGGAAGTCTATGCCGACATCGTAGATCATCTTGCCCAGCTCTCTGGTAGTGAGGACAACATCCACATCAGGACGGCCGTCAACATTCATCTCAGGTCTTGCAGCCTCGAACTTCTTGGCCGTGCAAGGCATAATCGATACAACAAATACATTGTCAGGATCGATGCCTTCTTTTTTAGCATAGTATGATTTCAGGATAGCACCGAACATCTGGTGAGGTGACTTGCAGCTCGAGAGATTGTCCAGCATATCCGGGAAGTTGTGCTCGCAGAACTTGATCCAGCCCGGTGAACATGAAGTTATCAGCGGCAGCTTGCCTTCGCCTCTGATACGGTCGATGAGCTCGGCGCCTTCCTCCATGATAGTCAGATCGGCACCTGTATCAGTGTCGAATACCTTGTCAAAGCCCAGCATACGCAGTGCAGTGACCATTTTGCCTGTTACAGGAGTTCCGATAGGCATTTCGAAGTCCTCGCCCAGGGCAACTCTTACAGCAGGAGCAGTCTGGACCACAACGTGCTTTTCAGGATCGTGGATAGCCTGCCATACCTTGTCGATATCGTTCTTTTCATGCAGAGCGCCTACAGGGCAGTAGTTGATGCACTGTCCGCAGTTTACACATGGTGTGTCTGCCAGAGAAACATCGAAAGGCGCGGCGATCTTGGTGTCGAAACCTCTGTTCACGGCATCGATTACAGCTACCGTCTGGATGTTCTTGCAGGCACTCACGCATCTTCTGCACAAAATGCACTTGTTCGGGTCGCGGACGATGGATACGCCGATGTCCAGAGGAAGCTTCTTCTGTTCTCCCTCAAAGCGCACATTTTCCACTGAGAGCTTGTTTGCCAGCGATTGAAGCTCACAGTCCATCCAGCTTCTTGTACATGTCTGACAGCGTGAATTATGGTTCGAGAGGATAAGCTCCAGGTTTGTTTTTCGGGCCTTCATTACTCTCGGTGTATGAGTATAAACCTCCATACCCTCGCTTACAGGATGTACGCAGGCAGCCTGAAGTGCCTTTGCACCCTTGACCTCAACGATACACATACGGCAGCAGCCAACTTCATTGACATCCTTGAGGAAACAGAGGGTAGGAATAGTGATGTTTACTTCTTTAGCAGCCTCGAGAATCGTATAGTTCTCAGGCACGTAAAGCTTGATACCGTCGATGGTAATATTTACTTTGTTCATAATACTTACGCTCCCTTCTTATTACGCATTCTTGAGGATTGCCTTGAACGGACATTTTTCCATACACAGTCCGCACTTGACGCACTTGTCCTGATCGATGGAGAATGGTGTTGTCTTGTCTCCGGAGATGCACTGTACAGGACAGTTTTTCTTACAGATACTGCAGTGCTTGCAGGCATCGTTGTCGATGATGTATTTAACCATGGACTTACATACGCCGGCTGGACACTTCTTGTCGACAACGTGAGCGATATATTCATCACGGAAATATTTCATTGTGCTGAGTACCGGGTTAGGTGCTGTCTGACCGAGACCGCAGAGGGCAGCGTCCTTGATGCTTTCTGCCAGTTCTTCCAGTTTATCCAGGTCTTCCATGGTTCCCTTACCTTCTGTGATTCTTGTTACGATCTCAAGCATTCTCTTGGTACCGATACGGCATGGAGGACATTTGCCGCAGGATTCGTCAACTGTGAATTCCAGGAAGAATCTTGCCAGGTCGACCATACATGTGTCTTCGTCCATTACGATAAGTCCGCCGGAACCCATCATGGAGCCGAGAGCGATAAGTGATTCATAATCTATTGGTGTATCCAGTTCGGAAGCCGGGATACATCCGCCTGAAGGACCGCCTGTCTGAGCAGCCTTGAATTTCTTGCCGTTAGGAATGCCGCCGCCGATATCGTAGATGATCTCGCGCAGTGTGGTTCCCATAGGGATTTCCACCAGACCTGTGTTGTTGATCTTGCCGCCTACTGCGAATACTTTGGTTCCCTTTGATTTTTCTGTTCCTATGCCGGAGAACCATTCAGCTCCCTTCAGAATGATCATCGGGATATTAGCATATGTTTCAACGTTGTTGAGGATGGTAGGCTGACCGAAGAGTCCCTTGACAGCAGGGAAAGGAGGTCTTGGTCTAGGTTCGCCTCTCTTGCCTTCAACTGAAGTCATCAGAGCAGTTTCCTCGCCGCAGACGAATGCGCCGGCGCCCAGTCTGATTTCGAGATTGAAGTCGAAGCCTGTTCCCAGAATGTCCTTGCCCAGAAGGCCGTACTCCTTCGCCTGTTCGATGGCGATGGAGAGTCTCTCTACGGCGATAGGATATTCAGCACGTACATAAACATAGCCCTGGTTTGCTCCGATAGCATATCCAGCGATTGCCATAGCTTCGATTACTGAATGAGGGTCGCCTTCCAGCACGGATCTGTCCATGAAAGCACCCGGGTCTCCTTCGTCAGCGTTGCAGCATACATATTTCTGAGCAACCTGCTGGGCAGCTGCGAAGCTCCATTTGGTTCCTGTAGGGAAGCCGGCACCGCCACGACCGCGGATCTGAGATGCTTTGACAGTATCGATAACATCCTCGGGATCCATTTCTGTCAGAACCTTCTGGAGTGCCAGATAACCATCTCTGGCTATGTATTCGTCGATGCATTCCGGATTGATGGCACCGCAGTTTCTTAAGGCCACTCTCATCTGCTTCGAGAAGAAGTCGACGTTGTCCAGTGCATTTGTGATTTCCTCAGCATTCTTGTCTCCTGCCAGCAGACGTTTTACAGGTTTGTTGTTGAGGATGTGACTTTCAAAAATTTCCTTTACATCTTCAGGCTGTACTGTCGTGTACATGATGTGGTCAGGATATATCATCATGATAGGACCTTCAGCGCAGAGTCCGAAGCAGCCTGTCTTGATAACTTTGATTTCATCCTGGAGCCTGTTGATGCGGATAAGCTCTTCCAGATTATCGATGATTTTCATTGAACTGGAAGACGTGCAGCCTGTTCCTCCGCATACCATGACATGCATGCGGCCGCCGTCTGCGGTAGGCTGTGCATTTTTATCTGTACGGATCATCATGTCCGCGTGTTTCTTTTCTCTTATTGCTGCAATATCTGCAATACTCTTTATCATTTCGGTGCACCCCCTATAATTCTTCATACTTGTCAATGATAGCGTCTACATCGTCCGGTGTAAGCTTGCCGTAAACGTCGTCATTGATAGTTACAACAGGTGCAAGTCCGCATGCTCCGATGCATCTGCATGCATCAAGGGAGAATCTGCGGTCTTCAGTACATTCACCCACGTCAATGGAAAGGCGTGTTCTGAATTTGTCCAGAACTTCATTGGCCCCTTTAACATAGCAGGCAGTACCCATGCATACATTAACCTTGAATCTGCCCTTAGGATTGATGGAAAACTGGGTGTAGAAGCTGACAACTCCGTATATTTCAGCCAGAGGAATGTTCATCAGCGTGGATATTTCGCGCTGAACTTCCAGCGGCAGATAGCCATACAGCTCCTGAGCTTCATGGAGTACCTGGATCAGTGAACCTTCAGTGTCTTTGTAATTGTCTACAATTGTTTTCAGTTGATTGATTTTTTCCTGTGATTCCGCACAAGCTGTGCATTTGTCAGTCATAGGAAACTCCTTTCGTCAAATAATAATAATAATGAACAGGATAATTTATATGTCAGAATATTAAATCTTCCTGTTAAAAATGTAACATGTATCGTATATACTAGTCAACGATAATTGTTAACAGCAAAGGAAGACAGCAACTTTGTTCAAAAATGACGTTAAGAAGATATGTTTTACCACAATAAAGTGCAGCACCGACTCATCATAAGCAGTTGCTTTTGCACAGACAAGGCATTGTTAAATTAGTAACATAACAATTCAACTGCGGTATAGTTGACCTGCTCCACTTGTATCGCGTCCATTACGAGGCTATAATATTACAGTTATTATAGTTGTGTTTTATTATTTGTCTGTATCCGGTGCGGAGGATACAGAAAGTTGGAGGTAATAAAGTGGTAGTTCTGCCGCTACTCAGTTCTCTGGCGATGATCTTTATAATGATCATTCCGGGGATTTTTTTCAGAAAGCGTAATATTCTCACGGTTGAACAGAATGGTGCTGTCAACAGTATTGTTGTCAATCTCACATGGCCTTGTCTTGTCATAGATGCCATGCAGATTGAGTTCAGTGTACAGACTCTCAGGGATACAGGATATATTCTTATTGCATGTCTTGCGATTTTCGCTGCTCTGCTTCTGTTCAGCATTCCTGTCATCAGACTGATGAGACTGACAAAAACAAAGCAGTATCTTACAATGTTCATGCTTCTTTTCGGTAATACCGGTTTCATCGGAATCCCGGTTATCAAGGCCCTGTACGGCACGGAGGCACTGTTTTTCGCAGCGATAGTCGAATTTATCAATGATATACTGCTGTTTACCGTAGGTGTGCTGCTGATTCAGATGTCTGCAGGTGCCGATCCCAGGATTAATCTGAAGGAGCTTGTAAGCCCCGGGCTTGTGGGAGTCATCATAGGACTGGTGCTGTTTCTCATGGATTTCCGGCTGCCATCGGTGCTTGGCGGGTCGATAGAAATGATAGGCAATGCCACTACACCTCTGACCATGTTCAGTATAGGGTTCCAGCTCGGAGGAATCAGGCTTAAAGAAATACTGAATGACTGGCAGGTCTATGGGGTGCTGTTTGTAAAGCTGCTGATAGTGCCGTGTATCGCACTGATGATGATAAGACTTTGGGCGGGAGAGTTCACTCTTCTGGAAAAAGTACTTGTTCTGTCTTTCGCGATGCCTGTTGCTTCAGTCTCAGCTATTTTCAGTCAGCAGTACAAAGGTGAGGCGGCTTTCGCTACTAAAAGCGTGCTCCTTTCCACGGTACTGTCGCTGGCGACGATTCCGGTGTTTGCTATATTGCTGGAACTGTAGTGCTAGGCTGATCAGGCGTTACTTCAGCATCAGTTCATATATATTATTCAATACGGTCATATCGAGACTGCCATTATCGTCATAAGTAAGTATCAGATTGTCTCCAAGCCGAAACCCGTTGCGTGAATATGCTGTCAGCTTGTGAATTACCTTTTCTGCATATGCGGGATCATCCATCATACCCAGATGTTCCCATATTATTATTTTCCCGTCGGATTTCCGAAAAATTATAAAATCCGGGTAATATTCATGTCCATCCAGGATGAGCAGCTCGTCGGATTTATACGATACCCCTTTGAGATCCAGAAATGTTGCTATTGACAGCTCCGATTTAGAACGCACCATTGTTCCCAGTGGGGATCTGTGGATGCGTTTTTCTGGCAGATATGGATTAAGCTTGCTGTGACTGGAGAGCCATCTGGATTCATCCTCTGCCAGATGGCTGTTTTTATTATGTTGATTTATGGTGGCCATATCGCTTATATCCATAAAAGTATCGACTTTGAAGCCGTGTCCTTTTTGGTTTTCGAATTCTTTGATTTTTTCCATAAAGTCCATTTGATATAAATCTGTAAAACAGTTGTCGAGAGATCTAAGGAGGCAAAGGTTTTCTTTTATTTCTGCAACTATTAATCCTGTGAATTTTTTTAACAGCAGCTTGTTTATAAGCGCCTTGTTTCTTTTAGGACTTAAATAAACCTCTTTGTTGTTTTCACGGATAAAGGGCCGCCATTTGTTATGGTCATACTTGAAATATATTTTTCCGTCAGGTACTTCCTCCAGAAGAGCTTCGTAATTTTCGCATAAGCTGCTATAAAAATCTATTTCAGACAATATAGTTTCTTTGTCAATCACAAGATTCCTCCAATCTAGAATTATTGTAAAATATTTACAATAATTCTAGATTATTACTGATGAACTGTCAATATGTTTTAGGAAAAAATATAAAGCGGACATGTATTAATTAATTGTGCGGTTTTCGACGTTCTTTCCGCTCTTGAGGAGTGATACGTCGAAAAGTAATTCATTTCAATCGCATATGTATGTTCATTTTCGACGTGCTAAGCTTTGAAGTAAGTCAATACGTCGAAAACACATAGGAATCTTAAGGGTTGAGAGGAGGTAATATTGCTTTGTGCTTGTTATTTTCGACGTGAGGCAGTTAATTTTGTTTAATCACGTCGAAAATTATTTTCAAGGGTGATAAGAATTATTATGATTTCGACGTGCCTGGTTCAGAAATGAGTTCACACGTCGAAAAACCTTCGGCATATTAAATATCAGATGCCAAGAATCCCTTTCCTCTGCCAGATGCCTCATTAAAAAATAAAAAAACCACCTCCCCGATTCTGACTTTATCGGGGAGGTGGTGTGAGCGGTCGGCAGGCCAAATAATCGCCTGCCTCTTACTCTTACTCGATTATCAACAGACTTTATTTATCGTAATTCTGTCTAGGCGCATAGTGTGTATGCAGCAGCTTGTGAGCCTGTTTGCCGCCTGCCATGCCCAGATACTCTTTGTAGAGTTTCTTGACCGCAGGGTTGTTGTGAGACTTACGGATGAACATCTTTCTGTCTTCACTGTATAATGCTTTGGCTCTTTCTGCCTTGAGGTCGATCCAGTTGCGCTGGTCTGCAGGCTGCAGCGGCTGTCCGCCTCCGTTGATGCATCCGCCAGGGCATGCCATGATTTCCACGAAGTGGAATTCTTCTCCGGCACGGATAGCTTCCATAAGCTTTCTGGCATTGCCGAGACCGTGAGCAACAGCAGCACGTAATTTCACGTTTCCGATTTCTATATTTGCAATCTTGATTCCTTCAAGACCTCTGACCTCTTCATATTCGAAGTTGTCAGCTGATGTTCCGCTGAGAAGATCAGCAGCAGTTCTCAGAGCAGCTTCCATTACACCGCCTGTAGTACCGAAGATAACGCCGGCACCTGAAGCTTCGCCAAACGGATTGTCGAAGTCTGAATCTCCCAGGCTAGGGAAGTCGATACCCATGTCGTAGATCATCTTGCCCAGCTCTCTTGTAGTGAGAACAACATCTACATCAGGACGTCCGTCAACCTGCATTTCAGGTCTCTTTGACTCGAACTTCTTAGCAGTACAAGGCATGATAGAAACTGTGAATATTTTATCAGGATCGATACCCTGCTGTTCTGCGTAATAGGATTTCAGGACAGCTCCGAACATCTGATGTGGTGATTTGCAGCTTGAGAGGTTATCCAGCAGATCAGGGAAATTGTGTTCGCAGAACTTGATCCATCCTGGTGAGCAGGACGTGATGAGAGGAAGCTTGCCGCCGCCTCTTACACGGTCGATAAGTTCTGTTGTTTCTTCCATGATAGTAAGGTCTGCACCTGTATCTGTATCGAATACCTTGTCAAAGCCCAGCATTCTCAGTGCTGTAACCATCTTGCCTGTTACAGGAGTGCCGATAGGCATGAAGAATTCTTCGCCCAGAGCTGCTCTTACGGCAGGTGCTGTCTGAACTACAACATGCATTTCAGGATCGTTGATGGCTGCGAGAACACGATCTGAATCGTCCTTTTCGTGGAGTGCTGCAACAGGACATACGTTGATGCACTGTCCGCAGTTTGAACATGGAGTTTCGTCCAGCTTGCGTCCGAATGCGGATCCTACAACTGTATCAAATCCACGGTTCATAGTATCGATAACTGATACTGACTGGATGTTCTTGCATGCGCTTACGCATCTTCTGCAGAGGATGCACTTGTTAGGGTCACGGACAATGGATACACCTTCGTCCATAGGAAGTTTCTTCTTGTCGCCTTCAAAACGTATAGCTTTTACTGACAGTTTGTTGGCAAGAGACTGCAGTTCACAGTCCATCCAGCTTCGTGAGCATGTCTGGCAGCTTGCATTGTGGTTTGAAAGGATCAGTTCCAGGTTTACTTTTCTTGCCTCAACAACCTTAGGTGTATGAGTCAGAACCTCCATACCTTCTTTTACTGGATGTACGCAGGCAGCCTGAAGTGCTTTTGAGCCTTTGACTTCAACTACACACATACGGCAGCAGCCGATCTCGTTTACATCCTTCAGGAAGCAGAGGGTAGGAATGTTGATGTTTACTTCCTTCGCTGCCTGCAGGATAGTGTAGTTTTCCGGTACATATAATTTTATTCCATCTATGGTGATATTTACTTTGTTCATTTATAATTCGCTCCCTTCTTACCTTACGCATTCTTGAGGATTGCCTTGAACGGACATTTTTCCATACAAAGTCCGCACTTGACGCACTTATCCTGATTGATAGAGAATGGAGTATTCTTGTCTCCTGAGATACATTCTGCAGGACAGCCCTTCTTACAGATACCGCAGCGCTTACATGAATCTGTATCGATGATGTACTTAACCATGGATACGCAGACACCTGCAGGACATTTCTTGTCAACTACATGGGCAACATATTCATCTCTGAAGTATTTCAGTGTTGAGAGAACAGGGTTAGGTGCACTCTGTCCCAGACCGCATAATGCTGAAGCCTTGATGTTTCTTGCCAGGATTTCCAGCTTGTCCAGATCCTCCAGAGTTCCTTTACCTTCTGTGATTCTTACGAGAATTTCATGCATTCTCTTTGTTCCGATACGGCATGGAGGACATTTACCGCATGATTCGTCAACTGTGAAGTCCAGGAAGAATCTTGCCAGGTCAACCATACATGTATGTTCGTCCATTACGATAAGACCGCCGGATCCCATCATTGAACCCAGCTTTGTCAGGGAGTCGTAATCGATAGGTGTGTCGAGATGTTCAGCAGGGATACATCCGCCTGAAGGACCGCCTGTCTGTGCAGCCTTGAAAGTTCCGCCGTCAGGAATACCGCCGCCGATATCGTAGATGATCTCACGGAGAGTTGTTCCCATAGGTACTTCAACCAGACCGATGTTGTTGATTTTTCCGCCGAGAGCGAATACCTTTGTTCCCTTTGATTTTTCGGTACCGATGCTTGCGAACCATTCAGCGCCGTTTCTGATAATCTGAGGGATGTTGGCATATGTTTCAACGTTGTTGAGAACTGTAGGCTTTTTCCAGAGTCCTTTTTCTGCTGACCTTGGTGGCTTAGGTCTAGGTTCGCCTCTCTTACCTTCGATGGAAGTCATCAGAGCGGAACCTTCGCCGCATACGAATGCGCCGGCACCAAGTCTTACTTCGAGATTGAAGTCAAAGCCCTTGCCCAGGATGTTCTTTCCTAACAGGCCATAGTCTTCAGCCTGCTTTATAGCGATTCTCAGTCTCTGAACTGCTACAGGATATTCAGCACGTACGTAGATGTAGCCCTGATTTGAACCTACAGCATATCCGTTGATGATCATAGCTTCAATTACTGAATGAGGGTCGCCTTCCAGAATGGAACGGTCCATGAATGCACCCGGGTCACCCTCGTCAGCGTTACAGATTACATACTTTGTGTGCTCTTTTACTACTGCAGATGATTCCCATTTACGTCCTGTAGGGAATCCGCCGCCTCCTCTGCCGCGGAGACCTGAAGCCTTGACAACGTCGATTACCTCGTCAGGTTCCATCTCATTGAGAACCTTTGCCAGAGCCTGATATCCGTCGAGAGCGATGTATTCGTCGATATTTTCAGGATCGATGATTCCGCAGTTGCAGAGGGCGATACGCTTCTGCATCTTGTAGAACGGAATCTGCGGAAGACGATCTTCGATTTCTTCGTATTCTTTTTCTCCTGCCAGAAGTCTCTTAACAACTTTGCCGCCGAGAATATGGCTTTCGAAGATTTCGCTTACATCTTCAGGAGTAACTTTGGTGTACATTACGTGTTCCGGACAGATCATCATGATAGGTCCTTCAGCACAGAGACCGAAGCAGCCTGTCTTGATAACTTTTACATCATGTCCGAGATTATGTACCTTGATCTGTGCTTCAATAGCTTCTGCCACCTTGAGTGAACCGGATGATACACATCCTGCCACACCACAGACCAGAATATGGATCTTGCCGCCTTCGACCGGAGTGATATCCGTACGTTCGAGACGAATTTCCATGCTTTTAACAGCTTTGTCTCTTAAAGCATTTAATTCTTCATAATTTTTAATCATTACTATTCTCCTTTTGCTACCTATCGATCTTCGTATTTGTCAAGAATATCGTCTACATCGTCAGCTGTGAGCTTACCATAAACTTCATCGTTGATAGTAACTACAGGTGCGAGTCCGCATGCGCCGATGCAGCGACATGCATCCAGAGAAAACTTCTGATCGTCGGTGCATTCGCCAACGTCGATGGAAAGTCTTGTCTTGAACTTGTCCAGGATGTCATTAGCTCCCTTGACATAGCATGCAGTACCCATGCATACATTGATCTTGTACTTTCCTTTCGGGTTGATGGAGAACTGAGTATAGAAACTTACAACTCCATAAACCTCTGCGAGAGGAATATTGAGTTTTTCCCCTATAGTGCGCTGAACTTCAAGAGGCAGGTATCCATAGACATCCTGTGCTTCATGAAGAACGGGTATCAGTGCGCCGTCAGTACCTTTGTACTTTTCGATAATTGCGTCCAGCTTTCTTGCGTTCTCTTGCGCTTCTGCACATGCTGTGCATTTTTCACTCATGAGAAACTCCTTTCCTTACCTATTTTCTGATAAATCTGACTTAATATGTAATAAGACTAACACTTCTAGAATACAAGGTTTATACATAATCTGTCAATAAGAATAATAATCCGACAGAGAAAAAATGATGATTTTTGCCTGCCGGAATGATAATGTGCCATATATATGAAGATTTACAGTGATATTTCGCCTCTGACAAGTATTGCGGCGCTGCCGCCCACCCTGATGTTTACAGAATTGTCTGTATTGTCAATGTCCGTCAGTATCTGTGACGGCCTGCCCATGGCTTCACCCTGCAGGAATGTCAGTCTGCCTTTCCCGGTGATGCCGTTTGTGTAAAGGTAGTACGTGAGGGCTCCGCTGGCGGTGCCTGTTGCGGCTTCCTCGTCTATATCGTACAGAGGAGCGAAGTTCCTGCAGTGTGCGGTTATCTCAGGTTTCGCATTGTCCAGAGTAAAGGCATGAACTCCTGTTACACCGTACTTTTCCGAAAGTGCGGACAGTGCATCGAAGTCCGGGGTCAGCTCTGCAAGCTGCCTCCTTGATGAAACCGGCATTATGATATCCGGAAGTCCGGTGGATATGATCTCCGGATAAAGCTGTCTGCCTTCATTGTTCACAGCTTCATAAGGGATCCCCATGATGCCGTAAAGCTCACACAGGGCTTCGTCGCTGTCTATTCTCGATCTGAAGTCTCCGGGAGCCATCTCCATCATGATGAAACCGCTGCTGATGCTGATTTTCAGATCTCCTGCGGGAGTGACCGCTGTGTATTCTTTCCCGTCCTTTACAATACCTGCATCGAGAAGACACTGGAAGGATGCGATAGTGGCATGCCCGCAGAGATCCACTTCGGAAGCGGGAGTAAAGTACCTGATGGTGAATTCTCTTTCACCGGTCTGTCTGATAAAAGCTGTTTCGGAGTATCTCAGCTCCGCTGCGGTTTTCAGCATGATATCTTCCGGCGGGAAGACGGTATCTCCTCCGGTAATGACAACACCGGCCGGGTTGCCGCCAAAAACGTTCTGTGTGAAAGCATCTGCAATAAATAATTTCATTGATCTGCACCTCCTTTACAGAAATTATATCAGACCTGTGATAAAAGTACCAACATTATATACTGCAAAAGATGTACACCAGGCCGCGGCAATGTGCAGTATTGCCATCAGCAGACTTTCACGCCAGCTTCCGGTCACATTCCGTACGGTGCACAGGGTTGCTATACACGGCATGTACAGCAGGCAGAAAATGAGGAAGGAAAATGCCGACAGGGGAGTGAATATATCAGACAGCATTGTGAAGAGGGTCTGGTCAGAGACTGATGATGCGACAACGAGAGTGCTTATCACAGCTTCCTTGGCAGTGAGCCCCGCAATCACAGCAGCTGCGGCGCGCCAGTCGCCAAATCCCAGGGGAGCGAAAAGAGGAGCGGCTGTTCTGCCACAGAAAGCCAGGATGCTTTCGCTGCTGTCGGATACAGGCTGCAGATCGAAATTGTATGACCGCAGATACCAGATCAGAACGGAAGCTGTGAAAATGACAGTAAAAGCTTTTCTGATAAATCCGATGATGTTTCTGGACACCAGTGACATTACGGCATGCATATCCGGCTTGTGATAATGTTTGTGATGACTGGGGATACGGCATTCCGTGCCTGAAGTTCCGGTAACAAGTGCTGTGACGATGGCAGCCAGGATGCCTGCAGCATAGAGAATAAGAAGTACGGAAATACGGTGATGAGGGAAAAAGCACGAAATGAACATTCCGTAAATCGGCAGTCTTGCACTGCATGAGATGAAGGGAATCAGTCTGATGGTGCGGACTCTGTCAGTATGTGATGTCAGCGATGAAGCGGATAATACAGCAGGGACAGCGCAGCCGAACCCCATAACAAGGGGAATAACACACTGGCCTGAAAGCCCCAGTCTGTTGAAAGGCCTTTCCATTACAGAAGCTGCTTCTGCCAGATATCCTGTTTCCTGCAGAATGCCAAGCAGAAAGAAAAGAATTCCTATCACAGGGACAAAGGCGAGTACGCTGCCTACTCCGGGACATATTCCGTTTATGACGAGGTCACGGAATGCGGGATTGACGCCGGTCTCCGAGAGCAGTTCGTCCAGACATGATGTCGTCCGGGACAAAGCATCTGCCAGCAGAGTGCTGAGCATTTTGCCCAGCGTGTTGAATGTCAGCTCAAAGAGGGCAAGCATGGCTGCAGCGAATATCAGATACTCTTTAACTGCCTTTGGCATTGTATCACCTCCTGTGATATAATTCACATATATAAAATACTTAAATATGTCGCCGGATATGATTGATCCGGCGAGAAAACCAGGGGGAAAGAATAATTGAATGAGAGAACTTTCAGAATAGGACCTATAAGACCGCCAAGTGAGGCCCTGAGTCTGCTGCTGCAGGTGACCAACGGATGCACCTGGAATAAATGCAGATTCTGTCAGCTTTACAGACATACGAAATTCAAAGCGTACAGTGCTGACAGTATTAAGGCTGATATTGATAATATGGTATACCATGCGGAACGTGCGGGAAAATACCGCAGACCGGACGGCACATGGGATATAAACGGGCTGAACAGAGAACTGATGATCGGAACCGATGAGGAACGCCAGTGTTTTTACATGGTGGCGAACTGGCTTGTCAATGGAGGAGAAAACGTTTTCCTGCAGGATGGCAACACAACAGCACTGAGCAGCGGCAGACTCACAGATGTTCTCATTTATCTCAGGCAGGCTTTCCCGCAGATAAAAAGGATAACATCATACGGACGTGCGGAGAATCTTTCGCGTGTAAGTGCAGATGAATTCGCAGAACTGAAGGAAGCGGGGCTGGACAGGATACATTCAGGCTTTGAATCAGGGTCAGATGCCGTGCTGCAGAGAATAAACAAAGGAGTGACGTCTCAGCAGGAAATCACTGCAGGAAGAAATATAAAAGCAGGCGGTATTGAACTGTCGGTATATTTCATGCCGGGGGTCGGAGGCAGAGACCTGTCCCGGGATAACGCAGAAGGAATGGCGAATGTGATAAATGAAGTGAATCCGGATTTTATCAGAATAAGAACATCTGTGATAAAGCCTGGAACTGAGCTGTATGAAGACTTTGTCAGCGGAGCATTCGAGCTGTGCAGTGATGATGAGAAACTGTCGGAAATCAGAACAGTTATAGAAAAGGCACATGATATAGATACAAAGCTTGTGAGTGATCATATCGTCAATCTGCTGCAGGGTGTGAAGGGAAGCCTGAGGAATGACAGGCAGAAAATGCTGGACTATATAGATGGATACATGGCGCAGCCTGAAGAGGACAGGAAAATCTACCAGGCTCTCCGCAGGATGGGGAGAATCGTCAGCCCCGGTGAGGTCAGCCGCATCAGCAGCAGTGAGCTGGATAATGTCAGACGGATGATATCAGAAACGGACGATCCGTATGAATGGGAGATCAGAATGAATGAGCTGATGTGCAGATATATCTGATTGTAAGAAAGCCGGCGGGAAGCCGAACCCGGAACCGGAACATTGAGCTGGTGTTTCCGGGTTTGGGACTGGACTCGAACACGGAAACAGATTCCTCCAATGATTTGACAGAATTATCCATATTGCTTGTGTGGTAAGAGTTAAACTCACCGAGAATTTACGAAATCAGCTGATTCAGACCACGATTTCGTAAAAAAAGTACTCAGACGGTAATTATCTGAGCCCTGAATTATAGTTTTTGGCTTACTTATATTGAGAGTAATGTAAATACATGGGTATCGGTTACGAAATCACTGCTTTTAGGTCCATGTTTCGTAACGAATCATTTAAAGATTTTATAAATCCACCGGATATTTTACGAAACAGCATGTAAAATATCCGGTTTTCGTAAATTTTCGGGACTGCTCTGGGACCAGAGCGTTATCTGCTCTTTCGAAGTGAGAGTAATGCCCAGATGATGATGATTGCACCCAGGATGAAGAGTATCACGCTTCTTGCAGGCGGAATGCCATCAAGCATTCCCAAAGCGGCAACACACCCGAATAATACAACGAATATGCCTATTGCGAAACGAAAAATGATTGTAATCTTCTGAATGTCCATTTTTTACTCCTTATTTATTTTCATTTATAACATTATAGTTATTTCTGCATATCATTTCTGCAAATGCCATGAAAGCAGCCCTACCTGAAACCTCTGAAGCCGATCCGGCTCCACCCCTACCTTTTTTTTGAAAGAATCCCGGGTGCCACCTTCTACTTCCTGCTGGAAAGCAGATAAGCGGCTGCAGTGAAAACGATCAGCCCTGTGACAGCGATCAGCCCGTTAATATCAAACGAGAATCCCGGCCATATGATCAGCATTGATCCGACCATCAGACCCAGTATACCGAAATACAGAGCCTGAGGATGGAAACGCAGCATTTTTTTGATAACCTTGATACCGGTGAAACCGCCTGCAACGATTCCGAGACCTATGACGGCAATCAGCGGCAGGTTCATGGTGGCGATGGACTCCATAACAATGCCGTAAGTTCCCAGCAGCAGAAATATCAGCGACCCTGAAAGTCCCGGAAGTATCATTGCGATCATGCTGATGAAGGCTGTGAAGAAAAGCCATACACAGAACCCCGGGCTCATGCCTCCGAATTCTTCAAGTGTTTTATTGCCGGCGGCATCTGGATTCACAAACGTGAGAAAAATCATTATCGCCAGAGCCGCAGCGAAGAAAATCCAGTTCCTCGGTTTTACTCCGTCGCCCTTCGCTTTCCTGTAAAGTGCCGGAATGCTGCCGAGCACCAGACCGATGAAACAGAAATTCAGTATGACCGGATAGTTTTCCATAGCCTGCAGTATGATATTGCTCAGCAGAAATATGCCGAGGACAGCTCCCAGCAGCAGAGGAATAAGGAATTTGAGATTGTCTCTTATGTTCCTGAGACTGATAGCATACATAATTCTGTCATATATATTAAGAATTACTGCCATTGTGCCTCCGCTTACACCTGGAATAGCGTTGGCAATACCGATAAGCATACCGCAAATAATGTCTTTCAGATAGTGCATGATGTCAGAACCCCTTTTCAGATTGTAGTAACTGCATTGTACATGGTTATTGCAGAATTGTCTACATATATATACAAGAAGTGCTAAAAAAAGCCGCATAAGTGTATCGAAATCGAGATCGGGTATCACAAATGAAACACAAACAGGGCATAGTTTGCTCGTTTTAAATCTGGATTTGTGGAAATTGAGAAATTTTTTTCCGATTTTTCGATGGTGGAATTAGTGCTGAAACCCTTGAAACATAGGGATTTATCTGAAAATTTACTCAGTTGAAAAACAAAATGATTAAACAAATAAAAAGTACTTGGCACGGGACTTGCTCTATATAGGGGCAGAAGTTATACCGATTTGCCGTCATAATTAGGACGGTAAAAACAAACAAAAGGTAAAAAAGAAAAGGGAGGTCAATAATAATGACTGAAATGAACAAAGCTAAAGCTTTAGAACTGGCTACTCGTGTTGTTGGTTACATCGAAAAGGATGAGCTTACTGATGCTGACAAGAAAGCTATCCATGATGAATCAATCCAGAACTTCAACGAAAACGTTAACCCTGGCTGGTTAGAATACAGAAAGTCAGTATCAACTGACGCTGCATTCGTAGAATGGGAAGATGAAGGCGACGTATTCAGAGATCTGAACGGAACTGAATTTATCGACTGCCTCGGCGGATTCGGTATCTTCGCTTGCGGACACGGAAACCCTGCAATCAGAAAGACTGTACAGGCTCAGTTAAACAGATATGCACTGCACTCACAGGAACTGGTTGACCCGCTCAGAGGTTACCTGGCTAAGATCCTCGGACTGTGCACACCAGGAGATCTGCAGTACTCATTCTTCTGCAACGGCGGTGCTGAAGCAGTAGAAATGGCTCTGAAGCTTGCTAGATTAGCTACAGGCGGAAGATGGTACATCTCAACAATTGGTGCTTTCCACGGTAAATCAATGGGAGCTATCTCAATGGGCGGTAAAGGCGCTTACAGAGAAGACTACATCCCAATGGTACAGCAGGTACAGCACGTTGAATATGGTAATGCAGCAGCTACAGAAGCAGCAGTTAAGAACCTGCAGACAGTAGGCGAAAAGGTTGCAGCTATCATCGTAGAGCCTATTCAGGGTGAAGCTGGCGTTATCATTCCACCAGAAGGTTACCTCAAGCAGTTAAGAGAGATTGCTGACAAGTACGGCGTATGCCTGATCTTCGACGAAATCCAGACTGGTCTTGGACGTACTGGTACTCTCTGGAGATGTGAACATGAAGGAGTTACTCCAGACATCATGACATTCGGTAAGGCTTCATCAGGTGGTCTCGTTCCTATCACTGGTATCATCGCTAGACCTTGGACTTATGAAAAGTCAGGTGTTGGTACTGGTCAGGAAGGTAAGATGTTTGATAACCCATGGATCCTCGGATCACCGACATTCGGCGGAAACCCTCTGGCTTGCTCAGCATTCATTTCAACTATCAAATACATGCTTGAAAATGATATTCCTAAGCAGTCAAAGGAAAAGGGCGACTACTACCTCGCTGGACTGAAGAAATTACAGGAAAAATATCCTACAGTTCTGAAGGAATTCAGAGGATCAGGTATGCTCATCTGCATGGAATTCCCAGAAGCAGAAGTTGGTTACGAAGTAACTAAGAACCTGTTCGCTAGAAACGTTATGACTGCTGGTACATTAGTAAACGCTAAGACAGTAAGAATCGAGCCACCTATCACTCAGGCTTATGAAACTATCGATAAGGTTCTGGCTGCTCTGGACGAAGCTATGGCTGCAGTTAAGGCTGAATTCAATCTGTAAGATTAACAAGGCTAAAGAAACTAGAATATCGGTGTAATATTCATCTAAATACCTCAGAACCCCGTCACCTGTGACGGGGTTTTGATTTTTTGCATACATCTCTGCATAATTGTGGTATAATTATTCCACGACCTGAACCGGTGCTGCCTCAGGTGTGGCAGGTATCGGCTGATCAGAAGGAGAATTTATGGGTTACAGAGTCAAGCTTAATGTATTTGAAGGACCGTTCGATCTGCTTGTGTATCTGATAGAACATGCGCAGATGAGTATTTACGATATCAGAATTTCCGAGATAACAAGTCAGTATCTGAGCTATGTGGAGGACATGAGAAAAGCTGATGTGAATGTATCCTCAGAGTTCATGGTACTGGCAGCGGCACTCCTCGAAATAAAATCAAGAATGCTTCTGCCGCGAAAAACTGAAGACAGCGGCAGCGGTCAGGTTTCTGAAGATCCCCGTACCGAGCTGGTGGAGAAACTGGTAGAGTACAAGAAATTCAAAAACCTTTCAGAAATGCTGCAGACACGTGCTGAGAAAACTGCAATGCAGCTGGAGAAACCGCAGGAGGATCTGTCCGTATATACAGGGGAGCCGGATGAGTATCTCAATCTTGATATTGACAAGTTCAGGAAGGCCTTTGAGCAGTTCCTTGTAAGAAAACGCAGGATAGAAGAGATAAGAGCACATCACAGGCGGACCGAGAAACAGCGTATAACAACAGAAGTCAGAATGGAGAACATATGTGATTTTTTCCGCAGCAGCAATGTAAAGGAAACCGACTTCAGAAAGCTGATTCCTGAGAAGGATGACAGGTACGATATTGCAGTGACCTTTTCTTCGGTTCTGGAAATGATGAAAGAAAGAAAGCTGGATGCTGAACAGAGATATCTGTTCGGAGATATAACAGTCAGAGCAACAGAACATCTTTTTGATGATACCCCTGAAGTTACGTTCGATAGTATAAAGGAGAACGCCGATGGCAAGTAGGAAAACCATAAAGTCAGCAATTGAGTCGATGATGTTTGTATGGGGAGATCCCCTGGACATCAGAGAAGTGGCAGAGATATTCAATGTTGACAGGAATGAAATATATGATATGTGCAAGGAACTGCAGGCGGAATACGAGAATGAGGGTCGCGGTATAGTGATAAGGGAAGTCAATAAAAGCTTCCAGTTTGTGACACGCGCAGAGAATCTGGGATATATTGAGAGATTGTGCACTCCGGTGAAATACAGAAAATTATCCCAGTCTGCTCTCGAAGTGCTGGCACTGGTGGCATATAAGCAGCCTGTCACAAAAGGAGAGATAGAATCTGTGAGGGGAATCAGATGTGACCGTGTGATAGAAGGTCTGATAAAGAAAAAACTTATTGCAGAAGTCGGCAGATCATCTACCGTTGGCAGACCCCTGCTGTACGGAACGACTGATGAATTCCTGAAACAGTTCGGATTCGAAACTCTTAAGGATCTTCCGGACATTGAAGATATCGAAGGAGTCATGAGTGAAGAGAACGGAGATACGGCGGATCCGGACAGCCTGATGATGCAGCAGATATCTATTGAACTGCCGGAAGGTAATTAAAAACAGACATAATGAACCCCCCTGGAACGTAGACTGACAGAGGGGATTTTTTTATGAAAAAAGGAAAGATACTGTTTATAATGCTTGTTGTGATTGTATTTGCTGGGGGAATGCTTCTTTATATACAGAAGCACGGAACGCTGAGGACATCCGGCCAGGTTGACAAGGTCTCTCAGGATATCTCTGCGGGGCAGGCTGTTCTTATAGATGGGGATACAGGGAAAGTGCTCTATGAGAAGGCTGCTGATGAAAAAGCCTACCCTGCAAGTACAACTAAAATTATGACTGCACTTGTAACCCTGGAAACCCTTATGAAATATGACAGCCCGATAGATCAGCTGATAGAAGTGCCTCAGTGTGCAGAAGGTGTTGAAGGTTCATCCCTGTATCTCAAAGCAGGAGAGAGGATTTCAATTGAAGATCTGCTTTATGGTCTGATGCTTGTTTCTGGAAACGATGCGGCAGTGGCTCTGGCTGAGGTGATAGGGGGGTCGCAGGAGG
The DNA here is from genome assembly GCA_022763735.1 of Clostridiales bacterium. Taxonomy (GTDB): domain Bacteria; phylum Bacillota; class Clostridia; order Peptostreptococcales; family Anaerovoracaceae; genus Lentihominibacter. The sequence goes on from JALEQY010000092.1 coordinate 20,060, forward strand.
AATTTGTGGAAATGATGAATATCAGAGCTGCAGAACTCGGATGCACCGGAACGAATTTTGTCAATCCCAATGGTCTTTTTGATGATAACCATTATACAACAGCAAGAGATATGGCGCTTATAGCCTGTGAGGCGATGAAGAATGAAACCTTCAGAAAAATCGTGGGATCACAACAGTGGAATGCAGCGAGCAGGGAAAGTACATACGTTACTTTCAGAAATAAAAACAAAACAGTTTTTCAGTATGAAGGCGGAAATGGCATCAAGATCGGATATACGGAAAACTCCGGAAGGACTCTGGTGGCATCTGCACGGCGCGGGGAAAAAAGTATGATATGTGTTGTAATGAGTGCACCGGACTGGTTCAACGATGCATATAAATTAATGGATCAGGGTTTCAGAAAGGAGCAGAATCAATGACATACCAGAACAGTATATGCGCTGATGCGGGAACAGCCCATTGTCCATGTGCACTGGCAGAAACAGGTGACTGCCTGATCTGCAGCAGACTGGCAGGAAGAGATGAATGCGGCTGCAGCTGGGCAGGAGTGTGCGTGTACAATGAATATATACAGAATGACAAGGTTGTGAGAAACCGGCGTGAAAGCAGAGCGGTACCCATCGTCAAAAAGATAAGATACGGAGGCGATCTGTTAGTCATGGTGCTCAAGGTAAGCAAAGGCTTTGCGCTGCGTGCAGCGGAACCAGGTTCGTTTGTTTTTATCAACAGTTCAGGTGAAAATGATTTTTTTAATATGCCTGTGTCAGTGATGAAGGCAGACGTGGAGAATGAACGCCTTTACATAGCTCTGAAGGTTCTTTCGGGTAAAACAAAGAAGGCAGCAGAAGCTACAGAATCAATTCAGCTGAGAGGCGTATACAGAAACGGCCTGCTTGGCGGGGGTACATCAGAGCTTGCGGAAGACAGGAAAAACGGCGGCAGATGGCTGATAATAACCAAGGGTATAGGTTTCGCGCCTGCGGTGAATCTGCTGAACTGGGCAGACGGGAGAGTCAGTGCGGATATGATATCAGATCTCGAGAAAGTAAGTGAAGAAATGTTCGAAGATAATATGCGCGAATGTATGGAAAAATCCGGTGATAATATTAATCTGAGAAAAGTGCCGCTGCAGGAAATAATACCGTCTCTGAGTGGAGAAAAAGCAGCCGTTTATGACAGAATTATTCTGCTTGCATCGGATTACTATATCAGGACCATTGCTGAAAAAATGGAAGTTCCGTACCACAAGCTGGTGTTCAGCAACAATTTCAGAATGTGCTGCGGCGAAGGTATCTGCGGCGCATGCAGCCATGTGGACAGTGCAGGCAAAGTCAGCAAGATGTGCAAATGCAGAGGAAGTTATGAGGTGATCAGCACTTTATGAGCATGATATGTATGCTCCGGCCAGTTAATTCCTGTTTACTTTTCAGCTGATGTATTTTATTATATTAATGTATGATAAAACTGCCGGCAAACCGGAAACAATGGAGAAAAACAGAATGAGAATATTTGACACAAATGTACAGGAACTGAAATACAAAGTGCTGATGGAACTGGCATGGCAGACATGGAGAGGCAATGATGCATTCATGGTTTTCAATGAAATTGCCAATGAAATCGTCAAGAAGGGTGAGAATCCGATGAGCTGCTGTATTTACAAGGACAGGGCCATAGTAGCTGAAAGAATCAGGATTGCCCTTGGCGGAGACAGAAACAATCCGAATGTGATACAGGTCATAGGCATTGCATGTGACGAATGTCCTGAAGCAGGGCATGTTGTTACAGATCTCTGCAGAGGCTGCGTAGCTCACAGATGTGCAGACGGATGCAAACTGGGAGCGATAACATTTGATGAGGAGCAGAGGGCTCATATCAACAAGGAGAAATGTGTGGAGTGCGGTAAATGTGCTAAACTGTGTCCATACAGTGCGATAACGAATTTCAAGAGACCGTGTGAGAGATCATGTAAAGTGGACGCTATCAGCATGGCCAAGGATGGTGTAGCGACGATAGACAGTGAGAAGTGCATAGCATGCGGAGCATGCGTATATCAGTGCCCGTTTGGAGCAACCCTTGATGTTTCGAGTATAACCGACGTGATCAAGACAATCATGGCAAGTGAGAACAATGAGAAATTCCATGTGTATGCCATGGTGGCACCGGCTATCGGGGGACAGTTCACCTATGCCAGACCGGGGCAGATAATCACAGCTATAAAGGAACTGGGATTCTACAGTGTCGAAGAAGCGGCAATGGGAGCAGATATCGTGGCATATCATGAAGCTCAGGAACTCAGCGAGAAGGATGGAGGATATATGACATCCTCGTGCTGCCCTGCTTTTGTGAAATACATAAAGACAAAATTTCCGAATGTGGAACCGAACATATCATCAAGTCTTTCGCCTATGGCGGAGGCAGGAAGAGTGATCAAAGCAGCAGATCCTGATGCCAGAGTGGTGTTTATAGGACCTTGCACAGCGAAGAAGGCTGAAGTCAGGAATCCTGAAGTTAATAAATATATTGATTATGTTATGACCTTTGAAGAACTTCAGGCTATGATAGACAGCAAAGATATCATTGTGGAGGAACTGCCTGAAACTGATCTGGCAGAGGCATCCAGATTCGGCAGAAAGTTTGCTAGAACCGGCGGCGTGACAGAAGCCGTGCAGGAAGCCATCAGGGAGCATGGGTTTGATGATCTGGAGTTCAACCCTATCGTCTGTGATGGTGTGGATAAGTGTAAGACCGCGCTGCTCAGAGCCAACAAAGGTGTGCTTCCGAATAACTTTATCGAGGGAATGGTATGTACAGGAGGCTGTATAGGCGGTGCGGCATGTCTCAGTCATGGCGATGCCAACAAGGCAGCTATAGATAAATATGGCGATAGTGCAGCAATGCCTGATATCAGGACCGCGGTGGAAACAGCAGAAAACAGGAAATAAATATAATAATGACGTTTTGACAGACACCTGCCGGAAGAACCTTGCCGGCAGGTGTTTTCTAGTGCCGAATTCTGTATTAAAAAAGCGAGGACTATGTACTGAAACTCTATTGACTTTCAGCTGGTTAGCTCATACAATATATTCACAAGATTCTGACGAATCTTCTCGATAACGTAATTATAAGTCGGGAGGTGCCCGAATTGAATAAATACCTGTCTTTAATATTCTTATACAACAGAGCCGGCTGCAGAAAAATACTGCTTATTGCAGTGGCAATTCCATTATGCTTCCTTATAATCTTTCTACTGAGAACAGGAAGCCCTTATGAAGCGGGTTCGTATATGCTGATGGAACGTGCTTTCGGAGGTGCATGGGCTGTTCTGCTGTTTATTGCCGTGAATGTGGCAGGACTGATAGCTGTGGCAAATTCATTAAATGGCAGAAAAGCGCTCAAAACATCCTGCGCAACTACCGGCTATACAATGAGGCGATTGTGTTTATCACCGATTTCAGCTTATCTTACAGTATTCGTTTACTATCTGGCAATAATCACTATATTCTGGGGTGTGGCAATAGCATCGTTATATGTAATTGGAAAGCTGGGTCTGACTATGGCTGGTGCAGCCGGCATTGATACAAAGCTTGCTTTAGGTCTGTTAAGGACGGAGATAGGGCATGCTCTGATTCCCATTGCGCATCCCATAGTAATCATATTCAATATAGTTGCAGTGTTAGCTTTAGCTGGTGAATGTGCCAGGTCATGCTATTTAAGCTGGCACAATGGAGCAACATCAGCAGGAGTGATACTGGTGACAGCTGCTATGTTTATTGTCTGGACTTATGATCCGGCCAGCAGCTACATACTCGTTGCAATTCTGGTTATTTTTCTTTTCTCAGCCCTTTCCTTCGGAGACATTATTTCCAGAGAGAAGCGCCCCAAGGGTGACCCTTTCAAGGTTAACAAACATGATGGGATAGTAGATCTGGATGGCACAGAATATGATGATAACCTTTACCTTGAAGTAAACTGCTCAGCTGAAGCTTATGGATCAGATCCCGAAGAAGCATCCCTTCTGCAGAGGTACGGCAGAGCTGAAAAAAACAGAGAGAGAAAAGGACCCGGAAGGTTTAATCCGATATGGCTGCGGCGCAGACTCATGCCCCTTGGAATAAATCTGGAAAAAACAGGTTTCTTCTTTGGAGTGTGCATTTTTACAGGTATTGCCGAGCACCTGGTTTTTTATGGGAAATATCTGATTAAGATGAATGAAATAAAGAGCAGCATCAGAGGAGTAACAATAGATTCCGGGATGAAAATGCCTTACTTCTGGGAACTGCAGACCCACGCATATTACGGATACCTTATAGGTATTCTGCTGGTCATCTTCCTTCAGGCATACTGGAATTACGAGTATTATAATAAGAAGACAAAAAGTGTATATGTCATGAAGAGACTGCCTGACAGCAAAGAATATACGAGGACCATCTGGGGAGCACCTCTGATACAGGCATTTTTCATTGTACTGATAATGATAGTGCAGACCATACTTGATTTATGTCTGTATGCTTTCGTTACACCGGAGATAGCTCTTGATCCGGATTACCTGTCACATGTTTTACCATTTCAGGAGGGTGTTAAATGATTGAGCTTAGAAACGTATCAAAGAAATATAAGGATAAGATTGCACTTTCAGATTGCAGTATTCAGATCCCCAGGGGCCAGATAATCGGTCTCTTCGGAGCTAATGGCGCCGGCAAAACAACTTTGATGAAATGCATAATGGGTTTCCTGACTTTTGAGGGAGAAATCACACTGGATGGGGAAAAGATTGACAGGAGAAATATATCAAGACTGTCATTTGCGACAGGTGATCATTCTTTTTTTCCATCCATTACGGCAGATGACCACAAATGGTTTTACAAAGTTCAGTTTCCGCTGTTCAATGAAAAAAGGTATGATGCCCTGATGGAATTCTTCGAACTGCCGACCAGAAAGAGGATCAGCGAATTCAGTCTGGGGCAGCAGAATCAGTTTGAAGTGACGCTGGCTATCAGCCAGGGAGCTGAATACATATTTATGGATGAACCCTTCGCCGGCAACGATGTGTTTAACAGAGAGGACTTTTATGAAGTTCTGGTAAGCGTTCTGGATAAAGATGAGACGGTAATCATCTCAACTCATTTGATTGAGGAAATTGCCGACTATATCGACAGAGCGATTTTAATAAGAAAAAGTGAGATCATAGATGATCTGAGCGTGGCAGAAATAGAATCATCCGGCAGATCATTGATTGAGATCGTAAAGGAAAAATATGACTACAGAGCAGACCGCATCAGAAAGGCTGTAGATCAGATGAGGTGATGCTGAGAGAAAGAATAATAAAAGGAGAATCATTTATTATGAGAAAATCTGTTATTTTATTTATGGCAATGATAGTTCTCTCAGTTGCGATGATTGTCTATGGCTGTATTTTTGTTGACAGCCGGATTGGTGAAGCCGTGCTGACGGAAGAAACTGCAGAAGGAAACAGAGCTGCTGCAGATGGGCTTACGGTAGGTTTCAGAGCTGATTCTGCAGATGATCTCCACTGGATAAACAGCTACGATTACAGCACGGGCACGACGGAATCATCCTTTAAAAGGGGTGAAATGGATAAAACGGCTGATAGTCTGGTTTATGATGATATCCGTTTTACAGGGTGGTCTGAGGTGCCTTATTATACACAGCTGAGATATGACAGGTTAGACGGATTACAGGAAAAGCAGATCCATGCATTTTACAATAAAATCCAGCAGAAGGTAAAGACGGTCGGTACGGAGGAAAAGGGGGAAATAAGGCTTAAGGATTATCTGGATTATTATCCTGTAAGCTTCCGGTTCCAGTTTGGAAACAAGATATATAATTCCGATAATGCGCTGACCGGATTAAAGGTTTATGATGAGAGAAACATGCTTTCTCCGGAAAGCGGAGCATCCTATGAAGCTGATGTGGATCTGTATACAGCCTTTAATAACTTATTCAGAATACCTGTTATAGATAATGAGTATCAGCAGTACAAGGTTTCCGGAGTGGAGCATTATGATTACGAAACCTCTCTGGGATATAAGACAGATATCAAAAAGCCTTCAGGTGCTGGTGAAGATTTCTATGAATTTGATCCTATAATAGTTATCCAGGAGGAAAATACCATGGATGGCAGGGACTGGTCACACCCGGATCTTTCGTCCGAGTATAACCTGAAAAACAGAATGCTTTTTATAGTCAACAACAGGACAGCCAAGGGTGCTTCTGTAGATGTTTCAAGGATAGCTGATGGATACGGGATATATGAACTTCCCATAGAAGTAGCATCCTCTGCAACTGTAATGAAAGGCAGGAGAAGCTGGACAGTACCGGATCCGAAGCCTCTGACTGACCAGATTTCAATGGTTTATGCATTGGATGAAGATGCTGAATATGTGGAGATGAGTTTATCGGGAGATCACAGATATCTGGCGGTATTTTCAGTAAAAGATGGGGCTTATTTCGTGGAGCTGATTGATGCGGATACATGGACATCCAAAGGGCCGGGTGAAGTGTTTCCGGCATCAGAAAAAATGACATACGCCTGGGGTGAGGACGGAAGTCTGGCAGTGACAAATCATGAGGGCTATATTGCGGTATTATGCAGAACAGAGAATGAAAAGGAGCCGTACGAGATTCTCTACAGCGGAAAGGTAAGCAGCGATCTTGATAAAGCATTATTTGATGCTGAGATGGCTCCTAAAGAGAATTCATATGCAGAATATAAATATGGCATTGACGGAGGACTGGAGGTTGTAGCAGAGGACGGCAAAGTTGCTCTGGTTCAGAATCTGATGGCGGACAGACTCAATATCAGAAATGCAGCGCTTGAATGCGCGGTGATAGACAAAACCGGGGTAATCTACAGAGGAAGATTAAAGAGCAGCATAGCAGACCTGGAATATGATATGAGCGAGAGGGAAGTTCAGATTGTAAGACATTTCCTTGACAGTGCTGCAGATGGCAAGGTGGAATTTAAAGTGCTGAAGCATATTATTGAACCTGTCAGGAACGAAAACTGGTGCGAATGGGATACTTCAGGCAGATGAAACGTATATTGGTGCATGTGGTATTAACAAATCCTCTCTTCTGATCATATCCTGAAATGAGATATAGTTTGGGAGGGGATTTTTTGTATAAGGCAGTAGTTATCGGAGGCGGCTGGTCCGGCTGTGCCGCAGCACTTTCCGCGAAAAAAGCCGGAGCAGACGTTACACTTATTGAAAAGACTGACCTGCTCCTGGGCCTCGGCAATGTCGGTGGTATCATGAGAAACAACGGCCGCTTCACAGCGGCCGAAGAGAATATAGCCATGGGAGCATCGGAGCTGTTCGGAATCACGGATAAATGCTCCCGCCACGTGAACATTGATTTTCCGGGACATAAACATGCCAGTCTGTATGATGTGACAAAAGTGGAGCCTGAAGTGAGACGTCTGCTGCGCGAAATGGGCATAGAAGTAAAGCTGATGACCAGGGCTGTTGATGTAGTCGCGAAAAAGAAAGAACAGTGGCTGAAGTCTGATGAGGATGAAGTATCGATAGAGAGAATTATTCTGGCAGGCGGAGAAAGTATCGAAGGGGATGTATTCATAGAAACCACCGGCTCCACCGGGCCTATGGGGAATTGCCTTACATACGGTAACGGGTGCTGCATGTGCATTCTAAGGTGCCCTGCATTCGGTCCGAGAGTAAGCATAAGTGCCAAGGCCGGGAGCACTGATATCATGGGCAGGAGAAAAGATGGTGCATTCGGAGCGTTCAGCGGAAGCGGCAAGCTGGAAAAACAGTCGCTGTCAGAGGAACTGCAGAAGCAGCTTAATGAATCAGGTGTTGCTGTGGTACCGCTGCCAAAGAAAGCAGTAAAGAAAGAAAAACTCGATATGAAGGTCTGCAGGCAGTATGCTCTGGATGAGTATGCAGAAAACATCATACTTCTGGATACCGGGTATGCCAAGATTATGACCCCGTTTTTCGACCTGGATACACTGAGACAGATTCCGGGGTTTGAGAATGCCAGATATGTGGATCCGTATGCAGGCGGTAAAGGAAACTCGGTACGCTATCTGTCGGTGGCAGAGAGAAATAACGCGATGAAAGTGGTGAAGATCAGCAACCTGTTCTGCGGCGGTGAGAAGTCCGGACTATTTGTCGGTCATACGGAAGCTATTTCAACCGGCAGTCTGGCGGGGCATAATGCCGCCAGATATCTCAAAGGGATGAAACCGCTTGAACTGCCTGTAGGCATTGCTGTCGGAGATATCATATCTTTTGCCAATGCACGGCTTGATACAGAAGAAGGACTGATGACAAGATATACATTTGCCGGTGCGGAGTATTTCAGCAGAATGAAAGAAAAGCGACTTTATTCCATAAAAAGGGAAGAAATTGAATCGAGGGTGAGACGATACGGGCTGGATAACATATACAAAGAGAAATTATTTTGACGAAACGTTACATTTTGAGACCCAATTGTTACAATAACTAACATAAAACAAAGATTTGTGCTAAAATAATAATACGTATTCTTGTTTTGGGGAGAGAATAGAATGTGGAAGATTTTGATATGTGATGATGATGATGTTTTCACGTATGCACTTAAGAAAGATATCATAAAGATTGCGGGAAACAAAATAAAAGAGATCGAAATCTTTAATGAGAAAGATGCTCTGGAGTTCTATGTGGCTGATCATCCGCAGGAAGCGAATATTGTCGTGATGGATATCAAGCTGGGAGAAGACAATGGTATCAGAGCAGCAGAGAAGGTGTTGCAGTATCAACCGAATTCACAGATTATTTTTGTTTCAGGTTATGATGGCTATTTTCTTGATGTCTATGATGTAGATCATGTCTACCTGCTGAGGAAACCTGTAGATCTGGTCCATCTGGAAAAAGCTCTGAACAGAGCGGGGGAAAAACTTCGTGATCTGAAAATCAGCACATTATCCGTTTCTAACAAGCAGGGAATGCACAATATCCCGTTCAGTGATATTATGTTTTTTGAAAATGAACGCAGGCGTGTGCATATCCATACAGTCAGAAACAAAATCTCATTTTACGGCAGATTTGATGATCTGCTTGAACAGCTCGACGGGCGCTTTATACGGTGTCACAACAGTTATATTGTGAATATGGCCCGGGTCAGAGAACTGAGCAACAAAAAATTCTTTTTTGATGGCTCCAGAGTTGTACCGATAAGTAAAACCTATTATACTGAGGTACGTGAAGCTTTCGCCTCCTATGTCGGCAGTGAAATGCTGGTTATTGACAGTGGAGGAGGGTAATCATATTAGGGAATTAATGCAGCTTTCAGAAAAAAGGCTGATATGCGGACAGAAGGAACTGTCTGTATATCAGCTTTTCTGATTATATTATATGCTTTTCGTCTTGCTTTACGTTGACCGGACTAGTATAATAATAATTAACATATGTCAAAAATTAGTTTATAATAAAGAAAGAGGTAATTTATCATGGATGAAAAAGAAAGAGAACAGCAGGCTGCCGGATGTGAATCGGGATGCGATTCCGGATGCAGTTCGGATTGTTCAAGCTGCGCCAGTGCAGGAAGCTGCAGCAGTCAGCCCCAGAGCTTTTTAGAAGAGACTAATTCATATAACAATATTAAGAAGGTAATAGCAGTTGTCAGCGGTAAGGGTGGTGTAGGCAAATCAATGGTCACTTCTCTGATGGCTGTTAACATGCAGAGAGCAGGGTACAGCACGGCTGTTCTTGATGCTGATATCACAGGACCTTCTATCCCTAAGTCATTCGGACTTACAGAGAAAGCTGTAGCTAATGAACTGGGAATACTTCCTGTAAAAACAAAAACAGGTATAGGAACCATGTCTGTTAACAGCCTGCTTGAAAACGACACTGATCCTGTAGTATGGAGGGGTCCGGTTATCGCAGGTACTGT
>JALEQY010000105.1 GCA_022763735.1 Clostridiales bacterium
TGCTGAAACCGGTGCAGATTTCTTCAATAGAGATGCAGGTAATGTTGACAACAGCTACTGCGTGGTTCTGATAGGTGCCAACAACGCTCCCATCGAGCTTGACGACTGCAGCCTGTGCGGATTCGAGAACTGCGGCAGAACAATCGAAGCCGGTGCCAACTGTGCTTTTAACATCGTCGATCTGGGCATTGCCATCGGATCAGCTGTTTCGCTTGCTGCAGACAACAGGATAGACAACCGCGTGCTTTTTTCAGCAGGCAAGGCGGCACTTCGCATGAATCTTTTCTCAGATAATGTATCTGTCATCTTCGGTATTCCGCTTGCTGCAACATCCAAGAGCATTTTCTTTGACAGAGATCCTGCCAATGTAATGGTCTAAAACCAAACATGGAGCTGTTCGATATGAACCGCTCCATGTATTAAAAACAGTTTTTTTAATCAGTATTCTTTGTTTACAAGCTCTGTTCCGTCATTATTCAGATAAATGACTCTGATGGTTATTCCATCGATGCCTGATTCTTCTTCAAGGGAATCCGCCATGCTTCTGAAAGTTGATTCAGAGCTGTCAATTGTTTTCTCCAGCTGCTCCGAAACTGATTCTATCATACTGCTGTCGAGAGTATTGTCATAAGTGTAGGTATATATTATCGTATTATCCTCTACAGCTACTTCAAGGCCTTCGGTTGAAGAACTCATTGATTCAAGAGTCGTTCTGGCTTCTTCATCATTGCTGATATATTCTTCGAGGGTGGCAGGCTGGCTGCCGCATCCCGAAAGCATGGTAATTATTGCCAGCATCAAGGAAATAATTATCCCTGAATACAATCTGTTATTTCTCATATCAAATCTCCCGGCAATCACCATTTATCTTTTGATGCTGTTTCTTTTCTCAAGAGCTTCCTGATAGAGTCTCTTCTCATCTTCTGTTTCAGGCTCATACACCTTGCCTATCTGCTGTGGTCTGCCGTTTTTACCCATGCATACCATCGTGAAGCATGCAGATAGTGCTTTTTCCGGACCTCCGTTTGATTCCAGATCCTCTGCTTCCACGTCAACCAGAATCTCCATTGATGTTCTGCCTACATATACGATATATGCAGTGCATGTTACAAGTGCTCCTACGAAAATAGGCAGATGAAACTGCAGCTCATCGACTCTTGCTGTCACACAGTTTCCCTTGCTGTATTTCATCGCAATTGCTCCTGCTGCTGTATCCATGAATTTCATGATTTCACCACCATGAACATTTCCTGCCACGTTAGCCTGATGCGGCAGCATTACCTGACTCATTACAATCTTATTTCTTACATCCATTTGTTTATTGCCTCCTTTTTATATTCTCTGTAGTTCTATTCTATAGCACCCAGTTCTCTCAGCCCTCCGATAATTATCTGTTCAACTTTTTCGGTAAGTTCCTTTTCTTCTTTACGGCTGATGCCTTTAGTCTCTATCGGTTCGTGAACCATGATGTCTATCTGTGCACCCTTGAGATAGCCTTCTTCTTCGAACATCCTGTAGCTTCCATTGAGAGAAACAGGTACAATAGGAACACCCGGTTTGGTTGCAAGTTTAAGGGCACCCTTCTTGAACTCACCGGGCATAGGGCCTTTGCTCCTTGTTCCTTCCGGGAAAATTACAAGTGAGAATCCCTGTTCAATATATTCTATTCCCTGATTGATTGCTTTCAGTGAAGCTCTAGGATCATTTCTCTCTATAAAAACACTTCTTATTCTTCTGATCCATTCACCGTACAAAGGTATTTTCGCCAGATCATCTTTGGCTACAAACGCGAACTGGAATTTAGTGAAGGCTGCACAGTATGCGAATATATCAGCATAGCCCTGATGATTTCCAACCAGTACAACAGGACCTTTGTCCGGCAGATTTTCAGCTCCATGAATATTCACTTTGCTGCCGAACATGTCCATTACAATGCCTCCCCATTTTGAAGTGGCTTCAAGAATATATTTTCTCTCAAGCTCAGTATCATCTGCAGCTCTGGCATCTTCAATCACTTTCTTGTATGGTTTGAGATATTTCAGACAATGCATCAGCTTATATGCACCCGGAATATTAGCAAATATTTTCATTTGTTTTCCTCCTTTAACCATATGATGAACATCCGGTTACTGCAATCTACTCCATGTTCATTACTCAACATTATACCATAATGGATGTAAAATTAGTGCATAATCTTCGTAAATGCTTTATAATTGTACTGTATTTATCTTTTGAAGGGTGTTGGAATTAATGAAATACAAAACGAACAGCGATGTAAAATTAAAATTATCTGCAGTAATTGCCGCAGCTGCGGTTTTTGTGGCTGTAACGGCTGCTGTTGTTACATCAAAGGCCTGGATGTTTGATGATCCTGTAAGATTTTTTATATATGATCTTAGATCTGACTGGTTTACTCCGGCAGTAAAGGTAATCACATATATGGGCAACTGGCAGAGTATTACTCTGCTCTGCATCATACTTCTTTGCTTCAGACAGTCACGTATTACGTACGGACTGCCGGTTTCTGCCGGAGCTGTTTCTGTAACGATACTGAACAAGATAATAAAATCTGTTGTCGAAAGACCCCGTCCTGATGATATTATTCATCTTGTCAATGCCGGAGGCTTCTCTTTTCCCAGCGGCCACTCGATAACAAGTATGTTTGTATTCGGCATGCTGATTTATCTGGTCCGTACCAACATGCAGAACCGTCATACTGCCAATGCTATGACCGTTGTTATGGCAGTCCCGATGATATGCATCGGTCTCTCACGTATTTATCTTGGTGTCCACTATCCCACTGATGTTCTGGCAGGCTGGTGCCTTGGAATTATAATGATTGTAATAATTTATATGATGTTCCGCGGCACATCATTTTCCCCTGCAATAAAAAACAGACAGTAATCAAAACCGGCTGGACGTGGTGCAGCCGGTTTATAAAAATTATTTATTCTATATTATACAGCCATAATTAATGATTAATACCCGAGTCCGAAGTTGTCCTTGACTCTCTTCATTGTCTTTTCGGCGATGGTGTTGGCTTTTTCTGCACCATCCTTCAGAACTCTGATGAGTTCTTCACTTTCTCTTATCTCATCAAAATTCTTCTTTATCGGTGCCAGAGCTTCCTGAGTGATTCCAACAAGATCCTTCTTGAAGTCGCCATAGCCGCATCCTGCATATTCAGCAACGATATCTTCTATGCTTCTGCCGGAAAATGCACTGTAGATACTGAGCAGATTACTTACTCCTGGCTTGTTTTCAATATCAAATCTGATTTCTCCGTCTGAGTCTGTTGTCGCTCTCATAATCGACTTCTTTATTTTATTATCAGCATCGAGAAGAGATATTCTGCTGTGCTCATTTTCTGCACTCTTACTCATCTTTGAAGTAGGATCATCAAGAGCCATTATGCGGGCTCCTGATTTCATAAACCTTCCGTCAGGTACAACAAATGTGTTCTTTTTTACAGTATTATTGACTCTGATAGCAATATCTCTGCAGAGTTCTATATGCTGCTTCTGGTCATTACCTACAGGCACTATATCAGTATCATAAAGCAGAATATCGGCAGCCATCAGTATAGGATATGTGAAAAGCCCTGCAGGTGCTGATTCTCTGCCTTTGCTCTTATCCTTGAACTGAGTCATTCTGGAAAGCTCTCCCGTATATGAATTGCAGGTGAGAATCCATGAAAGCTCTGCATGTCCGCTTACATCAGACTGCACGAATATGATCGACTTCTTCGGATCAATCCCTACTGCCATGTAAAGTGCTGCCACGTCCAGAATATGCTTTCGCAGTTCCTTCGGGTCCTGAGGAACTGTGATGGAATGCATATCAACGATACAGTATATGCATTCATTCTCGTCCTGCAGCTCAACAAACTGGCGCAAAGCACCTAAATAATTACCGATGTGAATATTTCCTGTAGGCTGTACGCCCGAAAAAACACGTTTCATATTTCTTTCCTCTTTTTATTATTTATTATTTTTCTGTTCAAGATCTAATACTGTCTGCTCTTCCTGCTGTTCTTTTTCTTTCTGTTTTCTGGCTTTCTGAGCTAATGCCAGTTTGGCATCTTCGGCATGCTCTTCCTCTCTGATAACCTTGGCCATTGAAATAATATCTGAATCATCGTCAGTACGCATTATCTTGACGCCCTGGGTAGCTCTGCCGAGCTTTGAAACTTCATCTGCTCTTATTCTTATGATAGTACCTTCTGAATTTATGAGAAGTATTTCATCATTATCATCGACAACTGTTGCACCGACAAGTCTTCCTGTTTTCCTGAACTTGGCTTTATCATAAGTCAGCAGTCCCTTGCCGCCTCTTGCCTGAATCTTGTATTCCTCAACCGGTGTCCTCTTGCCATAGCCTTTAGCTGTAACTACCAGCAGCTCTTCACCCGGCTGAACAAGCTCCATGGATACTACTTCATCATCGTCTTCCAGCTTGATGGCTCTCACACCGCCTGCAATTCTGCCCATAGGACGCACATCGTCTTCTGAGAAGGAAATGCATTTGCCGTTCTTCGTTATGATGATTACATTGTCGCTGCCGCTGGTCTGTTTGATACCTACCAGCTCATCTCCGTCTTTGAGATTTATAGCTATAAGACCTGTTTTCCTGTTGGTATCAAACTGTGAAATGGCAGTTTTCTTGATGATACCGTTTTTTGTCACAGCTATGAGATATTTATCATCTCTGAAATCCTTGAAAGGTATAACTGTCGTGATTCTTTCACGCTGCATCAGATTCAGGAAATTGATGGCAGGAGTTCCTTTGGCGGTCCTTGTTGCTTCTGGAATCTCATAAGCCTTAATTTTATGAGCTTTACCAGTGTTGGTAAAGAACATCAGGTTATCATGAGTAGATGTCATTATCAGATCTGTCACGAAATCATTTTCCCTGGTTGTAAGACCTGTGATGCCTTTGCCTCCCCTTCTCTGAGTTTTATAGGTATCTGCAGGTATCCTCTTGAGATATCCCAGATGTGTCAGAGTGATTGCCACCTGCTTCTCTTCGATCAGGTCCTCATCATCCATTTCATCCATTGCCGCACTTATCTTTGTTCTTCTTTCATCACCGTATTTTTCTTTGATTTCAAGAAGCTCATCCTTGATAACTCCCATCAGCATTTTTTCATCTGACAGAAGCTGTTTGAAATAAGCGATTTTCTTGCAGAGCTCTTCATATTCGTTTTCGATTTTCTCTCTTTCCAGACCCTGAAGCCTTGCCAGTCTCATATCGAGAATAGCCTGAGCCTGTATCTCCGAAAGTCCGAAGCGTTCCATCAGTTTTTCTCTTGCATCATTATAGCTTGATCTGATGATTTTAATGATTTCGTCTATATTGTCGAGAGCTATCCTCAATCCTTCGAGAATATGGGCTCTTGCTTCAGCCTTCTTAAGATCGAACTGAGTTCTTCTGGTTACTACTTCCTTCTGATGCTTCAGATATTCTTCAAGAATTTCGTAAAGATTCAGAAGTCTCGGCTGTCCGTCTACCAGCGCGATCATAATCATGCTGTAGTTTTCCTGCAGCTGTGTATGCTTATAAAGTCTGTTGAGAGTAATTCTCGGATTGGCATCACGTTTCAGCTCTATAACGATACGCATGCCGTTTCTGTTGGATTCATCCCTTATTGCAGAGATTCCTTCAATCCTCTTGTCCCTGACCAGTTCGCCGATTTTTTCAAGAAGTCTTGCCTTATTGACCTGAAAAGGTATCTCCGTCACTATTATCTGTGAACGTCCTCTGTCAGTTTCTTCAATATTGGCTACGGCTCTCACCAGAACCTTGCCCTGACCTGTTCTGTATGCTTCACGTGCCCCTTTTTTACCGAGAATCTGTGCACCTGTAGGAAAGTCAGGTCCTTTGACGATATCTATGAGATCATCTACGGTGCAGTCCTCGTCATCTATCATCCTGACAGTCGCATCGATAACCTCGCCGAGATTGTGAGGAGGTATTGATGTGGCCATACCTACGGCAATACCATTGCTGCCGTTTACGAGAAGATTTGGAAAACGTGCTGGAAGCACAACAGGTTCCTTTTCCTCCTCGTCGAAGTTTGGCATGAAATCAACTGTATCTTTGTCAATATCACGGATCATCTCCAGCGAGAACGGAGACATTCTGGCTTCCGTATAACGCATTGCCGCAGCACCGTCTCCATCGACGGAGCCGAAATTTCCATGTCCGTCAACCAGCAGATACCTTGTGGAGAAGTCCTGAGCCAGTCTCACCATAGCATCATAGATGGAGCTGTCACCGTGAGGGTGATATTTACCCATTACTTCACCGACGATACGCGCCGATTTCTTGAACGGTTTGTCAGGAGTCACTCCCAGTCCGCTCATGCCATAGAGTATTCTTCTGTGTACAGGTTTAAGACCATCTCTTACATCCGGCAGTGCTCTTCCAACGATTACGCTCATAGCATAGTCGATGTATGAGTTCTTCATCTCGTCATGAATCTCATGCTGGATCATTTTCTGGTCTTCTATTAAATTCGGCATATATTATAACTCCTTTGTTGTTATTAGCTTATATATCCAGAGTTGCCAGAGCTGCATTCTGCTCAATAAACTGCCTTCTCGGAGCAACCTTGTCTCCCATGAGAGTAGTGAAAATCTCATCTGCAGCTGTAGCATCCTCGAGAGTTATCTGTATAAGTGTTCTGTTATTGTAATCCATTGTGGTTTCCCAGAGCTGATGGAAATCCATTTCTCCGAGACCTTTGTATCTCTGGATGTCTGCCTTGCCCGGCTTGTCCGCCAGTTCCTTCATGAGCTTTTCCTGCTCCTTGTCAGAATAGGTATAATAAACTTCCTTACCCTTCTTGACCTGGAAAAGCGGCGGCTGGGCTGCATATACATACCCCTTCTCTATAAGAGGAGTCATATATCTGTAAAAGAACGTCAGAAGAAGCGTCCTGATATGTGCTCCGTCAACATCGGCATCGGTCATGATGATTATCTTGTGATACCTGAGTTTTGATTCGTCAAAATCAGGGCCTATGTTGCATCCGAAAGCTGTTATCATATTCTTTATTTCTTCTGAATTAAGTATTTTATCCAGCCTTGCTTTTTCTACATTGAGGATTTTACCTCGAAGCGGCAGCACCGCCTGCCTGAGTCTGTCACGTCCCTGCTTGGCACTTCCGCCTGCGGAATCACCTTCGACAAGAAATATTTCTGAAAGGGCAGGATCCTTCTCAGAGCAGTCAGCAAGTTTGCCCGGCATTGACACACCATCAAGAACACTTTTTCTTCTCGTAAGTTCTCTTGCCTTTCTCGCTGCTTCTCTGGCCCTTGCCGCCCTCATGCATTTATCTATGATAATTTTTGCCTGAGCAGGATTTTCCTCAAGAAAATACATCACATTCTCTGCTGTTGCTGTCTCGACAAATCCTCTCATATCACTGTTTCCCAGCTTAGTCTTGGTCTGTCCCTCAAACTGAGGCTCCGTCAGTTTTACAGAAATTATTGCAGTCAGACCTTCTCTCACATCTTCACCTGAAAGTGCATCGTCGCTGTCTTTGAGAAGTTTATTCTTTCTGGCATAATCATTGATTGTTCTTGTAAGTGCTGTCTTGAATCCCACCATGTGGAATCCGCCTTCTGTAGTATTGATATTGTTGGCATATGAAAGCAGCATCTCGTTATACCTGTCAGTATACTGCAGCGCAACCTCAACTTCTCTTGTTTTATCAGCAAGTTCAAAATATATAATATCATTATGAAGTGGTTCCTTATTCGTATTGAGATGTTTCACGAATTCTCTGATACCGCCTTCATAATGGAATTCTTCTTCTCTTTTTCTTCCTTCACGTTCATCTTTGAGAGTTATCTTTATCCCTTTATTGAGAAAAGCCATCTCACGAAGTCTTCTCTCTAGAGTCTCATAATCGTATTCTGTATCGTCAAAAATATCCGGATCAGGCCAGAATGTACTCTTTGATCCGGTCTTTTTTGCATTTCCAATCTCTGTAAGCGGACTTGTAGTTTTCCCTCTTTCATAAGTCTGCTTATATATTCTGCCGTTTCTTTTGACTTCAACTTCCATTTTAGTGGAAAGTGCATTTACTACAGATGCACCTACTCCATGAAGCCCTCCTGAAACCTTGTATCCTCCGCCTCCGAATTTTCCTCCGGCATGAAGTACTGTATGAATTACTTCAACTGCAGGTATTCCAAGCTTAGGATGATTATCAACAGGCATTCCACGCCCATCATCCTCGACTGTAATTGAATTATCCTTGTGTATGCATACGCTTATGGTTTTGCAGAATCCTGCAAGAGCTTCGTCGATACTGTTATCGACCACTTCATATACTAAATGGTGAAGACCTCTGGGACCTGTACTTCCGATGTACATGCCAGGCCTTTTTCTTACAGCTTCAAGACCTTCAAGCACCTGTATCTGCTCGGCGCCATACTGCTGTATTTTCTCGTCTTTTGCCATTATCTGATCTCCTTTTGTTTTATCATGGATGTTACATTATATCACAAAATTTTTCTCTTTACAACGTTGTGACTTTTTTGGACTGAAATCATCTTTTTTCTGTAAAACGCTCTGAAATCGCCGTTTTTTCACCCCTGGAAGCTTATTTTGACACTTTTATCTTTTATTAAAAAATTTAATTTTTATATTATTTCATCAGACTGATTATTGACTTTTTATATTTATTCTATATTTCTATTTCTACATTCCCTGATGAAATTTTAAATACTTTGCCCTCAGGCAGAGATCTTGCCACTTTTCCAGAAAGATCCGCAGTTGTAATAAACATCTGATTTTCTCCAAGTGAGTTTATCAGATAGGTCTGCCGTTCATTGTCAAGTTCAGAAAGTACATCATCAAGAAGAAGAACCGGTTTTTCTCCTGTTTCTTCTTCAATAAGCCTTATTTCAGACAGCTTGAGTGATAAAGCTGCTGTCCTCTGCTGTCCCTGTGATCCGAATTTCCTCAAGTCAGCCCCGTTACCTGATATTTTCAGATCGTCTTTATGCGGTCCCCTCCCTGTTGTCCTGTTTCTTATATCATCATTTCTCTCCGATACAAGAAGATCATAATAATCCTTCTCTGTATTCCCTGTAAAATCAATGTTAGGCTCATACTTCAGCTCAAGTTTCTCCTTGCCGCCTGAAATTCCCTCATGTATTCTGCTGCTTATTGTATTTATTTTATCTATAAATTCTTTTCGCTTCAGTATAACTTTACTTCCATATTTTGCAAGTTCAAAATCCCAGATATCAAGTACTGATGGTTCTATATCTGTTTCTTTCAGGTATGTATTTCTCTGACGGAGTACTTTTTTGTAATTGCTCAGGTCGCTGTAATATCCGGGTTTTATCTGGCATAACTCTCTGTCAATGAATTTTCTTCTTTTTTCGGGTTCATCTTTTACGATCTTAAGGTCTTCCGGTGAGAATATAATAATATACATTCTGTCGAGAAGCTGAGATGTTCTGCATACTTTCATTCCGTCCAGCCTGATTGCTTTTTTCCCGTCCTTGGTTATTACTATTTCTGTTGTCTGTTCTTCATCGTCAATCACTGAAACAGTGCGTATTTTACAGAAATCTTCTCCAAAACGTATCATCTCTCTGTCTCTGGTGGTTTTGAATGATCTTGCCATTGCATTCAAATAGATACCCTCCAGCAGATTTGTTTTCCCCTGAGCGTTGTTTCCCAGGAAAATATTCACATGCCTGCTGAAGGATACCTTGAGTTCCCTGTAATTTCTGAAATCTTTTAATTCTATTTCTCTGATATACATATAACCGCTTAACTATTATCTTACATTGATGGAATTCTTACCGGAAGAATAAGATATTCATATCTGTCGCCTTCCACAGGTCTTACCACACATGGTGATGTACCTGTCTTGAAGCTCATAGCTATCTCATCATCTTCAATAACTTTGAGAACATCTATTACAAATTTTGAGTTAAAGCCTATTTCAAGGTCTTCTCCTGTCTTTTCCATAATTATCTCTTCCCTGACATTACCTTCCTCCGATCTGGATGTTATTGTAAGAAGATTATTTCTGATACTCATTTTGATAAGATTGTTCTTTCCTTCTTTAGCAAGAAGAGAGGCTCTTTCTATACTTTCAAGAAGTATATCTCTGCCTATTACAACCTTTATGCTGCTGTCAGATGGGATTATGTCTCTGTATCTTATAAATTCACCTTCCATAAGTCTCAGCACTATTTCCGTATTTCCTACAATGAAAGATGCTTTTTTACTTCCCAGACATATTCTGATATCTTCTTCTTCGTCGTCATCCGAAACGATTTTGCTTATTTCATTCATTATCTTTGCCGATATGATAAAGCTGTTTTCTTCATTGCTTTGCATGTTTTCACTGGCAAGTGCCAGTCTGAATCCATCGAGAGCTACCATGGATACTTTATCTCTGCTTATTTCAGTCAGAATACCTACAAGTATGCCTTTTGCCTCATCTATACTTGCAGCAAATGATGTCTTTTTCACCATTTCTCTGAATATTTCACTGTCAAATGTCAGAGTATTTGTTATATCTTCGTTATCTTTGATGTTCGGGAATTCATCTACAGGAAGACTTATTACAGTGAATTCTGATGAATTTGTTTTTATCAGTATACTGCTGTCTTCTGTTTTTTCTATTATTATTTCTTCATTAGGAAGTTTTCGTATAATATCACCGAAAAGTTTTGATACAACTACTGCAGAGCCTGGTTCATGAACTTCTGCGTTTATTTTTTTCTGAATACTTATATCCAGATCTGAAGCTGTCATTGTCAGTGTTCCATCTGAATCAGCTTCTATGAGTATGCCTTTGAGTACAGGCAGAGTTGTTCTTGTAGAAACTGCTTTGGAGACTGTGTTAAGAGCTTTTGATAATTTCTGTTGATTGCAAGTAAATTTCATATATGTCCTCCCGAATAAAAAAAACGATTATTATTATTATTTAATATATTTAGTAGTAGTAGTAGTAGGCCCTGTGGATATTGTGGATAACTCGTGAAATGGTTGAAATCACTGTTTTTTTTCTCCACAAAAACATGTTGATAATGTGTTTTTTTTGTCCACATCCACTGGGGATAACTATTCTATATTATTTTTAAGTGATCTTATTTCTTCTGCAAACTCAGAATCCTTTTTTATTTCTTCTGCTATTTTCGCGCAGGCATGTTTTACTGTTGAATGATCTCGTCCTCCGAAGGATTTTCCTATTTTAGGGAGTGATTCGTCGGTCATTTCCCTGCAGAGATACATTGCTATCTGTCTTGGATATGCAAATTCTCTTTTTCTTTTGGATGATTCAATATCTGCTATCTTTATATTATATTTTTTACATACAGCTTTCTTGATTGTTTCACATGTTATGTTGAAATCACCTGTAGAGAATATATCGTTAAGGCTTGTTCTTGCAAATTTTACATTTATTTTCTGTTTAAACAGTGTTGAATAGCTGATTATTCTGGTAAGAGCACTTTCAAGCTCTCTTATATTGAATTTTACTTTGCCAGCTATAAGGTCAATAACCTCGAGCATATCATCATCGATGGTAACTCCTTCCAGTTCTGCTTTATTTCTCAGTATTGCAACTCTTGTTTCGAAATCAGGCGGTTTGATGTCAGCAACTATGTTCCACTGGAACCTTGACCTGAGTCGTTCATCCAGATCTGTCAGTTTGCTTGGATGGCGGTCGCTTGATATTACAATCTGCTTCTCCAGTTCATAAAGTGTATTGAAAGTATGGAAAAATTCAACCTGTGTTGCATCCTTTCCTTCTATGAACTGTATATCGTCAATTAAAAGTACATCGATATTCCTGTACTTGTTTTTAAAGGCATTCATTTTGTTATTATGGTTTTTCTTGTCCTGTATTGCCTTGATGAGCTCTGATGCGAACATTTCAGATGATACGTAGAGAACTTTTTTTGACGGATCATTTTCAAGTATGTAGTGTCCTATTGCATGCATCAGATGTGTTTTGCCCAACCCTGATCCTCCGTATATAAAGTAAGGATTGTAGGCTGCAGCTGGTGATTCAGCAACTGCCAGTGCTACTGCATGAGCATATTTGTTGTTTTCTCCGACAATAAAATTGTCGAAGTTGTATCTGGGGTTAAGGAAGTACTCTTCCCTGAATTCATCTTCGTTTTCTGCTTCTATTATCTGAGTTTTTTTCTGTGATGTTTTGTCGCTGCTGAAAAATTCGCCGAGTTCTTCTTCAGTCATAAGTTTGACTACGACTTTGTATTTTTTTCCATATACGGCTTCTATAGATTGTTCGAATATTGGAATATATCGTGTATTTAACAGGTTTATATGAAAATCATCTGAAGATGCTGCGTAAAAAACTTCTGCTTCTTCATCGATATCCAGAGGTGTAAGCGGAAGAAACCATGTCCTGTAGCTGACTTCTGTAACATTTTTACTTATTTCTGATAATACGTCCTGCCATTTTCTTTCGTCGATTTTTTTTCTCATGGTTTCTCCTCTCATTTTATGATGGATATATCATATCAAAAAAAGTTATCCACAGGCAATAGGTAATAAATTTTTGTTGAAAAAATTAAATTTTCGATAGTTATCCACTATCTGTGGATAAAATTGTGCACAATTTACACAGGCATAACAATATGTTGATAACTTCTGTTTCAACTATGATGGTTTTGCCATTTATGGTAATAAAATCAATTGACATAGCTGTTTCTGGGCGGTATAATAGACGAGCATGTATGCATGAATTGAAATTCAGATTTATGCTTTTTAGTTTAGGAAAAAAGGAGGAATCGAGTCGTTATGAAAATGACATATCAGCCAAAAAAGAGACAGAGAAAAAAAGTACATGGCTTCAGAAAAAGAATGAGTACTAAGAACGGTAGAAATGTTTTAAAGAGAAGAAGACAAAGAGGAAGAAAAGTTTTATCAGCATAGAGACCGCAAGCGTGGTCTTTTTGTTATGCTGTATAAAATGGTAATTTTATGCTAAAAAAGGATATACTGAGAAATAAAGATGATTTTGCCGCTATTTATAAAAGGGGCAGATCCATCGGTGAAAGATATATAGTCCTTTTTTACAGGAAAAACAATCTTTCATACAACAGAACAGCGTTTTTAGCAAGCAAAAAAGTGGGAAACAGCGTTGTGAGAAATCGTGCCAGACGTCTTATGAGAGAAAGCTATCGTTTTGTCCGCGATGATATGAGAACAGGATATGATCTTATTTTCATAGCCAGGAACACGATTAAAGGCAGGAAATTTTGTGATGTCCAGAAATCACTGAACAATGCTGTGAGAAAGGCGAAACTATATAACGGAGCAAGAGGTGATGATAAGTGAAGCATATACTGATTATGATCATCAGGTTCTATCAGAAATTCATATCTCCTCTTTTTCCTCCGACATGTAGATTTTATCCTACCTGCTCGACTTATTTTATTCAGGCATTGGAAAAATACGGTTTTTTTAAAGGAAGCTATCTCGGTATCAGGAGATTGCTCAGATGTCATCCGTTTAATCCGGGTGGATACGATCCTTTAAAATAGGAGGAAATTAATTAATGTACACAATACTGGGAATAATAGCGAAACCTATGGGATGGCTGATGCGCCTTCTTTATGGAGTTGTAGGTCATTATGGTATTGCTATTATAATTTTTACTGTAGTTGTAAAGCTCTGCCTGTATCCTCTGTACATAAAGCAGACAAAATCTACTGTTAAAATGGCAGAGGTTCAGCCTAAGATGCAGGCTTTGCAGAGAAAGTATGCCAATGATAAGGAAACCTTGAATATCAAGATGGCTGAATTATACAAGGAAGAAAAATTCAACCCTATGGGCGGATGTCTTCCTATGCTGATTCAGATGCCTATCATCATGGGTCTTTTCGCTTTGCTGAGAAACCCTATGAAATATATAACTGGTGATATGATTTTCGCTTTCCATGAATCATTTCTGTGGATCAAAGACCTCAGTCAGCCGGATCCATGGATACTTCCTATCATCGCAGGTGTTGCAACTTTTATCTCGTTCACTATGAACCAGCTGCTCAGCGGCAAGGATAATGCGAACAATCAGATGGGCGGAATGATGAAGATGATGCAGTTCATCTTCCCGATCATGATTCTCTGGATGGCAAGATCGTTCCCTTCCGGACTTGCTCTTTACTGGGCTGTGAGCCAGATTATTCAGATTTTCTTTAACATTCATATGGCAACTCTGAGAAAGAAATTAAGAAACGATAAAGGCGGAAATAAAAAGAAGGGTAAAAAATAATGGACTATTCAGAAAAATGGGGTGTTGATGTCGAGGAGGCAGTAAAGCTTGCTCTCATTGATTTAAAAGTATCCCGAGATGAAGTGGAGGTCATTGTATTAGAAGAACCTTCGAAAGGTTTTTTTGGAATAGGCTCTAAACTTGCTAAAGTAAGAGTGGAAAAGAAAAAACCGGAAATCAAGGAAGAAGTAATTGATGAGGTTGTAAAACCGGAACCTCAGAAAACAGCTGCTGTCAAACCTCAGGCAAAAGAACGCAGAAACGATAAGAAAAAATCCAGAGACAGGAAAGACAGGAAGGTCAAAGAAGAAAAAACTGTTCCTGAAACAAATATAAATATTGAAGTAGTTAACAAAGATGAACTTAAGGATATCGAGGAGCATGAAGCTGTAACTTTCCTTAAGGAAATTACTGAGAAAATGGGTCTTTCACTTAATCTCAAGGCTAAAGCCGGAGATGGTATCGTGTATGTGGAAATGGATGGCAAGGATTCAGGTACTGTTATCGGTAAAAGAGGACAGACTCTTGATGCTATTCAGTATCTCACCAGTCTTGTAGTAAACAAGGACAGTGAAAAATACATTAAGGTTGTTGTTGATGCTGAGAATTACAGAGCTAAGAGACAGAAAACTCTCGAACAGCTGGCCAACAGACTTGCTGCAAAAGTTATTAAAACCAGGAAGCATGTAAGGCTTGAACCTATGAATCCATACGAGAGAAAAGTTATTCATGCCACACTGCAGCAGAACCCTCACATTACAACCAGAAGTGAAGGAGATGAACCTTACAGAAGAGTTGTGATTGAGCTGAAAAAATAATTCGGATTTTAATCAGAGCAATGCCTGAAGTCTATCGGGCATTGCTTTATTCAATTTACAGGAGAATCAATTATATGGATGATACTATTGCTGCTGTAGCTACTGCCTATGGTGAAGGTGGTATAGGAATAATAAGAATAAGCGGAGAAAAATCTCTTGATATACTTGAGGAAATTTTCGAATTTCATGGTATAGAAGAAATAGTGAACAGAAGGATGACTTATGGTAAAATTGTTGACAGAGATAATGGTCAAACTATAGATGAAGTCCTTGCTGTTTATATGAAAGGTCCTGCAACATATACTGCTGAAGATGTTGTTGAGATAAACTGTCATGGTAGTACTGTATCTTTAAGAAAGACTCTTTCTCTTGTTCTGAGAAAGGGTGCGCGTCTTGCTGAACCGGGTGAGTTTACCAAGAGGGCTTTTCTTAATGGAAGAATAGATCTGTCACAGGCGGAGGCAGTTATTGATGTTGTAAAGGCTAAAACAGACAAAAGCTTTGATGTTGCTTTATCACAGCTTGAAGGTGGACTTTCATCGTATATACGCGATATACGACAGAATCTCCTTGATCTCCTGGTTGATATTACAGTAAATATAGATTATCCTGATGAGGATATTGAAGAAATAACATATGATAAACTGGAAATAAATATAAAGCAAATAGGCGATATGATTGAAAAACTGCTATCTACAGCCTCTTCAGGACGTATGATAAGAGAGGGAATAAGAGTAGCGATAGCAGGTAAACCTAACGTAGGAAAGTCTTCACTGATGAATGGCCTTCTCAGAGAAACGCGTGCAATAGTGACAGAAATTCCAGGCACCACCAGAGATACTATTGAAGAAGCTTTGAGTATAAGAAATATACCTGTTTATCTGATTGATACAGCAGGTATCAGAGAAACATCAGACAAGGTGGAGAAGCTTGGAATTGAGAAGTCAAAAGAAGCATTCAACAATGCCGATTTTATAATTTTTATTATGGACGGCAGTGAAGAAATTTCTTCTGAAGATGAAGAGATCATTGAGTATCTTAAAGAAAGAAAATGCCTTGTGCTTATAAACAAGAAAGATCTTGAACAGAAGATTGATAGTGTTCAGATAAGAAATATGCTTCCGAATTCGCAGATAATAAAAACATCTCTCATTAACGGTGATGGTATAGAAGAAATAGAAAATGCCGTAGAAGAACTTGTATATGGTGGTGAAATAACTCAGAGTGAAAGCATGATGGTAAATAATGTACGCCATATAAATCTTCTGACTGACAGCTTCAATTCACTTGAAGATGCGCTGCAGATGGCTGTAAACAGAGAGGCTCTTGATTTTATTGAAATTGATGTGAAAAATGCATACGAACTAACCGGAGAAATTATCGGTGAAAGTGTGAATGATGATATAATAAATGAAGTATTTGCCAGATTCTGTCTTGGCAAATAAATTAATTAAACCGAAGGCGGTAATTTTTACAATGGAAAAATTCTTAATGGGAAATTACGACATTATTGTTGTCGGTGCCGGGCATGCCGGATGTGAAGCAGGTCTTGCTTCTGCCAGAATGGGCAAAAAGACTCTGCTTCTGTCAATAAATCTTGAAGCAGTTGCAATGATGGCGTGCAATCCTTCGATAGGAGGTACTGGCAAAGGACATCTTGTCAGAGAAATAGATGCACTCGGTGGTGAGATGGGAATAAATATTGATAAAACATTTATTCAGAGCAGAATGCTTAATACTGCCAAAGGTCCTGCTGTGCACTCTCTCAGAGCTCAGGCTGATAAAAACCAGTATCATATTGAAATGAAAAAAACTCTTGAAGCTGAAAAGAATCTTGATCTGAAGCAGGGTGAAGTAACAGATCTTATTATAGAAGATGGAAAAGCCTGCGGAGTGGTTCTCAAAACTGGTTCATGCTACAGAGCTTCTGCAGTTATCCTTGCTACAGGAACCTTTCTGGCAGGAAAAATATTTATAGGTGAAAGTGCTTATGACAGCGGGCCTAATGGTCTGGCACCTTCAATGGAGCTTGCTGCGAAGCTGAGAGAGTATGGACTCCCTATGAGAAGATTCAAAACCGGAACACCTGCTCGTGCACTTGCTCCGAGTTTCGATTATGATAAAATGACACCTCAGGATGGTGACGAGAAAATCGTTCCTTTTTCATTTATGAATGATGATCTTCAGAAAGATCAGGTTAAATGCTGGCTTACATATACCAATGAAAGAACTCATAAAGTAATACGGGATAACTTTCACAGATCTGCACTTTTTGGCGGCCAGATAGAGGGCGTAGGACCAAGATACTGTCCTTCTATAGAAGACAAGGTAAACAGGTTTGCTGATAAGGAAAGACATCAGCTGTTTATTGAACCTGAGGGTCTGTATACTGATGAAATGTATATACAAGGTATGTCATCAAGTCTTCCCGAAGATGTTCAGGTGGAATTTTACAGAACTATTGCAGGTCTTGAAAATGTAGAGATAGTACGCCCGGCGTATGCTATTGAATATGACTGTATAGATCCTCTTGATCTTAAGACAAGCCTTGAGAACAGGCATATAGAAAATCTGTTCTGTGCAGGTCAGTTCAACGGCAGTTCCGGTTATGAAGAGGCTGCAGCACAGGGTCTGATGGCAGGAATTAATGCTGTATGCAAAATAAATGGCCAAAAAAGTTTTGTTCTCGACAGAAGTGAGGCTTATATTGGCGTTCTCATCGACGATCTCGTGACTAAAGGTACTAATGAACCTTACAGAATAATGACCAGCAGAGCGGAATATAGGCTGGTTCTGAGGCAGGACAACGCAGATTTGCGTCTGACGGAGCGTGGATATGAGATTGGATTAGTAAAAAAAGACAGATATGATAGATATTTACAGAAAAAACGAGCTGTCGAGACAGAAACCGAAAGACTGAAAAATAAAATAGTCAGACCTGAATATGTTAACAATTTTCTTACCAAAAAAGGAAGCACACCGCTCAAGAGTGCTGTATCTATGATTGAACTGCTCAAGCGTCCTGAAATAACTTATGATGATTCTGCTGAAATAGATGATGATAGACCTGCATTATCACAGCATCAGAAAACTATGCTGGAGGTTCAGATAAAGTATGAGGGATATATAAGCAAGCAGATGCAGCAGATAGAGAAATTTAAAAAACTGGAAAACAGGAAGCTTTCGCAGAATTTTGATTATAATGAAGTAGAGGGATTGAGAATTGAAGCAAGACAGAAGTTAAATCAGTTCAGACCTGTATCTGTAGGTCAGGCTTCAAGAATATCCGGAGTTTCTCCTGCAGACATAAATGTACTTCTTATACATCTGGAAAAACTGAGAAGGAAGAAAAAGGAAATATAATATGAAAAATGTGGAAAGCATATGCAGCAGATTACATATAAATTATGATGATGGCAAATCCCGGAAATTTGAAGGATATATGGAATCTGTTCTTGAAAAAAATAAACATATAAATCTTACCGCTATAACTGATAGAGATGAATTTATAAGAAAGCATTATGTGGATTCTCTGCTTTGCGCTTCTTCAGCTGAATTCAGAAATGCAAATTCAGTTATAGATGTAGGTACAGGTGGAGGATTTCCCGGGATACCTCTCGCGATTGCTTTTCCTGAAAAAGAGTTTGTTCTTATTGATTCTCTTAATAAACGAATAAGAATAATAAATGAGTTGTGTGAGAATTATGGTATTGATAATGTGACTGCACTTCATGGCAGGGCAGAGGAACTGGGTCGTAACTCTAATTTCAGAGAATCATTTGATATATGTGTTTCCAGAGCTGTAGCGAATATGAGCACACTGTCCGAATATTGCCTGCCGTTTGTAAAAATAGGCGGTACATTTATAGCTTATAAAGGTCCTGAATGCAGTGAAGAACTGAATAATGCTTCAAATGCCATCAGAATGCTGGGCGGTGAAGTCATGCGGATCGAGAATCCGCAGTTTGACGAACTACCATTTGAGCATACACTTATATATATTAAT
The DNA here is from genome assembly GCA_022763735.1 of Clostridiales bacterium. GTDB lineage: Bacteria > Bacillota > Clostridia > Peptostreptococcales > Anaerovoracaceae > Lentihominibacter. Next base: position 19,109 of record JALEQY010000105.1, read on the forward strand.
AAAGCTGAATCTACCCGGTCGAAATATCCGAGAAAAGCCGGAACTCCGTCAAAAGAGCCTATTAAATAACGAATATAGGCTCTTTTTGTATGTCAGAAGTTCTTTTTTATAAATGTACAGGCTGTTATTATGTATTCAGGAAGGAGGAATGGATTTATGTTTATGAGGAAAACGACTGAGATACCTATCAGTATGATAAAGGCAAATAATCAGCAGCCAAGGAGTATTTTTGCTGAAGAACAGCTTCTGGAACTCAGAGATTCCATAAAAGAATTCGGTATTCTCCAGCCTCTGATTCTCAGGAAAGAATCAGCCGGAGATTATATGGTGATTGCAGGTGAACGAAGACTGCGTGCAGCAGCAATGGCAGGACTTGATAAAGTGCCTGCAATAATAAGAGATGCTTCTGAGGAAGAAGCCGGTATGATTGCACTTGTTGAAAACATACAGAGAGAGAATCTGGGATACATAGAAGAAGCTAAAGCATATAAATGTCTTATGGAAAAATATGGCTTCAGTCAACTTGAATTATCAGCGAGACTCGGTAAAAATCAGTCAACTATTTCAAATAAAATCAGAATACTGAACCTTCCTGAAGATATTCAGGAGATGCTTGTCAATAATAAACTGACTGAACGTCATGCCAGAGCGCTTCTGAAAATTGATGATGATTCTATAAGGAAAGTAATACTTAATAAAATTGTAAAAAATAATTTTAATGTGAAGCAGACTGAAAAGCTTGTGGATGAATATATGGTTCATAAAGAGGAGAAAGAAAGAGAGAGTAATAAAGTGAGACATATCAGCTATAAGCTGTATCTTAATACTTTAAGAAAAACATTTAACGACATGGCACTGAAAGAAAAAGGTGCAACTTTTGAGCAGGAGGATCGAGGTGATAACCTCAGGGTGATAATTACCATTCCTATCTGTCAGTAACATATAATCCTAAATAACTTCTTTCAAAACTATCAGATGTTCCACGTGGAACATCTGATAGTTTTTTGCAAAATAAGTGGTAAAAAAACAATAATTGATATATAATATGATAATAACACAAGAAAGTAATTAAAGGAGGCAACGAATTGGGTAAGGCGATAGCTATTTTTAATCAGAAAGGTGGAGTAGGTAAAACTACTACTAATATAAATCTTGCTGCCTGTCTTGCAATGAAAGGCAAAAAAATACTTATTCTCGATATTGATCCACAAGGTAATACAACGAGCGGAGTAGGGATATCTAAAAAAGGACTGGAAGTAACAACACATGAGATCCTGATTGAAGATAACTATAATCCAGAAGATGCTATACTGTCAACAGGAGTGGAGAATCTTGACATAATTCCGGCAAGTGTTCAACTGGCCGGTGCAGAAGTGGAACTTATCGAACTTGCAGGCAGAGAAAAAAGACTTAAAAGGGCGATTGATATACTGAAGCCGAAATATGATTACATATTTATTGACTGTCCGCCATCACTTGGAATACTGACAATAAATTCACTTACTGCAGTTGATTCAGTTCTTATACCGATACAGTGCGAGTTTTATGCACTTGAGGGAGTAAGTCAGCTGATGAGCACTATAGATATAGTTCAGAGAAATATGAATCCTGATCTTGAAATACAGGGTGTAATATTAAGCATGTTTGATGGCAGAACAAATCTATCAATGCAGGTTGTAGAAGAAGTAAAAAAATATTTTAAAGAAAAAGTGTATACTACAGTTATTCCGAGGAATGTAAGACTTGCAGAAGCACCAAGCCATGGAATGCCTGTTATCCAGTATGATCCAAGATCATCCGGCGCTATTGCGTATATGGAGTTTGCTGAGGAATTCCTTAGTGATGAGGAGGAAAGATAAATGGCAGCATCTAAGAAAACCAGAGGGCTCGGCAAGGGACTTGATGCGCTGTTCGGTGATGCTGAGGTGACACTGCAGTCCAGGGCAGAAAAAAACAGTAAAAATGAAGATGAAAAAACTGAAGATCCTAAGCAGAAAGTAGATAAAAATGAGAGGACCGGCGGAGGAATAGATTACATTGATATAAATGATATAAAACCGAATTCCAATCAGCCGAGAAAGACATTTGATGAAGATAAGCTCAATGAACTTGCAGCATCGATAGAAGAACATGGACTGATACAGCCGCTGGTACTGAGAAAAGCAGAAAAGGGATATGAGATAGTTGCGGGTGAAAGACGATGGCGTGCAGCAAGAAAAATCGGAATCAGAGAAATCCCGTGCATTGTCAGGGAACTTACTGATGAAGAGAATATGCTTCTCGCTATAATCGAGAATATGCAGCGTGAGGATCTGAATCCAATTGAAGAGGCAGAAGGTATCAGACAGATGATAGAAACTTATGGGCTGACACAGGAAGAAGTATCAAAAAGTGTAGGCAAGAGTCGTCCATATATAGCAAACAGCCTGAGACTTCTGCGTCTTACGGAAACAGTAAGAAAATATATTGAAGATGGAAGTCTTTCTACAGGGCACGCGAAAGCAATTGCTGCTGTCAGTGATGAAAAAAAACAGATAGAACTGGCAGAAGTGGCCATCAGAGATGGTCTGTCAGTCAGGCAGCTTGAGAAACTGGCACAGCAGGATAAAAGCGGAGTTAAAACCAGGAGCAGAGTAAAACAGAAAACTGCTGATGTGAAACGTGTGGAAGAAGATCTGAAAAATGCTTTGGGTACAAAAGTGACTCTTAATCAGAAAGGGAAAAAAGGAAAGATAGAAATTGAATTCTACAGCAAGGATGAGCTTGAGAGACTGATAGAATTACTGAAAAAACTGGGATAAAAATACTGCCGGATATCCGTCAGCTGAAAATTCAGATCAGATATCCGTATGTTCCATGTGGAACAGGTATTTGAAATGGTGAAATATCAATGAATGCAGAAAAATTAAATGAAGTTCTGAAAGAAGTTATAGAGGAGGCACGGAATCTGAAGATACCCGTGCCTTTTACAATTTCTGAGCAGATTAAAGTAAATCCAAGACCGAAGAAAAGGTTCGGCTGCTGTAGAAAGCAGGGAGAGAAATTCATAATAGAAATCAGTGAATTCATACTGAAATGTGATGATGAGAAAATACGCGGTGTAATAGCACATGAGGTTCTTCATACATGTGAGGGCTGTTATGAGCATGGCATGCAATGGAAAGAGTATGCTTCGCAGATGAACGCGGCATATGGATATAATATAAAGCGCACGTCATCATTTGAAGAAATGGGAGTAGAAAGTGAAATACTGGACGGCAGCAATAAGATAAAATATATTATCAAGTGCGAAAAATGCGGAAGAGAGTATCCCAGACAACGATATACATGTGTTATGCAGAAAATCAAAGCTTACAGATGCAGTTGCGGCGGAAGACTGTATGTAATAAAGATACATAATGAAAATAAGGAGTGTAAAGAATAATAAATATACAAATTAAAGTATTATCTCGTTAAAGCGTGACCACGTCAGAGTGTTGGCAATTTTCAAAAAATAGTGGTAAATTTCAATGGTTTCTTGTATAATTAAGAATACAAATCGTGTTGACAGTATATGTTATAAGTATGCATAAATTATGTATATTTATGCTAATTAAGTGAAATATCACTTTGTTGTAAAGGAGAAATGCCATGGCTATTATGATCAATGGAAGAGACCTTACTGTAGAGCAGGTTATAAGAGTCTGCAGAGAAAACGAAAAGGTGGAGATCACAGAAGACGCTCAGAGAGCAGTGCAGAAAGCCAGAGATTATGTTGATAAGAAGCTGGAGGAGGGTGCAATAATTTACGGACTGACAACAGGCTTCGGGAAATTCTCTGACACCTTCATTTCTGACGATGAAACAGCAGATCTGCAGAGAAATCTTATTATAAGTCATACATGTGCTATGGGAAATCCATTGCCGAAGCATGTGGTAAGAGCCATCATGCTGCTCAGATGCAATGCACTTTCCAGAGGAAACTCGGGAATAAGACCGGGAACACTAAATACACTCCTTGATATGCTGAATAAAGGAGTTCATCCGCAGATTCCGGAAAAAGGCTCACTTGGTGCGAGCGGTGATCTGGCACCTCTGTCTCATATGGTCCTGACGATGATCGGAGAAGGTGAAGCAGAATACCAGGGAACAGTAATGCCGGCAAAGGAAGCAATGGCAGAAGCAGGAATTCCTACTGTTGAACTTGCAGCCAAGGAAGGTCTGGCGCTGATCAACGGAACCCAGGTAATGACAGCTATCGGCATCAACGCATTATATGATACGATGAATCTGGCCAAGACAGCTGATATCGCTGCAGCAATGACAGCGGAAGCTCTTAATGGAATCAGAAAAGCATATGACTCTAAGGTGCATGAAGTCAGAGGCCATCAGGGTCAGATAGATGCCGCAGCAAATCTCAGAACTCTGCTTGAAGGCAGCGACAATGCCCATATGACGAATCCGAAAAAAGTGCAGGATCCTTATTCACTTAGATGTGTTCCACAGGTGCATGGAGCATCGAGAGATGCGATTAAATATGTATATGAAGCAGTCAGCAGAGAGATAAATGCAGTAACTGACAATCCTCTGATTTTCCCGGATGAGGATGAAGTGATTTCAGGAGGAAATTTCCATGGGCAGCCTATGGCGCTGGCTTTTGATTTTCTAAAAACAGCGGCCGCAGAATATGCCGATATATCTGAGAGAAGAAGTGAAAGACTGATCAATCCGCAGCTTTCAGAAGGGCTTGAGCCGTTCCTGACAAAACACGGCGGGGTATGTTCAGGCTTTATGATCGCTCAGTACGCGGCAGCATCTATGGTATCCGAGAATAAGATATACGCTCATCCTGCATGTGTCGACTCCATTCCGTCTTCGGGAAACCAGGAGGATCATGTAAGTATGGGAACCACTGCAGCCAGAACTGCAGCAATGATAGTGGACAATGCACAGAAGGTTCTGGGAATTGAACTTTTCGCAGCATCACAGGCAATATGGCTCAGAGGTGAAAAAGGACTTGCTCCTGCAACCCAGGCGGTATACGATTTCATCAGGGGATCCGTTGAGCCGGTAGATGAAGATGTCATCATGCATTTTGAACTGAAGAAATTTGATGAAATGATAAAATCAAATAAAATCGTTGAAGTTGTGGAAAAGGCTGTCGGACAGCTGAGATAAGGAGGAAAAGTCATGCTGGACAACAAAGCAATATCAGATGCAATGACCATCAAACTGGATAATCAGCTTCCTGAATATCCGGGATTCGTTGAAGGAGTCAGAAGAGCTCCGGACAGAGGATTCAGACTTACGAAGGAACAGACTAGGATCGCGCTCAAAAATGCGCTGAGATATGTTCCGCAGGAGCTGCACGAAACTCTGGCACCTGAATTTATGGAAGAGCTCAGAAACTACGGCAGAGTATATGCATACAGATACAGACCTGAAGGCAGAATCTACGGCAGACCTATAGATGAATACAAAGGAAAATGCATAGAAGGCAAAGCATTTCAGGTAATGATCGACAACAATCTGGATTTTGAAATCGCACTTTATCCATACGAGCTTGTTACATATGGAGAAACAGGACAGCCGTGCCAGAACTGGCTGCAGTACAGACTCATCAAGAAGTATCTTGAAGAGCTTACCCAGGATCAGACGCTGGTAATTGAATCAGGTCATCCGCTGGGACTTTTCCCGTCGAAACCTGAAGCACCGAGAGTTGTTATAACAAATTCACTGATGGTAGGTATGTTCGACAATCTTGATGACTGGGAGATAGCAGAGGAGATGGGTGTCGCCAACTACGGACAGATGACAGCAGGTGGCTGGATGTATATAGGACCTCAGGGAATTGTTCACGGAACATTCAACACCATACTGAATGCAGGAAGGAAATATCTGGGAGTACCTGAGCAGGGAGATCTGACAGGATACACCTTCGTGTCATCAGGCCTGGGAGGTATGAGCGGTGCACAGCCTAAAGCCGCTAACATAGCAAATGCAGTAGGTATATTTGCCGAAGTAGATAAATCAAGAATAGAAACAAGACACAATCAGGGATGGGTGGATATTATCTGTACAGACCTGGATGAAGTTTTCAGAATTGCAAATGAGAAGCTGGAAGCAAAGGAAAGCATTTCAATTGCCTACTGGGGAAATATCGTAGATCTGCTGGAAGCAGCGGTAGAGAAGAACTTTCATATTGATCTGCTTTCTGACCAGACATCATGCCACAATGTATACAACGGCGGCTACTGTCCAGTAGGGCTCACTTTCCAGGAAAGAACAGAAATGCTTCACAGTGACAGGGAAAAATTCAAAGAAATGGTAGACAAATCACTGCGAAGACATTATGAAGCAATTAAAACCCTTACCGGAGGAGGAACATATTTCTTCGATTACGGCAACTCCTTCATGAAAGCTATGTACGATGCAGGTGTCAGGGAAATATCGAAGAATGGCTACGATGAAAAGGACGGATTCATCTGGCCTTCATACGTAGAGGATATCATGGGACCTATGCTGTTCGACTACGGATACGGACCGTTCAGATGGGTATGTCTGTCAGGAAAGCCTGAAGATCTTGACGCTACAGACCAGGCTGCGATGGACTGCATCGATCCGAACAGAAGGTTCCAGGACAGGGACAACTGGATATGGATCAGAGATGCCAAGAAAAACAAGCTGGTAGTAGGTACCCAGGCAAGAATTCTGTATCAGGACGCAGAAGGCAGAACAAGAATTGCACTCAAGTTCAACGAACTGGTGAGAGAAGGCAAGATCGGTCCTGTAATGCTGGGAAGAGATCACCATGATGTAAGCGGAACAGATTCACCGTTCAGAGAAACAGCCAATATCAAGGACGGCAGTAACGTTATGGCCGACATGGCAGTACAGTGCTTCGCAGGAAACGCTGCAAGAGGCATGAGCCTGTGCGCTTTGCATAACGGCGGCGGCGTCGGAATAGGCAAAGCCATCAATGGCGGCTTCGGCCTCGTGCTGGACGGAAGCGAGAGAATCGACAATATCATCAGATCAGCAATGATGTGGGATGTAATGGGCGGCGTTGCCAGAAGAAACTGGGCACGAAACGAAAACGCTCTCGAAACATCTGTGGCATACAATAAGAATTATGCAGGGAAAGGACATATAACGATTCCATTCGTTGCAGACGATGCACTGGTAGACGATGTAGTATCAAAGTATGTAAAATAAACAAGGGGAAACGCATGAGATTATTAATAAAAAATATTGGCTGGCTGCAGACACCTGCAGGCAGCTACAGCCATAAGGGCAGCAAGCAGGGAAAGAACCTCAAGCTGAAAGATGCTGCCATCGCTGTAGAAGACGGGATCATCAGAGAAATCACAGAAGACGGCAAACTCCCGGAAGGTGAGTTTGATCAGGAAATCGACGCAGAGGGAAAACTGGCCACGCCGGGTTTTGTTGACGGACATACCCATCTGGTTTTCGGAGGCTACAGGCAGAACGAGATCCCGATGAAGCTTGCCGGAGCAGGATATCTTGACATCCTGAGAGCCGGAGGCGGAATACTGGACACAGTGAGAAAAACAAGAGAAGCGAGCTTCGAAGAACTTTATGCCAAGAGTGAAGGATTCCTTGATGAAATGCTTAATATGGGTATCACCACATGCGAAGCCAAGAGCGGATACGGACTTGACATGGAGAATGAGCTCAAAATGCTGGAAGTGATAAAGGCACTGGGAGAAAAGCATCCGATGGATGTGGTACCGACCTTCATGGGAGCCCATGCGATACCGCCTGAGTACGAAGGCAGAGGCGACGAATACATAGAAATGCTTTGCAGTGAAGTTATTCCGGAAGTCCGAAAAAGAGGACTTGCCGAGTTCTGCGATGTGTTCTGCGAGGATTCGGTATTTAACGCGGAGCAGAGCAGGAAGTATATGGAAAAGGCACGTGAATATGGATTTGAACTTAAGATACATGCCGACGAGATTGAGGACATAGGGGGTTCAAGACTGGCGGGCGAGCTGGAGGCTGTATCGGCCGAGCATCTTATAGCGGCGGGCGAATCCGGAATGGATTCCATGGCATCCGGCGGAACAACGGCGATGCTGCTTCCGGCAACATCGTTCTATCTCGGCAAGACATACGCACCGGCAAGAACCATGATAGACAAAGGAATACCTGTAGCTATCGCCAGCGATTTCAATCCCGGCTCATGTCCGTCACTGAATCTGCAGCTGGCGGTAAACCTGGGATATCTCAGATACAAAATGACACCGGAGGAAATCCTGACTGCAGTGACAATTAATCCTGCATGTGCAATAAACAGAGGAGATCTGGTGGGAACAATTGAAGAAGGCAAGCAGGCGGATATCGTTATCTGGGATGCGCCTGATTTCGAAATGCTGTGCTACAGATTCGGTTCGAATCTCGCTGACAAAATAATCAAAAAAGGAGAATTGATCAAATGAAGCTTATTGACCTGAGAATGAATGAGTATCTTGACATATTACTGTCAGATGCACCGGCCCCCGGCGGCGGCAGTGTCAGCGCCCTTGCGGGAGCGCAGGCTGCAGCGCTGATGGGAATGGTCTGCGGACTTACCATCGGCAAGGAGAAATATGCTGATTATCAGGATGTATGTATAGAAGCTAAGGATAAGGCAGAAGATCTTTATACGAAATTCGCGGAAGCTATTGATAAAGATACAGAGGCATATAATCTGGTTGCGGCAGCTTTTAAAATGCCGAAAGAAACGGATGAAGAAAAGGCTGCAAGAAAGCAGGCCATCGCAGATGGAACACTGGAAGCAACAAAGGTTCCTTTCAGTGTAATGCAGATGGCAGCGGCTGGTCTAGAAATTGCTGAATCGATGGTTGGCAGATCGAATCCGAATGCTGCCAGCGATATCGGTGTGGCTGTGCTCAATCTCATGACATGCATGAAGGGTGCCTGGCTCAATGTGAAGATCAACCTGCCGGGAGTTAAGGATGAGGAACTTGCGGCGAAGTATAGTGCAGAGGGCATGGCTATGCTGGAAAAGGGCGAAGAGACTGCGAAGAAGCTTTATGCGGAAATAGAAGGAAGCCTGTAGGACAGGTCCGAACGCACAGAACAAAGCTGGTGCCGGACGGCACTGTACACTTTATATAAAAACGGAGGAAAGACGAATGGCGAAAATAATCGAAAGCGTACCTAATATCAGTGAAGGCAGAAATACAGAAATAATTGAAGCATGTGTGGATCAGATAAGAAACACTCCTGGCTGTACCCTGCTGAATTATTCATCGGATCCGAGCCACAACAGAACTGTTATCACTTATATGGGAAGCGTTGAAGGCTGCGAGGAAGCCAGCGTCAAGCTGGCGAAGAAAGCTGTGGAGCTTATCGACCTGACCAAGCATGAAGGGGAACATCCGAGAATGGGCTGCGTTGACGTAATGCCGTTTATCCCTATCAAGGAAGCTACAATGGACGAATGTGTCGAGCTTTCACAGAGAGTAGGAAAGAGGATCGCTGAGGAAGCTGATCTGCCGGTGTTCCTTTATGAAAAATCCGCTACGGCACCTCACAGACAGAATCTGGCAAAAGTGAGAAAAGGGCAGTTTGAGGGTATGGCTGAGAAGGTCAAGGACCCTGACTGGATTCCGGATTTCGGAGGACAGAGAATTCACCCTACAGGAGGAGCTGTGTGTGTAGGAGCAAGACCTCCTCTCATCGCATACAATATCAATCTGGGAACCGATAATCTGGAGATAGCAACAAAGATAGGCAAAATCATCAGAGAATCTTCCGGCGGTCTTAAATGCGTCAAAGCTATGGGTGTTATGCTCGAAGACAGAAACATCGCCCAGGTATCAATCAACATGACCGACTTCACAGTGACACCTCTCCACAGAGTGACAGAGCTGGTAAGAAATGAAGCTGCCAGATATGGAGTACCTGTTATCGGAACGGAGCTCATAGGACTGGCTCCGATGCAGGCTCTGTTTGATGCAGCCGAGTATTATCTGCAGATTGAGGACTTCGATCCTGCTGTTCAGGTTATAGAGAATCATCTGCTGTAGTTTGCAAGTTAAAGAAGTGCCGGGAGTCTGTATGCTTCCGGCACTGTATTATGTATCAGGAGATCAGAAGTGAATGAGAAAATAATGACAGGAGAAGCCTCTCTGGCTGAGGAAGTGACGGAAGTTCTGAGAGACAGGATAATAAACGGCGAATATAAAATGGGAGAAAAGCTTACAGAAAACAAGATTGCTACAGATCTCAAGGTAAGCAGGACGCCTGTACGTGATGCTTTCAGGCAGCTTGTCAAGGAACAGCTGGTGGAGTATGTTCCCAATAAAGGATGTTTTGCCAGAGGATTCAGCCGCAAGGATATGTCGGACATATATGCTGTGCGCAGCGAGGTGGAGAAACTTGCCGTCACCTGGGCCATAGAAAACGCTGACAGCGATAAAATTAATGCACTGCGTGAACATCTGGAACTGATGAGTTTTTATACAGAAAATAATATGTATGAGAAGCTGCTTGCTGCCAACGAAGTATTTCACAATATGATCTATCAGATGTCAGGAAGCAGATTTATAGTTCAGGTGCTTAAATCATATCAGGATTATGTGCATACAGCCAGGAAGAACACTCTGAAAAAAGAGAAAAATCTGCCGGACATATATAAGGAGCATGCGCAGATATATGAAGCTATCGCCGCCCGGGATGTGCAAAGGGCACGGGATGCGGTCGCCGGACATCTTGAAGCTTCCCGAAAAAGAGCAGAGGAACGCTGGATGGAAAATAAAAAGAAATAAATGAAGAAACAGACAGCCGTTCTGCCGGGGTGAGGTAACCCCGGACAGATCGGTTTTTTTATGGATACTAACTTGACATATGGATAATATAAGGATATAATCTTAATATATTTAGGATATACAGTAATTTGACAAACCTGTATCATTGGGAAAGGAGCAGAGGAATGAATATTGAAGAGATGAAGGCAAGAAAACGTGAGCTTGGGTACACATATGCCATGATAGCAGAAAAATCAGGAGTTCCGGTTGGAACTGTTCAGAAGGTTTTCGGCGGATTTACGAAAGCTCCGCGGTACGAAACACTGCAGGCTATAGAGAAGGCACTTATACTTCCTGATATTAGCGATATGTATTATTCAACCTGTGACAGGGGTTCAGAGTCACAGGAATTTAAGGTGAAAGAGAACGCAGCTGATTATTTTGCAGATAATGGTAATTATTCAATAGAAGATTATGAGAAGTTTCCTGAGGATTTCAGGGTGGAGATGATTGACGGATTTATATATGATATGTCAGGAGCAACGATTATTCATCAGATTATCTCGAGTGAGCTGCATGGCAGACTGTACAATTATATCCGCAGCAGAGGAGGAAAGTGCATAACAGGGCAGGCAGGGACAGATTTCAAGCTCAGTAAATCAGACAACAGAACAGTTGTCCAGCCTGACGTGTACGTGATCTGCGATCACAGCATACTGACGCGCAAGAGAGCAGAAGGCGCACCGACTCTGGCAATAGAGGTTCTTTCTCCTTCAACAAGAAAAAAGGATATGACCGTTAAGCTTAACAAATATCAGGAAACCGGAGTAAAAGAATACTGGCTTGTCGATTATGACAAAGAGAGAATACTGGTATATAAATTTGAAGATGATGAACAGCTGTTTACTATTTATGGAATAAGGGATAACGTTCCTGTGGGAATATTTGATGGTGATCTGAAGATAGATTTCGCAGAAATAGATGATTATATCAGGTCCATAGATTTCGCAGAAGATCAGGATGACTGACCGGCAGATATGAGAATGGCAGAAACACCGCACTGCATATGGAGCAGGGCGGTGTTTTATTATGGTTTATAAGAGAAGAATATAAAATAAAGCTTTTAGAGTATTGGCATCTTAATAGAATAAAATTGTATACAATAATACAAAGTGCCTGTTTTGAACAGATAAAATGTTGAAATTTCAATGTAGTATGCTTGAAGGCAATAGTATACAATGTTACTATGAAGTTGAAAAGAAAGTATTTAGCGTGAGGCAGGACTTAAAAAAGAGAGGTTAGAAAAGCATGGATAAGCGAACTTCAGAGTCAGCTAAATCACTAAAGAAAAACCCGCCTAAGCCGGCGAAAAAAGAAGAGGTGCTTCAGGGAAATGAAGCTTGTGCCAAAGGAGCGCTTTATGCGGGATGCAGATTTTTCGCAGGATATCCGATCACGCCATCGACGGAAATCATAGAAATGATGTCATCGGAAATGCAGAAATGCGGCGGTGCCTTCATACAGATGGAGGATGAGATCGGATCGGCGTGTGCCATAATAGGTGCACGATGGGGCGGTAAGAAAGCTATGACAGCAACATCGGGACCTGGTTATACACTGATGCAGGAAGCAATTGGTTTCGCAGCCGTAACCGAAACACCTATAGTGATAGTAAATGTGCAGAGAGGCGGCCCGTCGACAGGTCAGCCGACCATGTCGTCACAGCAGGATATATATCAGGCGAGATATGGAAGCCATGGTGACTATGAGATTATAGTACTGAGTCCGTCATCAGTACAGGAAATGTACGATTTCACTGTGAGAGCATTCGAACTGTCTGAACAGTTCAGAACACCGGTAATACTGCTGGCCGATGAAGTAATCGGTCACATGCGTGAAAAGGTAGTACTGGAGGATGGTTCCAGAAACATTAAAAGTGTTAAGCAGAAATACGTTGTATCACCGCAGGCGGACTTTTTCCAGGGTGAAAACACACTGGTGGAAGGACAGCTGCACGACAGCATGGGAAGACGTATAGGACATGTCCCTTCAAAAAGTGGTGAATTCGTCAATAATATAAATAAAAAAATCCGGGACCATGTGGATGTGATCGCAGATATCAGAACGTACTTCATGGATGATGCAGATGTAGCCATCGTAGCATACGGGTCAGTAGTAAGACCTGCAATAAATGCTGTTAAACTGGCAAGAAAGGTAGAGGATGACAGGCTCAGACCGAAGCTCAGGATTTTCAGGGATATTTTCAGAAAAGGAGTTCAGGAGACAATCAATACTGATTACAGTCATCTCAAAGTGGGACTGGTGAAAATCAATACCGTGTGGCCTTTCCCTGAAGAACTTCTCAGGGAAGCGACCAGAGATGTTCATACTGTCATTGTTCCTGAGATGAATGTCGGCAAGTACAGCAGAGAAGTGGAACGTGTACTCAAAGACAAGACAGTTATTCCGATGTCAAAATGCGGCGGAGATATACATACTCCTCAGGAGATACTTGATGAGATCCTCAGGGAGGTGGGCGTAGATGAATAAGCTTTATGAGAAATATATCAAGACGGATTCGCTTCCTACATTGTTCTGTCCGGGCTGCGGCAACGGCATTATTCAGTTTGCAGCAATCAACGCTATTGATAAGCTTGGGATTAAAGATGATATTGCCTGTGTCAGCGGCATCGGATGTTCATCGTGGATACCATGCTACTATAAACTGGACGTTATGCACACCATGCACGGCAGGGCACTGGCATTCGCAGAAGGACTGAAACTGGCAAGGCCTGACAAGAAGATTCTGGTATTCACAGGCGATGGGGACTGTCTGGCAATAGGTGGGAATCACCTGATGCACGCTGCAGCAAGAAACATAGATCTGACAGTAGTGATGGCCAACAATTATATATATGGGATGACAGGCGGACAGAAATCTCCATCCACACCAAAAGGATCCGTTACCAAGACATCCCCTTTCGGGAGTATCGATGAGCCGATAGATGGATGCAGACTTGTGATGGCACTGGGTGCAAGCTATGTGGCAAGGTGGACGACAGCCCATCCAGTGCAGCTGGCCGGATCAATAGCAGAGGGAATAGAGCACAGAGGATTTTCTTTTATAGAAGTACAGACACAGTGTCCTGTCCAGGCAGGTAAAGGAGTGTATGGTGAGAAGGACCCGGCAGCCATCATGCAGAAGTACAAAGAAAGAACATATCTTTACAGAGAAGGCAGCGAGCCGGTGGAGGGCAAAATCCCGGTAGGGGTGTTCAGACACGATAAAAATGCTCTGGAATATATTGAAAGAGTAGAGGCAAAACTGAAAGAACAGGGAATAGAAAGAGGGTAGAAGCATGGCAGATATTACGATTGATAAGGCTTGCTGCAAAGGCTGTAATATATGCCTGACGGTTTGCCCGAAAAAAATTTTTATCAGGTCAAAGAAGCGTAGCAGATATGGCTCGGCAATGCCGGATGTAAGCAATACAGAAGAATGTCTGGTATGCCGGCTGTGTGAAAGACTGTGCCCTGATGGTGCCATAAATGTGGAAGGAGAGAAATAGGATGAGAATCAATGTGAGGTTTGCAGGAGCCGGCGGCCAGGGAGTCATCCTAGCATCAGTGCTTCTGGCGGAAGGATATGGGCTTGGAGAAAACTACAATATTTCACAGACTCAGAGTTACGGACCTGAAGCCCGGGGAGGAGCATGCAAGGCTGAAGTGGTCATATCAGATGATGATATAGATTATATGAAAGTTGATACGGCAGATGTGTTCATCGCACTTAATCAGGAGGGATTCGACAGGTACAGGGACACTGTAAAAAAGAACGCTGTCGTACTTGTCAACAGTACACTGGTGGAGACTGATGATCCGGGATATTACAAAATAGCAGCGACAGAAATTGCCGAGGAAATGGGAAAACCCTTTGCTGTTAATATGGTAATGCTGGGTGCACTTACAAAGGTGCTGCCGAAGCTGCATTATGGTACTATAGAGGAGGAAATCAGGAAAAAATTCTCTGCCAGTATTGCAGGTATTAATCTTGAAGCTTTTAGCAAAGGATACAATACAATGGAACAGCAGTTAAAGAATGAGAAAAACAAAAAAGTTGAAAAAAGCTGGCATAAGACAGCAAAAAAATTAAATTGAGCAAATTAGTACCGGTTTGACCCCTTGATTAATCCCCATATCATTATATAATTGATATGGGGAGAATTATTTCTGCAGATTTACACGGGAGGATATATGAATCTGGTAAAAGAATATGTAAGTGATATAAAAAATGAATTCAAGGGCTATAATGGTAAACGCTTCGGCAGAGATCTTATGGCGGGTATTACCGTTGCGGCGGTGGCACTTCCTCTGGCACTGGCATTCGGTGTCAGCTCAGGAGCAACGGCTGCTGCCGGACTTGTTACAGCAATCATAGGTGGAATAATAATCAGCATTTTTTCGGGGGCATCTTTTCAGATATCAGGTCCTACAGGGGCAATGACAGCGATACTTGTCACTCTGGCTTCAAAATACGGGATGCAGGGTATACTGATCTCATGCTTTCTGGCGGGTATAATCCTGATACTGGCGGGAGTGCTGAAACTGGGACGCATAATATATTACATCCCATCATCGGTAATCACAGGATTCACTTCCGGAATCGCCATTATTATAGCTCTAGGACAGCTGGACAACTTCTTCGGGGTAACATCCGAAGGTGATCTGGCTATAATGAAAGTTGCTTCGTATTTCACTCAAGGGTTTGATCCTAACTTCGCAGCTATGGGTATAGGTCTGGCAGTGATACTGATAATGATAATCTGGCCTAAGAAGCTGAATGAGAAGCTTCCGTCATCTCTGGCGGCACTGATAATAGTACTTATCGCGAATCATTTCATGCAGATGGACGTGGCGGTGGTCGGAGAGATACCGAAGTCGCTGTTCCTTGATGACAGACTTGCCATCGGCAGCCTTGATATAAACCAGTTCTGGGATCTGTTTGTTCCGGCATTTTCCATCGCGGCACTGGGTATGATTGAGAGTCTGCTGTGCGGAGCTTCAGCCGGCAAAATGAAAAAAGAAGAGCTGAATGCGGACAGAGAGCTTATAGCACAGGGCATAGGCAATATAATTATTCCGATTTTCGGAGGAGTTCCTGCAACGGCAGCCATCGCCAGAACAAGCGTTGCCATCAAGGCAGGCTGTGAGACAAGACTTACAGGAATAATACATGCAGCCATACTGCTGCTTTCAATGTTCGTGCTGGCACCGGTAATGTCCGCAATACCGCTTTCGGCACTGGCAGGCATACTTATCGTGACAGCGTGGAGAATGAATGACTGGGCAAATATCAGGTTTATTTTCGGACATAAATTCAAATCCGGAATTGTGAAATTCCTCATAACAATGGGTGCAACTGTAGTGCTGGATCTGACGCAGGCGATTGTAATCGGAGTAGGAGCATCAATCATTCTAATTCTGTTCAAGCTGACTGATATCGACATTACAGTAAGCGATATCGAGAAGGACAGACTTGAAGAAATCGGCATTAATCTTCCGAAGGTATCAGGCAAGGTAAGAGTAGCATATCTGACAGGTGCGATTTTCTTCGCAGTTGTCGATAAACTTGTCAAGAAACTTTCTGAACAGGAAGGTGTGACAGAAGGACTTATCCTTTCGATGAGAGGTGTGCCTGTTATAGATCTTTCAGGTATTCAGGCGCTGATCGAGCTTGTTGAAGAGCTGGAGAGCCATGGTACAGAAGTGTATCTGACAAGCGTTCAGCCTAAGGTGCTTGAAGAAATGCGTAAAGGTGGACTTGTTGATATGATCGGAGAAGAATATATTTTCCAGAGTGCAGAGCAGGCAATCGTTATCGCGCAGCAGGAACATATGTAAATACAGTATTAAAAAAGCAGGAACCGGCAAATACCGGTTCCTGCTTTTTTTGGATGATCAGTCATCCATATCGTTCCAGTTTTCAAATGACCATTCGATATCATCACCATTTCTGACCATGTGTTTGTCTGCTGTTTCCATGATGGTTTTATCATTCACTTCATAGACCCAGCCTGCAGTGTCAGTTGCTTCGACACCACCGATAGAAATCACATACGGTGCACTGCTGGTATCATCCATACGGATTTCCACATTGTTGTCTTCCGCATATCTGTTGAGGACATCCAGTACAGTGCTGCCGTCGGCAGCAACAACTCTGGCATCATCCACGTCAGCAGCTTTGGAACTGTCAGGATAATCGATATCGATAGTTACCGTGATTTCACCGTCGGCAGCAGATGAAGAGTTGTCTGCAGTATCAGAATTCTGTGTCGGTGCTGTAGTACCGGCATTGTCGCTGCCGGTGCTGCTTCCGCATGCAGCCATGGAAAAAATCATGATAAAAGTCAGAACAAATACCGATAATTTTTTCATTTATTTCCCTCCCTTTAATTTTTACAGGGCATGCAGAGCGCATATGTCCTGTTTTGCAGGAATCTTTACTGAAAGAAGTTCCCTGTATAAGAAATCAATAGACATAAACTTTCGGCAGTCTCTGACCGAAAGCACATACTATTTCATAATTTATTGTGCCCGTTGCTTCAGCAATATCATCTGCCAAAATTTCACAGATTCCGTCACTTCCCATAATCGTAACTTCATCGCCTAACTTGACATAAGGTACATGGGTAACGTCAATCATACACTGATCCATACATATATTGCCGGCTATAGGAGCATAAACTCCGTTTACAATGACCTTGCCTTTTGATGAATAAGGTCTCGGGAAACCGTCAGCATAGCCGATAGGGATAGTAGCTATGAGGCTGTCTTTTGTCGCAGTATATTTGCGGCCGTAGCTGACTGAAGTTCCTGCAGGAACCTTTTTGAGCTGAACGATATTGGCTTTTACAGACATAGCAGGTCTGATGGAAAGCTGATTTTTGTCCACTTCGTCTGACGGATAGCATCCGTAGAGGATTATTCCTGGACGCACCATGTCATAGTGTGCTGATGCGATTTCCATAACAGCGGCACTGTTGGACAGTGTTCTGTGAGGAATATCAACACCGGCATCTTTAAGTCTTTTGTAGAATACGGAATATCTCTGTTCTTGCACAGCTGAATATGTTTTATCAGCTGAATCTGCAGTGGAGAAGTGGGAGAACAGACCATTAATCTGGAAGTTAGGCAGAGTCTGAATCATTTTCACATCATCAATGGATGCCGGGTCTTCAGGGTTGTAGCCTATTCGGCCCATTCCGGTGTCGGCTGCAATATAGCCTTTGATAACTATACCTGCTTTCTGTGCCGCCTTTGAGATTGCTTCGGCGTTCTTGTAGTCGCATACTACCGGAGAAAGCCGGTGCTCTACAATAACGTCAACGTATGGTTCCGGAGTGAGTCCGAGAACCAGGATTTCTTCGAGAAGGAAGCCGGCTTCTCTCAGTCTGACAGCTTCAGAAAGTGTTGCCACGCCGAATGAATCGATACCATTGGCACGCAGTACAGTAGCCATTTTGACTGCACCGTGTCCGTATCCGTCAGCCTTGATGATTCCTGTGATTTTTTTGCCGGGACCGACTTTTTCTTTGATGTTCTTAATATTGTAGTCAAGATTTGTGATGTTGATTTCAGCCCAGGCAGCTCTGATAGCTTCTTTGTACATTTTTATACACCTCCGGGAAAATAATTATATTAATCGAGACTGAAGTACAGTTAGAGCTTTGGAGTTCTCTTTATGATATCTTCTCTGCCAGGTCCGTTGGATACGTACGTGATAGGGAAGCCGATCATTTTCTCGATTTCGTCAACATAGTTCTGAGCTTCAGCAGGAAGATCTTCGAAGTTTCTGATGCCCGTGATATCGCATTTCCAGCCCGGAAGCTTTTTCAGCACAGGTTTTGCTTTCTCAAGCTTTGCAGTTGACGGGAAGCGTGTTGTCACTTCGCCGTCGATTTCGTATCCAACACATACAGGGATTTCATCCAGGTATCCCAGCGTATCCAGCACTGTGAAAGCAACTTCAGTTGTTCCCTGAGTCATGCATCCGTATTTAGTGGCTACTGCGTCGAACCAGCCGACTCTTCTCGGTCTTCCGGTTGTAGCACCGTATTCTCCGCCGTCGCCGCCGCGTTTTCGCAGTTCTTCTGCTTCAGTTTCGTCGAGTATTTCGCTGACAAAAGCACCACCGCCTACAGCACTTGAGTAAGCTTTGACAACTGTCAGTATCTCTTTGATTTCATATGGCGGCACTCCTGCACCGATAGCACCGTATGCAGCAAGCGTTGATGATGAGGTTACCATCGGGTAAATGCCGTGGTCTGTGTCTTTGAGGGCACCCAGCTGACCTTCGAGCAGAATATTCTTGCCGGCTTTGATGGCTTCATCAAGGAAAAGTGCAACGTCACATACGTACGGTTCCACCATATCTCTGTATTCCATCAGAGTTTTCATGATATCCTCAGGATCCAGCTCAGGTTTGTTGTAAAGGTGTTTCAGCAGAACGTTTTTCTGAGTGATGACACGTTCCACCTTTTCACGGAGAAGTGCTTCATCCATGAAAAGCTCCTGAACCTGGAATCCGATCTTGGCATATTTATCTGAGTAAAAAGGAGCGATGCCTGATTTTGTCGAACCGAAAGCTTTGCCGGCCAGACGTTCCTCTTCGTATTCGTCAAAAAGAATATGGTAAGGCATCAGAATCTGGGCACGGTCCGATACGAGGATCTTCGGCTTCGGCACACCCTTGCTTACGATATCATTGATTTCATTGAACATGTAAGGGATGTTGAGGGCAACTCCGTTTCCGAGGATGCTGGTGGTGTGATCATAGAAAACACCTGACGGCAGCATGTGGAGAGCGAATTTGCCGTAATTGTTCTTGATGGTGTGGCCTGCATTGCTTCCGCCCTGGAATCTGATGATGATGTCAGCTTCCTGAGAAAGCATATCAGTGATTTTACCTTTTCCTTCGTCGCCCCAGTTGGCGCCTACGATTGCTTTGATCATTTGAATCTCCTTTATATTTTAAAAGTTATAATTGCGTTACCTTCCCGGTCTGTTTCCCGGTGCTGCAGCGGCTATATTCTATGCAGTCTGTCAGACAGTAACTTCTCCGTGCATACCGAGGGCATCTCTGTTAGCTTCGATGATCGGCTTCACAACTGTATTGAGGAAGTCTTCTGTCTGGCTTTCGGCACAGCCTGTGAAGTTCTCAGGCTTCATAAGTGCCAGCAGCTGTTCCTTTGTCATATTGAAATCAGGGTCGGCAGCAATGCGGTCAAGAAGGTCATTATCGGCGCCTTCTTCTTTGACGCGTTTTCCGGCAGCCATGGAGTGCTGTCTGATTTTCTCGTGAAGCACCTGTCTGTCGCCGCCAGCCTTGACAGCGTCCATCATGATGTTTTCTGTAGCCATGAAAGGCAGCTCGGACATAAGTCTTGCTTCGATGACCTTAGGATATACAACAAGGCCTGAGGTTATGTTCATGTAAAGCTCCAGAACGCCGTCTATCGCCAGGAAGCTTTCTGAAACGCTGAGTCTCTTGTTGGCAGAGTCGTCCAGAGTTCTTTCGAACCACTGGGTCGAAGCTGTGATAGCCGGATTGAGAGAACCTGCGATAACGAAATTGGAAAGAGCTGCGATACGCTCTGAACGCATAGGATTTCTCTTGTATGCCATAGCTGATGAACCGATCTGATTTTTCTCAAATGGTTCTTCGATTTCCTTAAGGTGCTGCAGAAGCCTGATGTCATTGCTGAATTTATGTGCACTCTGGGCTATTCCTGCCAGCACATTCAGTACTCTTGAGTCGATTTTTCTTGAATAGGTCTGACCGGATACAGGGTAGCATCCGTCGAAGCCCATTTTTTCTGCGATGAGTCCGTCGATTTTCTTTACTTTTTCCAGATCTCCGTCAAAGAGTTCAAGAAAGCTTGCCTGAGTTCCTGTAGTTCCCTTCGAACCGAGAAGCTTCATGTTATCCAGCACATGATCAAGATCATCAAGATCAAGAACCAGATCATGGAGCCACAGTGTTGCTCTCTTGCCGACAGTTGTAGGCTGAGCTGGCTGGAAATGTGTAAAGCCCAGTGCGGGCATCGCTTTGTATTTTTCTGCGAAATCAGCAAGATTTGCTATTACATTGATGAGTTTTTTTCTGACAAGTTTAAGGGCTTCTGTCATGATGATAAGGTCTGTATTGTCTCCTACATAGCATGATGTGGCTCCCAGATGGATGATTCCCTTGGCGTTAGGACACTGCAGCCCGTAAGCATAGACATGGGACATTACATCGTGGCGCACTATCTTCTCACGTTCCTTTGCATCATCATAATTGATATCATCTGCCGCAGCCTTGAGCTCGGCAATCTGTTCATCTGTGATAGGAAGACCAAGCTCTTTTTCGGATTCAGCGAGAGCTATCCAGAGCTTTCTCCATGTCCTGAATTTCATTTCAGGCGAGAAAAGGTATTTCATTTCTTTGCTCGGATATCTTTCGGATAATGAGCTTGTGTAGTTCTGTGTGTTGTTCATGGTCTTCACTCCTTATTTATGAATAATTGTTTCTGCACATACACATTAATTATATCATAATAAGTTGTGATAATACAAGGTTTTAGAGGGGTTTTGCACTGCCAGAGGCACAGGCTGATGACGGATCAGGACTTCTGATCTCTGCCTGAGAAAAGATATGTGATCAGTGCGGCGGCAATAACAAGAACGCAGCCGATGAGAGATGACCAGTCGGGAACTTCTCCCAGAAAGAAAAAGCCGAGAATAATCGAGAAAATAATACCAGAGTAATTGTAAATGCTGATTTCTGCAGCAGTAGCCATTCTGTATGAATAGGTGAGGGTAATCTGACCGAAACCGCCGAAAATACCGATAAGAAGCAGCAGGAAAAGTTCGTGAGGGTCCGGCACCACGAAATTATGAAGCATAAAAGGAATGGTGGCTATAACGCAGAATGTGGAAAAATGCATGATGATTGTCATGCCGTCCACTTTGTTTTTGAAATACGCCAGAAGCGTATACGAAACACTTGTGAAAACAGCACACAGAAATGCCATGAACAGAGGGAACATATTGGAGTTGAAGGCGGGGTTGCCGACAAGGGCAGCACCTGCGAAAGCTATAAGAAGGGCAGGAATCTGAACTTTTCTGATTTTCTCCTTGAGAAATATAGCCGCCCATAGAGTTATGAGGAAAGGTGACAGCTTCATCAGTGTGGTAACGTCTCCCTGATGGGCATGGGCAGATGCGTAGAACATTGTGATAAACCCCATAAAACCGAAAATCGAGCGCACAAAAAGCAGCGGCTGGTGTTTCCTGGTTCCGAACAGCGAGCCGCCGGTTCTGAGTATGACTGCCAGACTCATGAAAAGGCACACGATATTTCTGAAAAAAATCTGCTCCATCAGAGGTATTGTGCTGCCTGACATATTGATAGCAATCTGCATAGCAGAAAAAAGGAACGCAGAGCTGGTCATCAACACTGCGCCTTTCTGTCTTTCGTTCAGTGTTGTCATTTCTGTTACCGGGTAGTATCTGTCAGGTCCGCACAGAGACACCGACAGTTGGTATGCTTATGCTAATTTTTCAAACTGGTCTGATTCTGATACGAGAGAGTGCTTGACTCTATCGGCTTCTTCGGCAGCTTTGGCATCGTTCCAGTGATCCATGGTGCCTACGAGGTAGCCGGTGATTCTTCTGATACGTTCAAAAGGAACGTGTGAGAATGTATAGTCAAGATCAGCATAGTCGCCGTCAATTCTGATATCAAGCTTATCCAGTTTGCGGTTATATTTATTTTCCAGATAGTCAACGTAAGCCTGAGCTTCCTTAGGATCTGCATTTCCTGTAATTATTACTGACATGGTGGTTCCTCCTATTATTAACAGCATCTGGTGATGATTATACACCAGTGCACTATATTTTGTATAGAGCAAGTCAGCAAAAATACATCAAAAATACATAATGGACTAAAAAGGTGTTATATATTTTTCGTATTTGTTTAATGTGGATACTTGAAAAGTTCACTGCATATATGTTATTATATATAAAACATTCGGACCGGGAGATATTAATCTCAGAACATAAGCTGGTCAGATATGTGCCTCTATAGTTAAATGGATATAACAAGCCCCTCCTAAGGGTTAGTTGCTGGTTCGATTCCGGCTAGGGGTGCCATTAAAATCCGCAGCCCGCTGAAATTCTGTATTTCAGCGGGCTTTTTCCGTTATTGCACTTTGAAATAATAGTGATATAATATAGATTAACTCTGTTTTAACAGAATAAAGGAGTGAACGATGACAGAAAAAAACAGGTTCAGCAGACTGCTGGACAGTCTTATGGCGGATGCAGAGCTTAAGAACTGTGTTCTGGCAAATGAGCTTCAGTATGATGTATCATACATAAGCAAGTGGATAAGCGGACGCATGATTCCGTCTGAGAAATCTGCTGACAAGATTTTAGAAGGAATAAGCAGAACGTTAGTTGAATCATGCAGTGAGACAGGGAAACAGAAATTACTGAATGATTACCAGGTCGTCAGTGAAGCAGATCTGCAGATGGCAATATATGATAATCTGGAAGCGGAATACATTTATGTGAGAGATCTCAAAAAAAACACCGGCAGCGATGTGGCTCAGAAAACATACTTTTTCCCTGAACTGGATCTTGCACGGTACGTGGCAAAGATGCACCATCCCGTTCTGCGCAGGGTAAAATCTCTTGACGTGGTTGCAGTGATGGATCTTATGGCAATAGATAAGGAACAGAGACTCTGGTTTACAAAGATCAGAAATGAATACCTGCCGGAAGAGGGCGGATATCCCAACGTTCATTATCGTATGCTGATAAATATCTGTGAAGATAAATGGGATTATATAAATGATACACTTTTTCTTGTCAATCTGCTGACAGATAATACTGCTATCGATTTCAGTCTGTATGGAGCAGAACAGGATCCCGGCAGAATGATATTTTCGGTAAAAGACGAATTCTTTATAACAGGCATGCTTATCAACAGCAAGAAATGTATATCTGTTTCAGTCAGTGAGGAAACAGAAAACTGCAGCGTAATATACAATAATGTCAGAAACCTGTGTACAAATGACAAATTACTGTTCCAGAGAATCATGATGATAGATATGCTTATGAGACATGATTATATTCATGCTATTATTTCCCCGAATCTGAGATGGGGAATAGGGCACATTACAGAACAGTTCATGCCGGAGGATGTTTTTGAAGAAGTACTGACTGAGCTGGAAAGTGCAGGAACTCTGACGGTGAATCCTGATGATCTGAGGACTATACAGCATATGAATTATAAAGCGATGCAGGAATCCGACATAAGGCTGCTTATACAGGAGGAGGCCGTTTCCAATTTTGTTGTACATAATGAAATCGATTATTATAACAGGAAGGTTCATCTGAATTCTGCCCAGATGGAACGTTGCATGGAGCATATGATCGAGCTGTGCCGAAGCTCGAACAATCTGGAGATCAGGATGATCTACGGCAATCTGGGAACAGAATGCCATTTTGCAGATAATGAATGTGTTTTTATCGGTGACACAATGTCATACATGAGAATGAAAAATGTCGGCAGTGAGAACAATGTCGTAATGGTCAGCAGTCTGAATGTGCATAAGATACTGCAGCGCACATTTGAACTGTTGTGGGATTATGGAGATGGAGCCGTAGTATCGGATAAATCCGCCATAGTTGATTATCTGAACCATATGGTGGATGGAATACATCTTGTTTCACATATGAATAAATAAGAATGAACAGCAAAGTGATTCCACGTGAATCACTTTGCTTCATTTTTTGTCAGTATGATTCCTGTGCATTCAATATTCGCATATGATATAGTAGGTTCTGTAATTTCAGCACATATTTATTTGGAATATATCAAGGGGAGGCAATTTATGAATGAAAACTTTACAGGCAGGCCGAGTATAGACCGCCCATGGATGAAATATTATCCTGAAGCGATGAGGAATATGGAAATTCCTGAGTGCACATTGAGAGAATATCTCGAAGCCAACTGCAGAGGATGGGATCTGACCGCAGTTCACTATTACGGTACAGACATTTCCTGGAATACCCTGTTTGAAAATGTGGATGCAGTTGCGCGTTCACTTAAAGCGCTGGGCATCAGGGAGAACGATCAGATCCCGGTATTCCTGCGTTCGGTGCCTGAATTTATATATCTGCTGCTTGCTGCAGAGAAAATAGGTGCATCACTTCTCTGTCGCGACAATACACTTATGGAGAATGTTGAGGCTGTTGCAAAGTCAGGAGCCAGAGTTATAATTGCGCATGATTTCCTAAGACAGCATGAGCTTGAAGCCTACCTTGCAGGCAGCAGTGTCGAGAAAGTGGTGCTGCTTGATCCATGCCATTCGGGCAATTATGAGAAGATGCCTCCGCATGTGTTCTCTCATTTTGTGAAATGTTCACTTTCGCTTGATTCAGGTGATCATGAAGACATGCCGGAATACATCAGAAAGTCACTCGACAGTCATTATGGACGTTCCCCTGCTAGAGGACCGGCAACAATGACCTGGGATGAATTCCTGGCAGCAGGAAATCAGCATTTCGGTCAGGTAGCTGCTTCGCCGAATATCAATCGTCCGCTCCTGCGAGCATATACGAGCGGTTCTACAGGACCTTCCAAGCAGGTAATCCATTCAGCTCATACTATGATCGGTGTGATTCATCAGATGAATTTCTATGCAAGCTCAGATGATTTCCGTACCACATGGCTGCTTACAATACTGCCTCCTGCACTGATAGCGGTAGTGGTATCAATGATTCTGATGCCGCTGTCATCCAACAGAATACTTATTCTGGATCCATTCTGCGAACCTGAAGATGTAGACCTGGAGATGATGCGATATCGTCCTAATGCATGGCCGATAATACCGATGTTTATTGATACAGTAATGAAAAACGGACGTCTGCCGGATGATTATGATATGTCTCATCTGCTGGCATCCGGCGTAGGCTGTGAATCATACAACAATAAACAGATCAGGAACGCTCAGAAGTTCCTGAACAGCTATAACTGCGATGTGACATTCACTGTGGGCTACGGATGCAGTGAAGCCGGATCAAATGTCACTATTCCTGTAATTTCACGTATGTTTTCAGACGGTAACGTGGGAATTCCTCTGCCGAAGACAGTTATCAGCATATTCAGACCGGGGACAGAAGAAGAACTGACATATAATCAGCAGGGAGAAATCTGCATCAGCGGACCTGGGCTTATGCTGGGATATGATACACCGGAAGCGACAGCAAAGGCATTGTGGAGACATAAGGACGGAAGAATATGGCTGCATACAGGTGATATCGGATATATGGCAGAAGACGGAAACCTGCATACCCTGACACGAGGTAAAGCTCCGAGATTCGGAGGAGGAGACCTGGCGACACTGCCGATGGAGAACCTTGTCGCAGATGCCAATATTGAGGGTATTGACGATGAGTTCTTCGTTGTGGTTCCCGATGAAGAACATCCAGGATATTTCCTGCCGTACATGTATGTGATGCTTGAAGACGGATATGAAGTGGCAGATGTGGAGATGAAGATAAGAAAATGCCTCAGACCTCACATGCAGCCTGTTGAGATAATACAGCTCAAAGAAAGACCGTTTTTCCACTTTAAGACCAACAGGTTAGGACTGCAGAAAGATATCGTTTCAAAGAGGCAGGCAGCCAAGGGAACAGAAGAAGAAAAATACGCGTGATTCATATATGGGTCAGACAGTGTTTAAAAAGCGATTTTATTAAGAAAAGGGAGAATATAATAACAGGAGAAATTGACTGTTGTTAAGGATTCAAACAATATAATAACAGTCAGAACCCAGTAATTTCAATATGTATTGAGATTACTGGGTTTTTTTATGTTATTTAGGCAAGTTGGCATGGAATATGCTTATATATTAAAGCGAAAAGAAAAAAGTGTTTATGAAATAAATGGAGGTACGATTATGTCAAATTCAGAATTACTTAAGGCATTCAACAGAGCTTATTCACTGGGAAATACAATTCCGCAGGGACAGGACAGAGCTGTACTCGAAAAACTGACAAGACAGTTCGCAGAAACTAATAAAATCAGCTATACCGAAGATGAACTGGAGGAAGTTATCGATTTCGCCATGAAGAATCTTCCTATGAATGAAAGAGCTAATCATACTTTCCCTGAAGGCAAAATGATGAGATAACTTTATCCTTACTAAACGTTACTATATATCTGAACCCGGAGCATCAGACAATGCTGCCGGGTTCTGTGCGTTTGAAGGACTGTTACAGTCCGTATTTTGTTTTCTTGCGGGCCAGGGTTGCCTGGGGAAGGTCCAGAAGCTGTGCAGCTTTTCGGGTTGTACCTTCTTTCTGCAGAGCATAGGCGATGAGTTTCTTTTCCTGCTGTTCCATTACAGATCTGAAACTGAGGGACTCGTTCCTGCGGAATTCATTTTTGATGTTGAGGATAGTTTTATCATAAGTATCCGCATTAAGAAGCTTATCTACCATATCTTCATCAATTATTGAATCCCGGCAGCTGATTATAAGCCGCTGGACAATGTTTTCAAGTTCTCTGACGTTGCCTGGCCAGTGATACTCACACATGAGTTCAAGCGCTGCCGGTGAAATCTCACGTGAAATTCCGTATTTCTTATTATAATTGTTCAGGAAAAACTGAGAAAGGCATATAATGTCCTCTTTTCGCTCTCTGAGGGGTGGTACGGTGATCATGCATATGTTCAGCCTGTAATAGAGGTCTTCTCTGAATCTGCCGGATTCGACAAGCTCCTGCAAAGGGACATTGTTAGCGCAGATGACTCTCACATCAACGGTTTTCTGCTGTGTGCCGCCTACTCTGTAATAACGGTTCTCCTGAAGGACACGAAGCAGCTTGGACTGCATGCTCAGCGAGAGAGTTCCTATTTCGTCCAGGAATAGGGTCCCCTGATTGGCGAGCTCGAAGTATCCCTGTTTTCCCTGATTCTGCGCACCTGTGAAGGCACCTTTCTCATATCCGAAAAACTCTGATTCCGCGAGGTTTTCCTGTATCGTTGCACAATTTATTTTAATACACGGTTTGGACTGTCGCGGAGAATTGTGGTGTATAATCTCAAGCACCTTTTCTTTACCTACACCGGTTTCCCCTTGTATGACGACATTGCAGTCATATCTGGCGATGTTGAGAGTCTCTTCGATCATTTCACGTGTCACAGGACTCTGAAAGACAAAATCGTTGATTTTCTCGGCAGTGTCCAGAGTTCTGGACTTAAGCTTGTTGGCATGGGTATGGTGTTCTTTTTTTATGCCGCGATAAATTTCATCCAGCTTGTCAAGTTTTGAAGCCAGTTTTTTCAGCAGCGACATGGTGAATTCCTGGTTCCCTTTCATATACTGGTCAAAATAGTTTGTCTTGACAGTTTTGCCCATGGTTTCGGCTACAAAAACTCCCTGGGAGTATTTACTTCTGATCGACGAGAAAAAAAGATTGCCGTTGTCTTTTACCAGCAGTACCGCCAGAGTTTCAGCTCCCCGGATATCCTCACTGACTATTACCAGGTCCTGATGGCTGTTATCGCTGGATTTGCGGCAGAGATAGTCATATGAGTCCATCGGGGCTGTATCGTCTACCAGATAGACATTGTGTATGTCAGGTGCCATAAGTTCTGCTATGACGTCGGCACTGATGTCAGGAAAAAGTGTTTCATCGATTATGACATTTATCTGTACATCGTCACCCATAACTTTTTTTATTGCTTCAGTGTAAATAAGGGGTGTGAAAAGGTCTCTGCTTAGAATTGTGACTTTGCGGGGTCTGATTTCTCCTGCCAGTTTATAGGTTTTGTAAAAGTTTCCGGCTTCGTCTATGGCTATCATGGTGTAGTTGAGTCTGACGTCTGATTCCACACTGAAAAGGTGATCCGGCCTGAAGCAGATGCCGTAGCCTGAGGCGGTAAACTGACAGTTTTCGTAATCTATATCAGTGATGGCATCTATATGAAGGGGCACTGCCATAAGAGCTGTGACACAGTATACCTTGTCCCCGGGTTTGTGGGGGCATTCTTTCCTGGCGTTTGCACCGATGGCTTCTATGGTGCCCATCATGATGCCGCCGCTGCCGGTGTATGGATTGTGCAGCTTGCCTCGTTTGTCTATGATATCAAGTATTCTTGCTCTGACTTTGCTGTCATCGTAGCCGCAGCTTGTGCAGATCTGCTGGAAACTGTCCCATTCGACATGTATTCTGTCGATGGATATACGTATTTCATCAGGTGTGATTTTTCTGCTGTTGTCCAGTTTCCATGCTGTGACAGGTACAGTATTCTCAGGCTCTATAACGCGGTTTATCCCAAAATTGTTCATTAATGAATTCCTCCGGAAAGAAAATAGTATCTCTGTACTTCAAGTTTAAATCGTAACGGTATGGATGTCAAAGACTTTTGATTCATTTATGAGAAATATGAGTATTTTGTGATTCATTAATGAGTCTGAACTGCATGAAAAAACCGCTGCAGCAAATGCTGCAGCGGCTGACTATGTGCATGTTACAGATGCTGTTCTTATTTGACAGTCACCTTGACTTTGTAGTATTTACCGTTCTGTGCATAAACATATACATAGCATGTTCCTGCCTTCTTGCCTGTGATAACACCCTTTGATGTTACAGTAGCAATCTGGGTATTTGAGGATTCGAATGCCAGACTTCTGTGTACCTTGGCTTTCTTTCCCTTAGGAAGAACTGTTGTAGCTTTAAGAGTGTAGGTCTTTCCTTTTGTTACGGATACTGATGTCTTGGCCGGCTTGACGGATGATGCGTTAGCATATGTCTTGCTGCCGCCTGTTACAACATGCAGAGTCTTCGCCTTGGAAAGTATCACTTTCTTGCCGTTAACGTTCTTGTAAGCGAGTACAATGTATTTATAATATGTACCCTTTGACAGGCTCTTATGGGTGTATGTCACCTTGGAGCTGCCCTTGACAGTAGCAAGTTTCTTGAACTTGTACTTGGTTCCGCATTTGTTGCCGTATACGATGTAGCCGTCAGCTGTGGAAACACTGTTCCACTTGAGTGTTATGGAAGTGTTCTTGACGCTGCTTGTTCTCGCACTGAGTCTGGCGAATACAGCACCGGATATGTTTCCTTCCGCCTTGGCAATGTCCTTGGCAACAGTTGCTTCTGAAGGAGGTGTGGTAACTGTAACTGTGAGCTTGACAGTTTCGTTGGAAGCTGTAGTGATTGTCACAGTAGTTTTGCCTGCCTTCCTGCCTGTGATGGTTACTGATTTCTTGCTGCTGCTTAATGAAGCAGATGAATAAGTTGTATCTGCAGTTTTGCATCCTGTGATAACATCTGCAGAATACTTGGATGTGAGACTGACAGTAGCCTTGTCGCCTGCATATACAGATACAGATGTCTTGGTAAGTGATGCTTCAGCATCCAGCTTAGGAATCACCAGAGTCTTGCTGTCTGTGTAAGTTACACCGTTTTCATCAGTATATGATGCAGTATATATCTCTTTACCTTCTGTTGTGTAAGTTGCCTCCTCAATTACATGAGTGATATCGTCTGCCGGTATTGATACAGGCTTGATGTAGTCGCA
>JALEQY010000123.1 GCA_022763735.1 Clostridiales bacterium
GTTGCGAGACTGTTCTTTTTCCAGCTGACTTTATTAATAGTCTTTTTTCTGGAAATACAATGTTGACTTTTGTAATGCTATGTAGTACAGTTGAAAATGCGCCCGTTTAACAGGCTAAAGCAATAACACGATTTAATGTAAGATTTGATGATTATTATTTTGGAGGGAAACATGAAGAAGAGAATTTTAAGCATGCTGATGGTTATGGTAATGCTCACAGGAGTGTTCGCACTTACAGGCTGCGGCGGTACAGAAGAAGCAGCAGAGGAAGAAACTCTTGTAGTCGGACTGGATGACACCTTTGCGCCGATGGGATTCAGAGATGAAAACGGTGATCTGGTAGGTTTCGACATCGACCTGGCAAACGCCGTAGGTGAAGAAATGGGAGTTACAGTTGAATTCAAGCCTATCGACTGGGATGCCAAGGAGATTGAACTGAAATCAGGTACAATCGACTGCGTATGGAACGGAATGTCAGTGACACCGGAAAGAATGGAAAGCATGGCACTGACAGATAAGTACCTCAACAATAAGATCGTTCTCATGGCACTGGCAGATTCAGATACAGAAGTTACAGAAGCATCACAGCTGGCTGACCTTAAGATCGGAACTCAGGCAGATTCATCAGCCCTGGAAATGCTCAAGGCCAACGAAGAATACGAAGCATTCAAAGCAAACATCAGTGAGTACGATACATATGATGCAGCAATCATGGACCTGAAGGCAGGCAGAGTTGACGTAATCGCTGTTGACCAGGTGCTTGGCGAATACACAAACAACAACCTTGGCGGAACAATGAAGGAATGCGAATATTCTCTGGGCGATGACTACTACGTTATAGGATGTGCCAAGGAAAACACAGAACTGAGAGACAAGCTTAACGAAGCAGTCAGGACACTGGTTGATAACGGCAAAGCTGCTGAAATCAGCGAAAAATGGTTCGGCAAAGACATCGTAGTTTTCGAGCCGCTGGAGGACTAATTCTTAGAGGTGCAGATAATGGATAAAATAATGGAATTTATGCCCTTCATGCTTGAAGGAAGTATAGTGACCATAGAACTATTCGTTCTCACACTTGTACTGTCACTGCCGCTGGGACTTCCGGTGGCACTTGGCAGCAACAGCCGCATCAAACCGCTCAGCTTCATATGCAAAGTGTACGTGTGGATTTTCAGAGGAACACCGCTACTTCTGCAGCTGTTCTTCTTTTACTTTTTCTTCCCGCTGGTGCTGAACGTACAGCTGGATGTGTTCTTTACAGTAGTTCTGACATATGTACTGAACTACGCCGCATATTTTGCAGAAATCTACAGAGGCGGCATCAACAGCATCGACAGAGGACAGTACGAGGCGGCACATGCATTGGGACTGACTAAACGACAGACCATGATCGATATCGTTCTGCCTCAGACAATGAAAGCAATCCTGCCGCCGGTAGTAAACGAAGCAATAACGCTGGTCAAGGATACCGCACTTGCATCCACGCTGCCGGTAATAGAATTGATGAAAGCAACCAACAGTGCTGTAAACAGAATGACAGACATGACACCGTTCTTTTTTGCGGCAATAATATACCTGATAATGACATTTGTGCTGACAATCATCGCAGGAAGACTCGAAAAGTATTTCTCCAGATATGATGCAAGGGAGGAATGGTAATGAGCAGAGAAACGATACTCGAAATGAGAAATATTGTCAAGGATTACTCCGGCTTCAAAGCAGTAAACAATGTTGATTTCTCAATGCACAAAGGTGAAATAGTAGCCATAATCGGACCGTCAGGTTCAGGCAAAAGTTCACTGCTGCGCTGTATCAACGGACTTAACACGATAACTTCCGGGGATATGGACCTGAAAGGCGAAACCGGCATGGTGTTCCAGCATTTCAACCTGTTCCCGCATATGACCTGCATAGAGAACATCACCTATGCACCTATTAAGGTCAAGAAGGTGAAGAAAGAGGATGCTTATGCAAAGGCACGTGAACTGCTGAAAATGGTGGGTCTCGAATCCAAAGCGGATGTATATCCAGCACACATTTCAGGCGGACAGAAGCAGAGAATCGCTATCGCCAGAGCGCTGGCAATGGAACCTGACCTGATGCTGTTCGACGAACCGACTTCAGCTCTGGACCCTGAAATCACAGGAGAAGTTCTCAACGTAATGAAGCAGCTGGCGGAGAAGCACACGACAATGATCGTCGTTACTCATGAAATGGGCTTTGCCAAGGAAGTTGCCGACAGGGTGATTTTCATGGATGAAGGAGTAATCGTGGAGGAGGGAACTCCACAGGAAATTTTTGATAAACCGAAAAATGAAAGACTTGTTTCTTTCCTGGGCTCAATGCTCAGAGCATAATATGGAAATCGCTAAAAACCCTTGACTTTTCAACGTCAACAATATAGAATGACAGAGTATGAAAAGTCAATAGCACGGCTGTGACGAAGACAGTAGCCCCGCGTAATATCCTTACAGAGAGGTGCCCGTTTGCTGAGAGGACACCGGTGAGGCGGATCGTGAAAATCACTTTTGAGCCGAACACTTTATGAGCGACGGGATGATAGTCCCGTAACTAGGGTGGTACCGCGGTTAATAATCGTCCCTAACTTATGTTGGGGGCGTTTTTATTTGCAGAATCAGGCGCCGCAAGGTGCATCAAATAAGGAGAAAGGAACAACAATGATCAAGAATTTATCTGAAAAACCAATTGCCCAGCTCCAGATGGAGCAGGCAGAAAAATGGGAAAAGGAAGATCTGCTTGGCAAATGCATAACAAGCAGAGAAGGAATGCCTTCGTTCATTTTCTATGAAGGACCTCCGACAGCTAACGGAAGACCGGGAATACATCACGTTATCGCCAGAACCCTGAAGGACTCTGTATGCCGATACAAGACAATGCAGGGATATGCAGTGAAACGTAAGGCAGGCTGGGATACGCACGGACTTCCTGTAGAAATCGAAGTAGAAAAGCAGCTCGGCATGAGCGGCAAGCAGGATATCGAAAAGTACGGTATCAGAGAATTCAACGAGAAGTGCAAGGAGTCGGTATTCACATATGAAAGCATGTGGAGAGAGATGACCAAGAGAATGGGATACCTCATCGATCTGGACAATCCTTATATCACTCTCGACAACAACTATATAGAAACACTCTGGTGGATCATCAAGGAATTCTTCAAAGCCGATATGATCTATGAGGGTCACAAGATTCTGCCGTACTGTCCGAGATGCGGAACAGGCCTCGCTTCACATGAAGTGGCACAGGGCTATAAAGAAGTGAAGGTAACAACCATCACAGCCAAGTTCAAGAGAAAGGATGCCGACGAATACTTCCTGGCTTGGACAACAACACCATGGACACTGGCATCAAATGTATCCCTGACAGTAGGTCCTGACATTGATTATGTTAAAGTGAAGATGACTGCAGGAGATGAAGAGGGCAAGGTGTTCTACGTTGCCAGGGTTCTTGCAGACAAGGTTCTCGGAGCAGAAAACTATGAAATCATCGAAGAGATGAAGGGCAAGGATCTGGAGTATGTTGAGTATGAACAGCTGATGCCTTTTATCACGCCTGACAAGAAAGCATTCTTCGTGACATGCGCAGATTACGTTACAATCGAGGATGGTACAGGTATAGTTCATACAGCACCTGCATTCGGTGAAGACGACTACAACACAGGAAGAAGATACAACCTGCCTGTAGTAAATCCTGTAGATGAACAAGGTAAATATACAGAAACTCCTTGGGCAGGAAGATTCGTTATGGAAGATGGACTTGACATAGACATCATCAAATGGCTGGCAGCTGAAGACAAGATTTATGCCAAGGAAAAGATAGCCCATAACTATCCTCACTGCTGGAGATGCGGCACACCGCTGGTATACTATGCTAAACCAAGCTGGTATATCGAAATGACAAAGCTAAAAGATCAGCTTGTAGCAAACAACAATACAGTTAACTGGTTCCCTGATTTCGTAGGAGAGAAGAGATTCGGCAACTGGCTCGAAAACGTTAATGACTGGGCTATTTCCAGAAACAGATACTGGGGCACACCGATTCCGATCTGGAGATGCGAATGCGGACATCTGGAGTGTATCGGAAGCCGTGCTGAGCTGGTGGAAAAGGCACAGGAGAATATTACCGAGGATATCGAGCTGCACAGACCGTATGTTGATGATGTACATCTGACATGCCCTGTATGTGGCAAGCCGATGACAAGGATACCTGAAGTTATGGACTGCTGGTTCGACAGTGGAGCTATGCCGTTCGCACAGCAGCATTATCCGTTCGAAAACAGCGATAAATTTGATGATGAAATGTTCCCGGCAGACTTCATCTGCGAAGGTATTGACCAGACAAGAGGCTGGTTCTACTCTTTGATGGCGATATCGACATTCATCAAAGGCAAGGCACCATATAAGAATGTGCTTGTAAATGACCTGATTCTTGATAAAGAAGGCAAGAAAATGTCGAAGCATGTTGGTAATACTGTTGATCCGTTTGCGCTCTTTGATAAATACGGTGCTGATGCTACCAGATGGTATCTGCTTCAGACATCACCGGCATGGTCACCTACCAAGTTTGACGAAGACGGATTGATTGAAGTTGTCAGCAAATTCTTCGGAACACTCAGGAACGTATACAACTTTTTCGTGCTTTACTCAAATCAGGATGACCTTGATCCGGCATCACTTGATGTGCCGTATGCAGACAGGCCTGAGCTTGACAGATGGATAATCTCCAAGTACAACAACCTGATAAAGGCTGTTACAGCGGAGATGGACAGATATGACCATATGAAGGCAGTCAGAACAATTAATGAATTCGTTAACGAGGATCTGTCCAACTGGTATATCAGAAGAGCCAGAAGAAGATTCTGGGGAGAAGAACTCGACGATGATAAGAAATCGGTATATGCGACAACATATGAAGTGCTGGTGGGAGTATCAAAGATGATTGCACCGTTTGCTCCTTTCATTTCAGATGAAATGTATCAGAATCTGACAGGTGAGGAATCAGTGCATCTGGCGTACTTCCCTAAGGCAGATGAAAGCCTTATCGACACTAGGGTAGAAGAAAGAATGGATCTTGTTAGAGATCTGGTAGGTCTTGGCAGAGGAACAAGAGAAAAGGAAAGAATCAAGGTAAGACAGCCGCTTAATGAAATAATGGTGGACGGCAAGTATGAGAATATCATCAGTGATCTGACTCCGCTCATTATGGAAGAACTGAACATCAGGAATGTTGTGTTCGAGAGCAAGCTGGATGAATATATGAACTACAGCCTGAAGCCTAACTTCAAGGTTGCAGGACCTATGCTGGGCAAGAACATCAAGGCATTCGGCGGAGCACTGGCAAAGGCGGATGCAGCTGCAACTGTTGCAGCACTGGAAGCAGATGGCAAAATCACTCTGGAACTGAACGGAGAAGCAGTTGAAGTCACCAGGGATATGGTAGATGTAAAGATCACAGCGAAGGAAGGTTTTGCAGTAGCTATGGAGAATAACATCTTCACTATACTTGATACAACCATCACCCCTGAACTGGCGCAGGAAGGTCTGGCAAGAGAGCTGGTATCAAAGGTTCAGCAGCTGAGAAAGCAGAACAATTATGAAATGATGGACAACATCAGAATCTTTATCGAGGCAGATGAAGATGTTGCTGCAGCGGTTGAATGTCACAAGGATTATATTATGAAAGAAACTCTGGCAGTGGCTGTAGAAAACAGAGAGGGTCTTGATACAGCAGATCTTAACGGGCATAAAACAGGACTTGCTGTTGAGAGAGTTTAGATTGAAGAGAGAGGTGACCTGATGAGCACATCCATAGAGAATCTGAGAAGAATATCACGGATTGATGTGAGAGATCACATAGCTGTATTTGACTTTTATGTGACTCTTGGCAGAGATATAGAGCACCTTTCCATAAGATTCGGCATAGATCCGCAGGATATCATAGATATTCTGGAAGGATATGGTGAGAAAATCATCGTTGACGGCAAAATAGACTATGCCGGAAAGGGCAGGTGTCCCCATATGTCAAGGCAGCTTATCGAAGAGTATGTGAGAAGATTCTATCCCGGAATAGCTTCCGAGAATCCTCAGAATGACTGGATATGTCTGGAAAGTTATCTTGACCAGACACATCAGGGGTGGCATATGCATCAGGAGAAGAGAAAATGACAAAGACCAATCTTCTTGGAATGACAATTGAAGAAATGATGAGTTTTGCCGCGGAACTGGGGGAGGCCCCTTTCCGCGGCAAGCAGCTTTTCAGATGGATAAACAGAGGCATCAGAGATTTTTCGCAGATGACGGACTTTTCAAAGGCACTTAGAGAGAAGCTGGATACAGCAGCCTGCGTGGAGGGTGTTGAGATACTTCACCAGCAGCATGACAGGAAGGACGGGACTAGAAAATTCCTGTACGGGCTTCATGACGGCAATGCGGTTGAAGGTGTGTTCATGAAATACAGATACGGCAACTCCCTTTGCGTATCATCCCAGGTGGGATGCCGAATGGGCTGCAGGTTCTGCGCTTCGGCTCTTTCCGGTTTTGTCAGGGATCTTACGGCAGGGGAGATGCTGGATCAGGTGATGGCTGCTGAGAGATATACCGGAGAAACCATCAGCCATATTGTCGTGATGGGGATGGGAGAGCCCTTTGATAATTACGATAATCTTAAAAAGTTCCTGCAGATAATCCATCACAAGGATGGCAGGAATCTCAGCTTCAGGAATATCACTGTATCCACCAGCGGGATAATTCCGGTGATGAAGCAGTTTGCGGAGGATTTCCCACAGGTCAATCTGGCTATATCCCTTCACCGCCTTGATGACAGGGGAAGAAGTGAGATCATGCCGATAAACAGGAAATATCCTGTG
>JALEQY010000125.1 GCA_022763735.1 Clostridiales bacterium
ATTAGGTTTAATGAAGCATGGATATGTAACACTTTCAGGGATTTCAAACTCTCCGTCAATTGTTTTTATCACACAGCTGTTAAGTACAGGCAGACCGGCTTTTTCAGCCAGTTCTTTCTGCACACCTTTATTCATCATGCGGATCACCGCGCCTGCTTTGTTATCAATATTCGGAAGCAGATAATACTCCTGCAGTTCTTCAAGATAATCATCTGCAATATATGCGATCAGATCATCTGCAGGTATCAGAAGCATCTTTCGATCAGGATCAGCTATTTTCTTAAGTTTGTTTACAATACGTCGGCTTCTCCTCCTTGACACACATACATGATATGCCTTTACGTACCTGCTGTAAGCATCAGGTTTGAGCATTTTCAGCAGATTTCTGCGTTTAGGTCTCACCTGGAATATACGAAGCACTTCCACTTCATATCCGGCTTCTCCTAATGATCTTGCTATGCTCAGATTAGTACAGTAATTTCTCCCTGAAACAACAACCCTTGGCAGCTCCGCATCCGGATTCCTCCTGTTTGCTTTCTTTGTCTGAGGATATCCCAGAACAGTCTGTTTCACTGCTCTGAGTGCTGGATATACGGCTGTTTTTATTCCTCGTTTAATATTTCTCAGCCTGCTTCTCATAACAGTCTTCTTGATATTTCTTGTAAATATCCTGCCTGGCTCCGGATCATCATCATTGCACAGGAGGGTTATATCGGCTGCTGCAATACAGTCATTAAGTTCCTTTTTCGTGATAAATCCTTTGATGTAATCATCCCAGGCCACTTTCTCGTATATAAATGACTTGCCGTAGTCTGATACCTTTTCTTCTTCTGGTGTATGCCCCTTCCCCAGAGCCTCCTTAATAAAGAGCGCCGGCAGATTCACACCGCTCATGAAATACGAATAGTTCGGACCTCCGCTGCGCAGATTGACTTCATTGAAATATATTTTATCTCCTACAAGATTCAGCTCCATATCAAACATGCCGAAATAATGGAAATCCTTCAGCATATTGATTACATTTTCTTTTATTTCATTTATTTCATCAAAAGGTACAACCTTACCTGCCAGAGTAACGCCTGTCTCATATTGTGCAACATTTGTCTTTTTAATTATAGCAGGAATAATGATTTCCTGATCCAGACACACGCCCGAAAGATCTATCTCGTTATCTATTTCAAGAAATTCCTGAACCAGTATTGATCTCTTCTCAAATATTCTCCTCAGTCTGTTAAGATGGCTTTTTAGTTCTGCTTCATCATTGCAGACTGCCATTTCTTTCTTATATCCGGTAATACTCTCTATAGGTTTGCAGAAACATGGATAAACCATATCATCAGGTATAACAAGTTCCTCTTCAAGTGAAAATATCCATTCTTTTGGTGTCAGCAGACCTGCTTTTTCGGCCATTTTCCCCTGAACAGTCTTATCCATACGCTCTGTCATTGCACCTTCCCCGTATCCGACTATAGAAGGCATTATAAAATGTGCATCAAGCAGACTCCTGTTCAGGTCCATTATAGATGCTGTGTAGTCATCAGTAGGGAAAAGCACCGGTTTATAATCATACCTGCCTGCATATCTCAACAGTTCCCTGACCAGTTCATTATCTCCGCCGTCTTTTACTTTTTTTGATACTACCTCAACATAGCTGCTAACGTATTTACTGCTGGCAGCAATAATCGATTTACCAGGCTTGTATGCACTTGCAACAAGATCTACAGTATAACCGGCAGCTCCTATAGATCTGATCACGCTCAATCCTGTGGCATAATTTCTCGACAGAACAACAACAAGTGGCTTTTCTGTTTCATCAGACTGCAGTTTTGTTTTTTTCTTACGGGCTCTGATTTGCCTGTAGGCCTCTTCCTGTTCGTCAGCTTTATACTGCCAGAATCCATATCGATTGTAATCCTTATATGAAATACCTACCTTATTTCTAGCTCCATCAAGGTGCTCTTCTGCATATTCTCTATCCCAGTCTTCTGCAATCATAGATGCTTTTATACATAATTGCTTCTGTCTTCTGTTCTGTTCTCTGCGCTCCGATATTCTTTTATACTCCACCTCCTGTTCATCCGGTGAATACTGCCAGAAATCATATCTGTCATACGTTTTAAAACTTATTCCCAGTTTGTCTCTGGCTTCACGCATATGCTGCTCTGTATACGCTCTGTCCCATCCGGATGACTTCATAACAGATATGATATGTTCCTCTCTCTGCTGTCTTCTGCGGTCACGCTCTTCCATTTCCTTTGTAAACGATTCCCCCGGAGCAGGATCATCATCATTGCACATAATCTTAATGTCAGCAGACCGCATGCATTCATCAAGTTCATCCCTGGAAAGATAACCGTGAAAATAATCATCCCAGGCAACTTTCTCATATATATAAGTCTTACCGTACTCTGTTATTTTCTCTTCTGATAAGTTTCGAGACTGTCCTGTAATTCCTCTGATAAAAATATCAGGAAGGTTTACACCGCTTCTGAAGTATACAAAATTAGTGCCGCCGCTTCGCATATTGATCTCGTTGAAATATATTCTGCCATTCACGATATTCAGACCCAGATCAAACATTCCATAGTAATGAAACGATTTCAGCAGGTTTATTACTTTATCCAGAATTTCTCCAAGCTCCTCTGCAGGATAAGTTTTTCCAGCGAGAGGAACACCTTTATCATACTGTGCTACAATACGTTTCCATATTATTGCAGGCAGTATGATCTCCTGGTCAAGGCATACCCCTTCAAGATCTATTTCTTCATCTATTTCAAGATATTCCTGTACAAGAAATGATCGGTCGGAATATTTCCCGCGCAATACACTGAGATGTGATAAAAGTTCACTTCTGTTCCGGCATACTGCCATTTCCTGTTTATACCCGAGGCTGCTTTCAAGAGGTTTACAGTAGCATGGATACACTACATCTTCAGGGATCTGTATTTCATTATCGCGCAGAGAGATCACCCATTCCGCAGGTACATTAATCCCGGCTTCTGCTGCAATTCTGCTCTGCACACTTTTATCCATCAAGTGTTTCAGATCTCCTGCTGCCCCTCCTGCAACTTTCGGCATGATAAAAATGTCCTCAAGAACTCCTCTGTTCAGATCCATAACAGAAGTAGTATAATCATCAGTAGGAAAAAGAACAGGTTTGTTATCATACTTTCCCTTATATTTGAGAAGTTCTTTCAGCAGCGCCTCATCTCTGTCTAATTCTACTTTCTTTGCAATTACTTCAACATAATTATTGATATATTTACTTCCTGCAATGGTTGCCGACTGTCCAGTTCTATTAGCACTGGCTATCAGATCAACAGGATACCCCTCAATACCAAGTGATCGTATTATACTTAATCCTGTCGAGTAATTTCTTGACATCACAACTACCAGCGGTTTATTCTTGTTCATTTTGCTCTCCAAAATTATATTTATTTCATTTTTATTACACTGCATTTTCCAAAGTCTCTGCTCAGTGTATATTTTATGACCAGTCTTTTTGATAAATCCATTAAAATAGTATTCTTCTGAACAGACTAATACATTTAATAAAACTATAAATATTTTTCCATAATCTTTTTCATACCAATTTTCTCAGAAATATAAGGCATAGACAGAAGTACAGCTCCTGGCCTCAGATTAATCTCTATAAGCACCGGACCATTTTCAGTAATTGCTATATCCCATCCGAGATAACCTTCAATATGGCTTTCCTCGTATGCCTGTTTTACCATATCGACAGCCTCAGAAAAGAACGGTACTGAGAATCCTTTAATAGTTTTCCCTGTAACAGGGTGTCTGCTGAATACGTTACCCTGCATATCTGCTGCATCAGTCACCAGCTTTCCAGTTTCCAAATCTATTGCTGCAACCATACCCCCGCTGTGAAAATTATCAACGATAGATTCTCCTCCACCTATCCTGAGTGCTGCATATGCAATATCCATATGTTTTCCATCATTTGTAACCGGCTGAGTTTCAGACGATACAGATACTATCCTGATAGTATTAACTGACGAAGGCGCCAGATCACTTAATTCATGATGCTGATCAACATACTGTTCTACAACACCCTCAGGAAAACCAGATATCATTTCATAAACTTCCTGTGCGTTTTCTTCGCTTATGTCAAACGCTTCTACTCCACGCCCTCTATTGCCGTCCAGTGGTTTATATATTATCCTCACACTATTAGAAAACAATTCAATGAAGGTATCCATCGGAATTTTAGTATTTACACACCACGGTCTTTTCATATATTTGGAAAAACAACTGTTTGTCAATTCTTTATTACACAACATAGTGATAAACCTATTATTCACATCATATTTCTCAGCAATTTTCTTTGAATCACAGATTTTAAATACATCTTTCTGAACATCTTCATCGAGATCATAAAACTTATATATAAGATATTCTTTATATGCACACCCCGTGTGTGCTCTAGCCAATTCTATTTTTTCTTTTGCAGTTTCCTCGCTCCATCCGGTGATTTTTGCCACTTCGCTAATTATCTTTTGTCTTGATTCCTTTTTCTCCCTTTTTCTATCCATAAGAATCTCATCGTATCTTTGTTTATGATCTTCAACAGGAATCATACAGAAATTATATTTTTCATAATCTCGATATGTTATCCCAGTAATTTTTCTTGTTTCATTTATCTGTTCAACAGTATGTTCCCGGTCCCATCCTGTTTTCTGCATAGCGGATTCTATTGTTTTTTCTTTGGTTAATCTCTTCCTTTCTTTTCTGGCAATGATTCCTCTATATCTCAATTCCTGTTCAGCCTCAGGAAATCTGAAAAAATCGTTTTTATCGTACGTTGCTGGGCTGATTCCCACTCGTTCCCCGGCTTCCGTAATTTTTTTACTTGCATAATCGTAATCCCAACCTGTTTTTTTCATCACCGAAATTACAGCTTTTTCCTTTAATATAGCTTCTCTTGATTTTTTATTTTTCTCTGAATTCTTTTTCCTCTTATTGAAAAAATTAAACATATCATTCGCTCCCTGTTATCTGTATCATACATTAACGTTTTTTACATCACATTTATCCCGTACCCTGTACAGCACTCTCATGAGACCTGCCACAGCATAAAACCTCCTGAAATATTTATACGGACCGGGATCATTATCATCCTTAACAAAATGAATATCCGCCTCGTTCATCCAGTTTTTTATTTCAGCCTTTGATGCATCATTTCTGGCGTACTCCTCCATAAGAACCTTCTCACTTATAAACAGCTTCCCGGTTTCTGCAACAGCACAGTTTTCTTTGAATTCAACACCCTTTATTATATTATCCGCAAACATTCCGGGCAGATTCACACCTGTTTCAGTAAAAGCATGCATAGACGCACCTGCACGGAAATTCAGTTCGATAAAATAGATTTCCCCATCAGCTGTCTCGATGAAATCAGCATCAAACAGTCCTGTATAGTCAAGAGACTTTATGAAACTGCAGCACTCATCGATCAGCGGCTGTAAACCCTCACAGGATATTGTCTCTCCCATCAGTGCAACGCCTTTGCGTTCTCTGTGACCTCCTCTCACAGTGCGGAAAAGGCACGGTGCCGCAACTCCGTCAGATGTGCTTACCCCGAGCAGTGAATATTCATTTTTTATATCCGCATACTCCTCAGCAAGTATTTCGAAATCACCGGATGCTGCATAACCATTCAGTACCTCTGCAAGCTCATCCATATCAGAACATTTTCTCATCTTTGCTTTAGTACTGCTCACGCTGATATTAGGCTTGATAAAACATGGGAACACTATTCCTGCCGGGATTTCATAATGCCCGCCTTCAGATTTTATGACAGTGCTCTGCAGCATAGGCAGATTAAAAGCTGCTGCCAGCTTCTTCTGCTCATTTTTGTCCATCAGTCTGCTTATTGCCCCCGCTTTATCTGCAATAGACGGAACAACATAGAATTTCCTGAGCTCATCCAGTGTCTCGTCAACTGCCCAAGCCGAATAATCATCTGACGGCAGCAGAAGTTTTCCATGATTTCCTGCAGCATGTCTGACAAGCCAGTCTGCAATTCGTCCGGTATCATTATCTGCTATGCATTCATGATATTCTCTCACATATCTGCAGAATGCATCAGGCTTCATCCTCCTCAGTAATCTGGTGCGGCCAGGCTTTGTCTTGAATATACGCAGAACCTCCACATTATATCCGGATTTTCCCAAA
Source organism: Clostridiales bacterium (assembly GCA_022763735.1). GTDB lineage: Bacteria > Bacillota > Clostridia > Peptostreptococcales > Anaerovoracaceae > Lentihominibacter. The sequence goes on from JALEQY010000125.1 coordinate 6,199, forward strand.
GCTCTGCTCATTGCCAGTATATTACAGTAATTCCTGCCCGCGACAACAGCGCAAGGCCGATCTGCTGCTCTGACTTTTTTTTCTTTCCCCAGCAGTCGTGCTGTCATATGTTTCAGTGCACTCAGTCTTATTCTTCTGTAAAAACATCTGCCCGGCGCCGGATCATCTTTACAGGCAAGCAGTGTGAAATCTGCTCCATCTATACATTCCTTAAGTTCCTGACGACTCATATACCCGTTGATATAATCTTCCCAGGCAACTTTTTCATAGACAAAAGTTCTGCCGAATTCTTTAACCTTCTCGTTTTCCGGATTTCTCAGACTCCCTGTAACCGCCCTCACATAAATATCAGGCAGATTGACGCCATTAAGATAATAAGAAAAATTCGGTCCGCCGCTCCGCAGATTTACTTCATTGAAATACAGCCTGCCGCCGCACAGGCTGAGCTCCAGATCAAACATTCCCGTATATCTGAACTGCTTCATCAGGTTAATTATTTTATCCTTTGTATCACCAAGAACGTCAACCGGAACCATCTTTCCGGACATAGTCACACCAAACTCATGTTTTGCTATTCTGGTTTTTTCTATTACAGCAGGAATAATTATCTCCTGATCAATACATACACCTGATAAATCATATTCTCTGTCTATCTGCAGATACTCCTGCACAAGCACAGATCTGTCACTGTAAAATTCCTGCATATGTATAAGATGATCTTTCAGTTCATCTTCGCCGCAGCACACAGTCATCTCGGTTTTGTGGCCTGTAATACTCTGCAGAGGCTTGACAAAACATGGGAATACAACATCTTCAGGTATAACGATATCCTTTGTCAATGGTATTATCCATTCACGAGGCGTAAGAATACCCGCGTTTCGTGCCAGCTCTCCCTGAACAGTCTTGTCCATCATGCTGACAACAGATTTATCTCCCTCACCAATAAATGGTATGACAAAATTCTCTTTCAGGATATCTCTGTATGCGTCTACTACTGAAGCAGTGAAATCATCTGCCGGAAAGAGAATTATTCTACCATTATCTTCTTTATTATATTTCATAAGTGCCTGTATAAGCCCGTAACCTGAATCTCCCTGTATTTTAGGAGATATCACTTCCACGGAATTACGGACATATTTACTGCAGGATGCAATAATCGAGCTTCCCTTTTTCTTGGTGCTGGCCACCATATCAACAGTATAGCCTGCTGCACCAAGGGACCTGATGATCCCAAGCCCTGTGGAATAATTTCTCGAAAGCACTATCACCAGCGGTTTTTCACCCACCGACATAACATTACTCATATCATTTTCTCATAAATTGCGATAGCTTCGTTGATATCGCCGTCAAACT
>JALEQY010000126.1 GCA_022763735.1 Clostridiales bacterium
GTTCTCTGTGATACCGATGTCGGAGCCAGGTCTTCATTGTAATACTTCGAAGACACAAGCTCTGCACGTGCCGCATCTGTCAGTTCAAACAGACCGTTCTTTTCCACTTGTGTATACGTTGACATAAAACACCTCCATTTAAGAATAATAGAACATATAAATTATAACAACATGATTATACTACAGAATAGTCTGAAATGTAACTAGTTTTTGTTGTTTTTTTGTAAATTTCTGAAAATTAAACATCAGGTTTGTCAGAAACCGGTATATTTAGAGGTTTTAAGACACCTGATAAAAACAAAAAAATTTCCCGCTTAAGCTGTTTGCAAAATACGCACTGGTATATATAATAAATAATATAAAAACGGAGGAGCAATTATGTCATTTACGAAAAAAGAGATTACATATATTCTGGATATGCTCAGACAGGAGTATCCGGATGCCGAGTGTGCACTGGTGCATCAGAATCTGTATCAGCTTCTGATCGCGGTAGTGCTGTCTGCACAGACTACCGACAAGAGTGTGAATAAAGTGTCGGGACATCTGTTTGAAGCCTATCCCGATCCTGAAGCACTGGCATCTGCAAGACAGGAGGATGTGATAGAAATAATCAGAACAATAGGCATGTACAAAACAAAGTCGAGGAATATAATAGCCCTGGCAAAAGAACTGCAGGAGCGGTTCTCGGGATGTGTGCCGGATAATTATGATGACCTGATAAGCCTGCCCGGTGTAGGGCGCAAAACAGCCAATGTCGTTCTGGCGGTGGGGTTCGGAAAGCAGAGAATTGCTGTCGATACCCATGTGTTCCGGGTTACCAACAGGATCGGTCTGGTCAGTGAGAAAGATGTCCTTAAAACGGAGCTGGCGCTTATGGAAGTGCTTCCGCAGGACAGATGGACTGAGGCCCATCACAGTTTAATTTTTCACGGCAGAAACTGCTGCAGTGCCAGAAATCCTGAATGCGGCAGGTGTGTCATTGCAGGAATCTGCCGGAAAGCCGGATTGTAACAAAGTCGGCTTCGCCGGTATTAAAAAACACTGATGAAACCATTTTCATCAGTGTTTTTAATATCATAAGCTATTTTCTGCCGCAGCAATGTTTGTATTTCTTGCCGCTGCCGCATGGGCACGGTTCGTTTCGGCCTATTTTCTTGCCTTTTACAACTGTTTTTGATTTCTTGTATGCTTTGGCGATTTCTTTCATCTTATCTTCACCCAGAATGTCGACCCACTGAGGAAGTCCGAACAGATAATCGGCTCCGGCAGCAAGCATGTTGTAGAATAAAGTTTCAGGTTCGATTTCGATTTCAACCTGGGAGTTTTCGTCGAAGTTCTGGAAATCGTTACCTTTCTTAAGGCTGCTGTTGATTCCGTCAAGAAAGCCCATGTAAATCACAGGACGAATTTCGTGCTTCGCAGCAAGCTCACCGAGAGTTCCTGTAACTTTCTCTTCAGGGTTGTCGAGAATATCACTGTAAAGCTTAGTCTCAGCTTCACTGTATTCTTTCCAGAATTCCGGAAAACTTTCTTCGGTCTGATTCTCAATCAGATCCTGCCATTGTTCGTATAATGTCATACCTTCCCTCCTGTAATATAACAATTATTTTATAGTCTTTGATATTTCGATCACGTCACCGAGCACGGCACTTCCTGTAGGAAGAGGACCTGCTCCTTTGCCGTAGAACATGACATCACCGACAGCATTGCCAGTTACGAAAACCGCATTGAATTCGTTGTTAATGCCTGCGAGCGGATGTTCATTGCTGATTTCCATCGGCGCAACTTTGTAGTCGACCTCTCCGTCATCAAGCTTTCTCGCGTGTGCGATAAGTTTGATTGTACAGTTTCTGCTGCGTGCATCTTCAATTGCTTCGCTGGTTATATGTGTTATGCCTGTAGTCGGTATTTTATCGGGAGCAATATATTTATCAAACATCAGAGCCATAAGTATGGAAAGTTTGTTTGCTGCGTCGATTCCCTCAACATCGGCAGTTGGGTCTGCTTCGGCAAATCCCTTCGCCTGTGCATCCTTGAGCACTGTATCATAATCAAGACCATCTACGGTCATTTTAGTGAGAATGTAGTTTGTCGTTCCGTTGACTATTCCCATTACTTCTTCGAATCTGTTGGCGCAGAGCGGTCCGGTAAGAGTTCCCAGAATAGGAATTCCGCCGCCGACGCTGGCCTCGAATCTGAAAATAACATTGTTTTCTTTTGCCGTTTCAATCAGTTTGTCATAGTTTGCAGCAATGGCAGCTTTGTTGGCACTTACTACATGTTTACCGTTCTGCATTGCTGTGAGCATGAATGTGGAAGCAGGTTCTATTCCTCCAAGCAGTTCTATGACGATATCGATTTCAGGATTCTTGAATATATCATCAGGGTCGGATGTGAATTTTTCTTTCGGGACTGTTATGCCTCTGTCTCTGTCCACATCTCTTTCAAGGATTTTTACTATATCTACGCTGGTGCCTGCTGCTTTTTCAATTTCAGCTCTGTTCATGTCAAGAGTTTTGTAAGTACCGGTGCCGATATTGCCTAAACCAAGTAAACCGATTTTAATTGTTTTCATTATTGACCTCCGTTAACATTAAACCATTAAAAATAATTATATAACAAAATTCGACGTTTGTCTTCTGTTTTTTTCATTGTGATGAAGTTGTCGCAGAGCGGCCATGAAAAATGGTGGAAAATGTATGTTTCTTGATTTTCTCGGGAATTCAAGTATAATAAAAAACAGTATCGGTTGAAAGGAGTGTGTGCTATGGCACTGCATATAGTATTGGTTGAACCTGAAATACCGCCTAACACAGGCAATATATCCAGGAGCTGCGCTGCAACAGGTGCGGTACTGCATCTTGTAAAGCCGCTGGGATTTTCCATAGATGACAAGAGTCTGAAACGTGCCGGGCTGGATTACTGGCAGTACGTGAAGCTTGAAGTGCACGAGAGTCTTGATGATTTCATGTCGGAATACGAAGGCAGGAGGATGTATCTTGCCACAACGAAGGGCGGCAGACTGTATACAGATGTGGAATACAGGGATGAGGATATGATACTCTTCGGCAGAGAGACTGCAGGACTGCCTCGTGACTTTATCGATGCACACAAGGAGTCGGCTGTCCGGATACCGATGAGCGAAGATACGAGACTGAGATCTCTCAATCTTTCGAACTCTGCTAATATCATACTGTTTGAGGCTCTGAGACAGCTGGGCTTTCCGGAACTCAGATAGAGCCGGGATGCCACAGGGAAAATTTACACCTCAAATTAGTGGCAAAAAATCTGCTATATGTTATAATACAGATGAGGTATTTAAAGAATGAGTATACGACTTGGATATGACTTGACAATTGAACAGGCCCAGAAGCTTGTAATGACCCCGGAGCTTATACAGGCCATACAGATTCTGCAGTTCAATACACAGGAGCTGGATTCCTATGTTCAGGAGCAGCTTCTGGTTAATCCTGTCCTAGAAAGCAGTACGTCGGAACAGACAGATAATCGTCATGACGACGGCAATGCCGGAGAATTCAGTGAAGAACATCGTGATCAGAAAGACAGCATAACTTCGAAAGACGATGAATTTGACTGGAAAGAGTACATTAAGGACAGGCAGTATGATGATATAAGCTACGGGCACTGGGAGGACAAGAACGGCGAGGAAAAGGAAAATACGTATGAACAGTATGTATCTTCGGATGTGACTCTGCCGGAGCATCTCATGTTCCAGCTGCAGTTCGCATCTTCAAAGAAGGGCTGCCGGAAGGTTGGGAAATATATAATAGAGTCCCTTGATGAAAACGGTTATATGACATGTACAGTTTCAGAAATAGCCGAGGCAACAGGTGCACCTGAGGAGAAAGTCCGTGAGGTGCTTGATATGATACATACCTTTGACCCTATGGGAGTCGGCGCGGCAGACCTCAGGGAGTGTCTCATTATCCAGCTCAGGCAGCTGGGGCAGCTTACTGATACTTTTGAAGAAATCGTAAACTGCCATCTTGAGGATCTGGCAAACAACAGGTTGGGTGTGATAGCCAGAGATATGGGAATATCACCGAAAGATGTTCAGAGAATGAGTGACATTATCAGGACGCTGGAACCGAAACCGGGGAGACAGTTCGCTTCCCAGATGGATACCAAATACATAGTACCTGATGTGATTGTCGAGAGAGTCGACGATGATTATGTGGTCACAATAAATGACAACAGTACCCCTCATCTGATGGTAAGTTCATATTATCAGAAGCTTCTGCATGAAGCTGACAAGGATGATAAGCTGTCGAAATATCTGTCGGACAGAGTGAATTCGGCACTCTGGCTCATCAAGAGCATAGAACAGCGAAAGCAGACAATATATAATGTAGTTACAGCAGTAGTCAAATACCAGAAAGAATTTTTTGATAAGGGAAGCAAGTACCTTAAGACTCTGACACTTAAAGATATAGCCGAGGAAGTAGGCATACACGAGTCTACTGTATCCAGATCTATAAACGGCAAGTACCTGCAGTGTCCCAGAGGGGTGTTTGAGATAAAGTACTTTTTCTCTGCAGGTGTTTCAGGAGTCAGCGGAGAAGGAATATCCTCAAACAGCATCAAGGAGTTTATCAAAGAAATTGTGGATAACGAGGATCAATCATCTCCGTACAGTGATCAGGACATGGTTGAGCTGCTTAGAGAAAAGGGTATAAATATATCCAGAAGAACAGTTGCGAAGTACAGGGATGAGCTTCATATTCTGTCATCTTCTAAACGAAGAAGATATTAGCCTTTTGAATGAGGTTGGTATATAAATTGTGTGTTTTAATATTAGGAGGAGCAAAATGGCAATTAAAATCGGAATCAGCGGGTTCGGACGTATTTCCAGAGTGGTTATTCGTGCAGCAATGGATATGCCGGAAATTGAAATCGCAGGAATCAATTACAGAAATGCAGATCTTGACTATCTGATTTACATGTTGAAGTATGACTCGGTGTTCGGGCGTTTTCCTAAAGAACTGGGAAAATATGAAGGCGGACTTCTTATTGACGGCAGGAAGGTTCCTGTATACAGTGAGGATGATGCAAGGAATATTCCATGGGGAGAATGCGGCGCAGAATATATCGTTGAAGGTACAGGCGCATATAATACTGCAGAAAAATGCCAGGCACACCTTGATGCCGGAGCAAAAAAAGTAATCATCACAGCTCCCGCGAAGGATGACTCCCCTACATTTGTAGTAGGCGTTAACCAGAATGAATACAGACCTGACATGAATGTTGTATCCAATGCTTCATGTACAACAAACTGTCTTGCGCCTCTGTGCAAGGTTCTCGAAGATAATTTCGGAATTGAACAGGGACTTATGGCTACTATCCATGCTGCCACTTCGAAACAGACTGTAGTTGACAAGAGAAACAACAAGGACTGGAGAATAGGCAGATCTGTATTCAGCAGCATCATTCCGACAACAACAGGAGCGGCCAAGGCTGTTGCCAAGGTAATCCCTTCACTTAAAGGCAAGATGACAGGATTCGCGTACAGAGTTCCTACAAATGATGTATCTGTTGTTGACCTTAATGTTATGCTCAAAAAACCTGCAAGCCTTGAAGAAATCAATGCAGCTGTCAGGAAAGCCTCAGAGGGTGAACTCAAGGGAGTGCTTGAATATGTAGAGGATCAGTGTGTAACATGTGATTTCATCGGAGATGCCAACACATCGATTTTTGATGCAACTATGGGCATAGCTCTTAACGATAAATTCTTTAAACTCATTGCGTACTATGACAATGAATTCGGTTACTCGACAAAAGTGCTTGAACTTATCAGGCATATGTACAGCGTTGATAACGCATAATAATAGAACAGGATAAGATCTGACAGCCGGCACAGTCCGGCTGTCAGTAATTGATTGTATACAAAGAAGAGGAAGGGTCAATTATGAAAAAAACTGTTAAAGACATTAATGTTGCCGGCAAAAAAGTTCTGGTAAGATGCGATTTCAATGTTCCAATGAAAGATGGCATGATAACTGATGATAGAAGAATCACATCAGCACTGCCCACTATTGAATATCTGTCAGCAGAAGGGGCTGCTGTAATACTCATGTCGCATATGGGAAGACCTAAAGGCGAACCGAAACCTGAATACTCTCTGAAACCTGTTGCTGACAGGCTTACAGAACTCCTTGGCAGAGAAGTGATTTTTGCAGCATCACCTCAGGTGGTTGATGAGAATGTGAAAAAGATGGCAGACGATCTTGAAGGCGGACAGATAATGCTTCTGGAGAATGTCAGATACAGAGCTGAAGAGACGAAGAATGAAGAGCCTTTCACAGGAGAGCTGGCTTCTCTCGGAGAAATTTTCGTAAATGACGCTTTCGGTACTGCCCACAGAGCACACTGCTCAACAGCAGGGCTGGCAAAATATATGCCGAGCGTATCAGGCTTCCTTATAGAAAAGGAAGTGAAATTCCTTGGAGATGCGCTGGAGGCTCCTGAAAGACCGTTTGTTGCAATAATGGGAGGAGCCAAAGTGGGAGATAAGATACCTGTGATTGAAAACCTGCTTAAGAAAGTGGATACACTCATTATCGGCGGAGGAATGAGCTATACATTCTTCAAGGCCATGGGATATGAAATAGGAACATCGATCCTCGACGAAGAGAGCATAGGACTTGCCGGAGATCTGATGAAAAAGGCTGAAGCAGCGGGAGTTGAGCTTCTGATTCCTGTAGATACAGTCTGCGCGAAAGAATTTGATAATAATAGTGAAAAAGCTGTGTTTGACAGAGATAAGATCCCTGCTGATATGATGGGAATGGATATCGGGCCGGATACTATAAAGCTTTACTGTGATGTAATCTCCAGAGCTAAAACAATAGTATGGAACGGTCCTGCAGGAGTATTTGAGATGCCTTCATTTGCAGAGGGTACCAAGGCGATAGCCGGAGCTCTTGCTGAAAGTGATGCTGTTACTGTCATCGGAGGAGGGGATTCGGCAGCGGCTGTTGAACAGTTCGGCTTTGCAGATAAAATGACCCATATCTCAACCGGCGGCGGGGCATCCCTGGAATTCCTCGAGGGCAAAGAACTGCCGGGAATTTCATGTTTGGAGGACAAGTAATGAGAGTACCATTTATTGCAGGCAACTGGAAAATGTTCAAAACAAAGGCTGAAGCACTTGAATTTGCAGAGGAGTTCAAAAAGCTTTATAAAGGCACTGATGTTCAGACAGCCATATGTGCACCTTTTACAGATCTGGAAGTCCTTGTTGCAGCTTTCAGAGGAACCGGAATCCAGGTTGGAGCGCAGAATGTTCATTTTGCGGATAACGGAGCGTACACAGGTGAGATATCGGCAGCTATGCTTGAAGAAATCGGAGTTGATTTCTGTATCGTAGGGCATTCCGAGAGGAGGCAGTATTTCGGTGAAACCGATGAGACTGTCAATCTGAAACTCAAAAAGCTTTATGAAGGTTCCATCAGACCGATATTGTGTGTAGGTGAAAGCCTTGAGCAGAGAGATGCGGGCAAAGCGACTGACATTGTTAAAGGTCAGCTTCTGGCAGATCTGGAGAACATAAGTGCAGAAAACATCAGAAAGCTGGTAATTGCCTATGAGCCTGTATGGGCTATCGGAACCGGCAGAACTGCGACTCCGCAGCAGGCGGAGGAAATGTGTGCATTTATCAGAAATACTCTGATAGATATGTATGATGAGGATACTGCTGATGAAGTGATCATACAGTATGGCGGAAGTGTCAAGCCTGCAAATGCAACTGAAATAATGAATATGGATGAAATCGACGGAGCACTGGTGGGCGGAGCAAGCCTCAAGGCGGAAGATTTCATGGAAATAATAGATTTTTAGGAGGAAAACAATGTCTTATATCGAAGATGTAATTGCAAGAGAAGTACTGGATTCAAGAGGTAATCCGACAGTTGAAGTTGAAGTGCTGCTGGCAGACGGTTCAGAAGGCAGAGCGATAGTGCCTTCAGGTGCATCAACAGGAGTGCACGAAGCAGTTGAACTGAGAGACGGTGACAAAGCAAGATATCTCGGAAAAGGAACTCTCAAGGCTGTAGAAAATGTCAATGAAATTATTGCAGAAAATATTATAGGATGGGATGCTTTTGATCAGGTGGGTCTTGACAAGCTTCTTATCGAGCTGGATGGAACTCCTAACAAGGGCAAGCTTGGCGCAAACGCAATCCTCGGCGTATCAATGGCAGTGGCAAGAGCTGCAGCTGACAGCATAGGCCTTCCTCTTTTCCAGTATCTCGGCGGTGTTAACGGCAAGGTGCTGCCGACTCCGATGATGAATATCCTCAACGGCGGATCCCATGCCGACAATACTGTTGATATTCAGGAATTCATGATCATGCCGGTAGGTGCAGTGTCATTCAGAGAAGCACTGAGAATGGGAGCTGAAGTTTTCCATAACCTCAAGAGCGTGCTCAAGGGCAAGGGCATGAATACAGCTGTAGGTGATGAAGGCGGATTCGCACCTAACCTTTCAACAAATGAAGAAGCTATACAGGTGATCATAGAAGCTATCGAAAAAGCCGGATATAAGCCGGGCGATGATGTAAAGATAGCTCTGGACGTAGCAGCAAGTGAATTCTATGATGCGGATGCTGACATCTACAATCTGACAGGTGAAGGCGTAAGCAGAACTGCAGAAGAAATGGTTGCATACTATGAAATGCTCTGCGACAAGTATCCTGTTATTTCCATCGAAGATGGTCTGGCAGAGGATGACTGGAAAGGCTGGAAACATCTGACGGAAACTCTCGGCGACAGAGTACAGCTTGTCGGAGATGACCTGTTCGTAACAAATACCGAAAGACTTGCACAGGGTATCGAGAAAGGTATAGCCAATTCTATTCTCATAAAGGTGAATCAGATCGGTACACTGACTGAAACATTCGATGCTATTGAAATGGCGAAAAAAGCCGGGTATACTGCAGTAGTATCACATAGAAGCGGTGAAACAGAAGATACGACTATTGCTGATATCGTTGTGGGACTCAATGCGGGTCAGATAAAAACAGGTTCACTTTCGAGAACCGACCGTATCGCAAAATACAATCAGCTTCTCAGGATAGAGGAACTGCTTGATGCTTCAGGACAGTACGCAGGAAAAGAAGCGTTCTACAATATTAAAAACAGATAATTTGACCAGTAAAGTCAGACAATTTAAGAAATCAATAATTATTGATTTTTGACAAGCACTATGGTAAACTTGAATGGTTAGAATACAAGGAGGGTTAGATAATGAGTATAGCTCTTAAGATAGTGCTTGCCATTGTGAGCATTGTACTGATTATAAGCATACTTCTGCAGTCCAGCAACAGTGCCGGTCTTTCCGGATCCATCGGAGGCGGTGCCGAGCAGCTTTTCGGCAAGAAGAGGAGTCAGGGATATGACGCGATTCTCAGTAAAATTGCTACAGTTGCAGCAGTACTGTTTATAGTGATATCACTTGTTCTTGTTGCACTTGAATAATTGTGCACGGTCTTGTGGTAATTAAAATTGTTTTAAAATTTTTATAATATTCGTGCGTTATACGTTTTTTTAAGAGGTGTCGCTGACGCCTCTTAAAACGTCAAGGCATGAGGGGAGGTATCATTAAAATGAACGTTTTAGCGCTCGTTGCCGTGATTGCGGCAATCATTGGCCTGGCAGTAGCTGTAGGTCTGGCTTCATGGATCAGTAAAGCCGACGAAGGTACTGACAGAATGAAGGAAATCGCCGGATACATCAGAGAAGGTGCCATGGCTTTCCTTTCAAGAGAGTACAAGATTATGGCAATCGTAATCATCGTGCTGTTCCTGCTGATCGGGTTCTTTATCAGCTGGGTTACAGGTATTCTCTATGTCTGTGGTGCTCTGTTATCAGTACTGGCAGGTTTCTTCGGAATGAAGGTTGCTACACTCGGTAACGTGAGAACAGCATGTGCTGCCAAAGATTCAGGAATGAACAAGGCACTCAAAGTTGCATTCAGATCAGGTGCGGTAATGGGTCTTGCTGTAACAGGACTCGGTCTTCTGGGACTTGGTGTTATCGTATGTGTGCTTGATCTTGCAACAGTTATGGAATGTGTTACAGGCTTCGGACTTGGAGCTTCATCAATGGCACTCTTCGGAAGAGTAGGCGGCGGAATCTATACAAAGGCTGCAGACGTAGGTGCTGACCTTGTAGGTAAGGTTGAAGCAGGAATTCCTGAAGATGACCCTAGAAACCCTGCAGTTATCGCTGATAACGTAGGTGACAACGTAGGTGACGTTGCAGGTATGGGATCAGACCTGTTCGAATCATATGTAGGTTCAATCATTTCAGCAGTAACACTGGCTGCAGTTGCCGCAGCTAATTCAGGCGGACTCTTTAATGAAGCTACAGCAGCTTTATTCCCGCTGATTATGTCAGCTATCGGAATCATCGCTTCACTTATCGGTATATTCATGGTAAGAGGCAAGGATGGTTCGAATCCTGCAACAGCACTCAATATGGGTACATATATTGCAGGTATCATCGTTGTAATAGCAGTGCTTATCTTATCAAATACTATGCTGGGAAGCATGAAATATGCAATTGCTATTATTGCTGGTCTGATTGTAGGTATCGCTATCGGTAAGATTACAGAGATCTACACTTCAGGAGATTACAAATCTGTTAAGAAAATCGCTGATCAGTCACAGACAGGTTCAGCTACTACTATCATAAGCGGTCTCGGTGTTGGTATGATGTCAACTTTATGGCCTATCATCTGCATCGCAATCGCTATCATCGTTGCTTACTACACTGCAGGAGTATACGGAATCGCTTTAGCAGCAGTAGGTATGCTGTCAACAACAGGTATGACTGTTGCTGTTGACGCTTACGGTCCTGTATCCGATAATGCCGGCGGTATCGCAGAAATGTCAGAACTTCCTGACTCGGTAAGAGAAATCACTGACAAGCTCGACTCAGTAGGTAACACTACAGCAGCTATCGGTAAAGGCTTTGCCATCGGTTCAGCTGCCCTCACAGCACTGGCTCTGTTCGTATCATTCGCAGAAGTTGCACAGCTCAGCGCTATCAGCCTGCTTCAGCCGATCGTTATCGTAGGATTATTCATCGGTGCTATGCTGCCGTTCCTGTTCTCAGCTATGACTATGAACTCAGTAGGTAAAGCAGCTAACCAGATGATTGATGAAGTAAGAAGACAGTTCAGAGAAGACAAAGGCATCATGGAAGGAACTTCCAAGCCTGACTATGCAAACTGTGTAGATATTTCAACAAAAGCTGCTCTTAAGGAAATGGTGGCTCCGGGACTTATGGCTATCATCGCTCCGATAGTTATCGGAATTCTCTTAGGCGCAGAAGCTTTAGGCGGAATGCTGGCCGGCGCTCTTTCATCAGGTGTTCTTCTGGCTCTCATGATGGCCAATGCAGGTGGTGCATGGGATAATGCCAAGAAGTATATCGAAGAAGGTCACTTCGGAGGCAAAGGTTCAGATACTCATAAAGCAGCAGTTGTTGGAGACACTGTAGGAGATCCGTTCAAGGATACATCAGGTCCTTCAATCAACATCCTGATCAAGCTGATGACTATTGTTTCACTGGTATTCGCACCACTGTTCGTAGAAATCGGCGGACTGCTTTTCTAATAATAGGGAAAGTTGAAATGGATATTCAGACCGGCAGGAAACTGCCGGTTTTTTCTAATGCTGAAATATCGCACAGCGATATTTCAGCATTTTCAAAAATTTCCAGTCGCTTTGTGCAATATTATTTCTTAAGCTGCAGATAATATAAAAGAAAACAGGAGAGGAGAAAAGTGATGAAGAAACTCAGAACTACAGCTATTGTCATGCTTTGCATATCTCTTTTGGCTTTCGCAGGATGTGGCGGGAATAATAACGATAACAATACCAATAAAAATAACAGCACTGTGACTGAAGAAAGCAGAGATATGAATAACAGCAATAACAGTAACGGTAATGATTCATTAGCTGATGACATGGCTGACGGTATTGACAGAGCGGCTGATGACATGGCTGACGGTATTGATGATGTTACAGATGATCTTGACGGCAAAGGCAACAGCAGAGATACTGTCAGAGATAACAGCAATGAATCTGTCAGAAACAACTGATGCTGATCTCATATTATTCAGCAGAATCAGAGTAAAAGGTGGCACTGCCACCTTTTATGCTGTAGAATATATTCAGTACATAATGCGAAGGAGATATCATGTCAAAAGTTAGAAAAAGAAAAGTCCTGACTGGAACGTTGTCAAAACACAGACAGGGATTCGGCTTTGTAAGCTGTGATGAGCTGGAGCGTGATGTTTTTGTATCCGCCGGTTCCATGAAAGGTGCAATGAATGGGGATGAAGTTGAGGTGGATCTGATACCTGAATATCTGTGGAAGGATTCCCCTGAAGGGATTATTACGAAAATACTGAACAGGAAGACCAGAGAGGTTGTAGGAACATTTCAGAAAAGTAAAAAATTCGGTTTTGTTGTTCCTGAAAGCAGAAAGAGTTTTGATGATGTATTCGTGCGTAAAAAGGATTTTTCCGGAGCTCAGCGTGGCGATAAGGTGGTTGTGCAGATAACAAAATACCCGGACAGATACAATAGCGCTGAAGGCAGAATAACAGAAATAATAAGCAGAAATGGGCAGCCCGGAGGTGATATCAAAGCACTTGCCAGAACTTATGATATGCGTGAGACATTTCCAAGCAGGGCTAACGCCGAAGCAAAGGCAATGAAAAAGCAGGGGATAAGAAAGGAAGATCTGGATGGAAGGAAGGATCTGAGAGGAAAGAAGATCTTCACAATAGATGGAGCGGATTCCAGAGATTTTGATGATGCTGTATCAATTGAGATTCTGGACAATGGCAACTATCTCCTGGGCGTTCATATTGCCGATGTGGCACATTATGTTGCAGAAGGTGGTCCCCTTGACAAAGAAGCTCTGAAACGAGGTACAAGCGTATATCTGATAGATCAGGTGATTCCTATGCTGCCGAAAGCACTTTCAAATGACATATGCAGCCTGAACCCTGGCGCTGACAGGCTTACGCTTTCTGTTGATATGGAGGTCAGCCCTGAGTGCGAAGTGGTAAGGCATGAAATTTACGAAAGTGTCATATGCTCTGCAGAAAGACTTGTATATGATGATGTTTCGGATCTGCTTGAGAATGACGACAAAGAATTGTCCCGCAGATATGCGCATATAAAAGAAGAACTTCTCCTGATGAATGAACTGGCAGTGAAGCTCAGAAAAAAACGTGAAGAACAGGGCAGTCTTGATTTTGACCTTGATGAGGCCTGCATTGTTCTTGATGAACGCGGGATACCTGAGAGAATAGAACTGTCAGACAGAAGAAGCGCCAATAAACTCATTGAAGAGTTTATGCTGCTGGCAAACCAGACGGTTGCAGAGCATTTTTACTGGATGGAGATGCCTTTTATATACAGAGTGCATGAAAAACCGGCGGCTGATAAAATAGAACAGCTTAAGATTTTTCTGAGAAGCTTCGGGATAAATCTCAAAGGAAGCGGAGACAGTGTCCATCCGAAAGCGATAAGTTCAGTTCTTGATCAGGTAAAGGGACAGTCATGTGAAAACGTTGTAAGCTCTGTGACATTAAGATCGATGCAGAAGGCATTTTACAGCACTATGTGTGACGGGCATTTTGGCTTATCAATGAAGTATTACTGTCATTTCACTTCACCTATAAGGAGATATCCGGATCTGATGATACACAGGATAATCAAACTGGTGATAAATGATGAAATGTCGATGAAGCTGATAAAGCATTTCAGGAAAAAAGCTGAAGAAGCGGCGGAGCAGTCATCGGTTATGGAAAGAAAAGCTGTTGAACTGGAACGGGAAGTTGAAAAACTGAAAAAGGCCGAGTATATGACATATCATATAGGAGAAAAATTTGATGCGGTTATAAGCGGAGTTACACATTACGGTATATATGCGGAGCTTGACAATACTATTGAAGGACTGATCAGGGTTGATGATCTGTGGGATGATTATTATGATTATTACGGGGAAAAATATGCTCTGATAGGAAGGAATACCAATAAAGTATATAAGCTTGGCGACAGGATTGAGATTATTGTTGATGATGTCAGCAGAGAACGACGTGAAATCAGTTTTATTATTGCCGACTCTCGGTGATGCTGATGGAAGATAATGCATCACCGGCTTCATCGATATGAACAGGTTTTGATGCAATATCTCCAAGAGACAGCATTCCAACTATTCTGGAGGCTTCTGTAACAGGAAGCCTTCTTATTTTATAGTGCGCCAGAAGAAGTGCTGCATCATGTATTGAAGCATCCGGAGATACGGATATCATACCGGTGCTCATGATATCAGCTGCATGTATTCCGGTAAGTGCAGCAGCATCATGGGGACCCCTGACTCCGGAGCATCGCGCTATTGCGCGAACGATTATATCCCGGTCAGTGATGATCCCCTTCAGGTGCCCGGCATCATCACATACAGGAAGGCTTCCGATATTATTATTTCTCATATATGACGCAGCCTGAAACAGTGTGGCGTCCTCTTTAATACACAGTATATCTGTACTCATTAAATCTCTGACTCTCATATGATTATGATTGCCGGAATTCAGATGTTTTATCGGTCCTTACCCCAGAAATTTCTGGTAAACAGAACGATTACAGGGAAAAGCTCAAGCCTTCCTACTATCATAAGTGCGCTGAGGTAAAGTTTGAGAACAGGATGAAACATTGAGAAATTACCTGCTGCTGCAGTTTCTCCGAAAGTTGCGCCTGTGTTTGAAAGCATTGCAAGTGCAGCTGAAATAGTAGTTTCAAGATCCAGTCCCTGAAATGACAGTATAAATGAAGAAACCAGAAAAACGAGGAAATAGGTGAGCATGAACATCGTGATCGATGAAACAACAGGTGCTGAAACAGCGTTTTTTCCCAGTTTTACGGCAACTACAGAGCGAGGGTGGATTCTTTTTATGCCGCCTCGCCATATCAGTTTCAGCATCACAATGACGCGAACCACTTTAATAGAGCCTGATGTGGATGCGGAACAGCCTCCGATAAACATCAGGAGTATCAGAGTGAACTGACATACAGAAGGCCAGATGTAATATGCTGATCTGGTATATCCGGAAGTTGTGGCCATACTGATTACCTGGAAAAATGATTCTCTTAACGATGACAGGAAACCACCGCTGCCTGACAGAGCAATGCCCGCTGTGCAGATCAGAATAGCTCCGACAATAATTATTATATAGGATTTAAGCTCAATATCCTTGAAAAAATATTCTTTTTTCCCAGTTACAAGATAGTGGTAAAGGACGAAGTTTATTGAGGCAAGTATACAGAATAATGAAACTACAATTTCAACGTAGACACTGTCATAATACGCTATGCCGTCCGGATGTGCCACAAGTCCGCCTGTACTGATGCTTCCCAGTGTTGTGATGACTGCATCAAAAACAGGCATTTTTCTTGGAACTGTCAGAAGCAGGAATTCCAGAATGGTAAAGGATATATAAGTCAGATAGAGAATTTTGGCGGAATCGCTCATTCTGACGGTGACTTTCTCGAGAACTGGTCCGGGAGCTTCAGCTCTGGCTATCAGCTGACCGTTTATTCCCAGAGCGGGCAGTATCGAAATGATAAAAATGAGAATCCCCATTCCTCCCAGCCAGTGGGATATTGCCTTCCACAGCATCAGACTGGGTGTAAGAAATGCATCTGGTACAGAAGTACAGCCTGTGGTAGTGAACCCGGAGGTGGATTCCAGCAATGCATCTATGAAAGTATCTGCAAAGCCGGCAAAATAATATGGGAAAGCTCCGATAAAAGAAGCCATCATCCAGCATCCGGACACCACAATGTAACCCTCTCTGGTTCGAAGGTGCACTTTTCGCTGTTTTATAACAACAGTGCATATTATACCGAGAAGAATGAGTGCAGGGGCGCATTTTTCAAAGGCGTCCGCCGAGTCATGATCTCCTGCAGCAGCTGCGTAGATCCATGGAATGACCATAGCAATTCCTTCAACCATCATAATTACGCCAAGTATACGTGCAATAGCTTTGTAGTTAAGATTCAGATTAGACATATTCTCTGCTCCTGATTAACGGTTTGAGCTCCAGAATTTAGGCATCAGCAGAACGAACATAGTATAGAATTCGAGTCTGCCTGCAATCATATAAAGGGACAGCAGCCATTTGGAAAGATCAGAAAGTGCACTGAAGTTCTCAGATGGACCTACTGTTCCGAATCCCGGACCAATATTGCCAAGACATGTGATGACTGAAGTGAAGCAGGTCATCAGGTCTGTATTTTCAAATGATATTATAAATGCTCCGAAAAAGATCATTGCTATATAGAGGAAAAGATGGTTGGCGATGGCAGAGACTGTATCAACAGGCATCTGCTTGCCGTTCAGCTTGATGGTTTCTATGACATTAGGATGCAGTCTCGTTGAGATTCCTCTACGTATAAGCTTGAGCAGTATCACGATTCTCACTATTTTGACTCCGCCTGCTGTGGAAGATGATGATCCGCCCATGAACATCAGGAGGAGAATTATCATCTGGGCGATGGCAGGCCACTGCTCGTAATCGGCGGTTGCATAACCTGTTGTTGTCAGTATGGAAGCAACCTGAAATGAAGAATCGATAGCGGCATCTCCAGCTGAAGAATACAATCCGCTGTGCATCAGTATAATAAAGATGGAAAATGCACTTGCTATAACCGTAAAAATATAGAATTTGAACTCGGTATCTTCAATAAATGTTTTTACGGAATGTTTCAATGAGAAAAAGTACAGGTTGAAGTTTGTGCCGCACAGTATCATGAATATCGTGATAACTATACTGATATAGGCACTGTTAAAGTGAGCGATGCTGTCTCCGTAACTTGAAAATCCGCCGGTGCCTACTGTTCCGAAGGTATGAATAAGTGCATCATAGAGGTTCATGCCTCCCAGCATCAGCAGCAGTGTTTCCATTATTGTGAAGAGAAAATATGTGATGTAGAGGATCCTGGCGGTATCGGTTATTTTTGGTGTAACTTTATCGAGAGATGGTCCCGGAGCTTCTGATACGGCAAGGTTCTGGCCGCTTATCCCCAGTGATGGCATAAGGGCTATGGCAAAGATCAGAATTCCCATACCCCCGATCCAGTGTGTGAAAGAACGCCAGAACAGTATGCCCCTTGGGAGGGCTTCGATATCTGTAAGAATCGAGCCACCGGTGGTTGAAAACCCGGATGCAGATTCAAAAAACGCATCGGTAAAGCTTGGGATGCTGCCTGTGACAACGAATGGAACTGCCCCCATGATAGTCGATAACAGCCAGCACAGTGTTACTATCAGGAATCCGTCACGTACTCTGAGCTGCTGGGCATTGTACTGACAGATTTTGTACAGCAGGTATCCTATGAAGCATGAAATCAGTATTATGCTCAGAAAAGCTCTGGCGACAGAAGCTTCGTGGTATATCACCGATACGCAAAAGGATGGTAACATAGCTATGCTTATTACCATCATTACTATTCCTATTATTCTTAATATTGAGCTTAGGTTCAAGTTCATATCTTCACCTGTACATATGAGCTGACAGCTGTTTATCTTCTGAAAAAAGAAAACTTCACTTTGTCGGTCAGCAGTTTTTCTGTTGTCGATATATCGCTGAGAAGACTCAGAAGAATAACTTTGTCATCCTCAAGTATTACTGTATTTCCGTTAGGTATTATCACATCTGTTCCTCTGTGTATTGCTGCGAAGATAATTCCTTTCGGCAGATCAAGTTCCCGTAAAGGAGTATCAAGTATTTTCATATGAGGTGTCGCAATGATTTCCATGATCTCAGCCTGTCCCTGTATCAGCTGTGAGGAAAGAATCTTCTTGGAACCTTGGACAAACCTCAGAATATTACTTGTTGTGATATCAAGAGGATTCAGGGCCATATCTATACCCATGCTTGAAATTATTTCGGCATAGCTTGCGCGGCTTACTTTTGCGATAACGTCTTCAATGCCGTGCTGCTTTGCAGTTAATGCAAGAAGGAGATTATCTTCGTCATATCCGGTGGCTGTAACAACAGCATCCATCAGGTCGAGGTTCTCTTCTTCCAGCAGAGACAGATCTGTTGCATCGCCGTGAAGAATCATCACATCTTCGAGATGGGTTGAGAGGTAGTGACATCTCTCCTTGCTTTTTTCAATGATTTTGACCGCAGCACCAAATTCAGCCAGCATATTGGCCAGATAAAAACCTGTTTTGCCGCCGCCGATGATCATCACCTTCTGAAGGTCGGTATATTTTCCCTTTTCATGAACCTTGGAATTCAGATCAAGTATCGGCGCCTTCTCCCCGATTACATACAGGAAGTCATCATCTTCTATGGTGGTGCATCCATGAGGAATTATAACTTTACCATTACGTGAAATGGCAACGACCAGCATATTGGGAAGGACTTTGGGAATATCTGTCATTGACAGTCCGATAAGCTGCTTATACTTTTCAACATTGAATTCTATCAGTGATATTTTACCGGTAGAGAAAATACCGTTGCTCAGTGTATATTTTTCGGCAAGATATTTGTAGATTTCAACAGTGATGCCAAGATCGGGGTTTACGATATGGTCTATTCCCATTGCATCTTTGATGAAGTTTATCTGCTGCATATGCTCAGGGTCCCTGATTCTGGCGATAACCTTGCTGCATCCGAGCCTTTTGGCGAAAGACGAGATTACTATATTGGCTTCATCGTTGCCTGTTACAGCAATAAGATAATCATATGATGAAATGTTTAACTTTTTAAGGCTTTTAACTTCTTTGGCGTTGGCATTTACAGTCATTACATCAATGTGAGAGCTGATTTTCTGGAGTATGCTCTCATCGGTATCCATGATGGTCACAGCATGTTCGCCGCCCAGAAGCGCATTGGCAACTTTCATTCCAAGTTTGCCGGCACCTACAATAAGTATTTTCATATTAACGTTCCTTTATATCATATTAATGTCTAAACACAATAATTTTACCACTTATTTAAAGGAATTCAACATCTAATTGCAAGAAGACCGCAAATAGATTAAAATAATTATGAAAAGAAAAAAGACAGAGGAACGAGAAAATGAAAATACAGAGATTTACAGGAGGAATTCTGGAGAGCAACGGTTATGTGATTTACCAGAATGAAGGACAAACTAGTTATATTATTGATCCGGGATATAATCCAAAGGTGTTTATGGATTATATTAAAAAGCATGAGCTGAAGCTTTCGGGAATACTTCTCACGCACCATCATTATGATCATACAGGCGCAGTGGAGAGAATACAGAAGGAGTACGGCTGTCCGGTATATATGCACAGGAGAGATTGTGATATGTACAGAAAACCGGTGGATGTGTATATGGAAGATGGTGATGTTCTGGATCTTGACGGAGAGAAGCTTGTGGTTGTCCATACACCCGGGCATACCGGAGGGAGTGTGTGCTTCTTTTCATCAAAAAGCAGGCTGGCATTCACAGGTGATACAATATTCAATGTAGATCTTGGCCGAACCGATCTTGAAGATGGATCAGAGGAGGAAATGCGGCACAGCATCAGGGATGTGATCGATAAATGGGATAACGATATTATGATATATCCGGGTCATGGAGACGGGTGCACAATGAAAAAAGTAAGGAAAATCAATAAAGAATACAATGATATTATACAGGAAGAGGTAAAAATATGACAATAAAGCTGATAGCACTGGACCTTGACGGCACAACACTTAACGACAACCGGGTAATAAGTGAAAGAAACAGAAACGCATTGCAGCAGGCAGCTGCAAAGGGCGTGAATATAGTAATCGCAACCGGAAGACCGTTTTCGGCTCTGCCGCCGGATGTGTTTGAAATTCCTGCAATAAGATATGTTCTGACTTCAAACGGAGCATCCATCACAGACCTCCGGGAGGACAGAACATTTTACAAAAACTGCCTGTCGCCACTGGCAGTCGAAAAATCTGTCGAAATGCTCAGGCAGCATGACTATGTGGTGGAGTGTTTTGTAAAAGGTATAGCTTACATAGACGGGCCATATTTTGAAGAAGTGAGACGTACAGGAAGAAGCTTCAGAAATATTGATTATATTCTGAAAACCAGAAATCCTGTGGATGATATCTACAGGTTCATGCTTGATCACAAAGATGAAATTGAGAATATCAATGTGAATTTTGATGATGTGTCTGAGAAACCTGCAATGAGGGAAAAGCTTCTTACTCTTCCGGAGACTACCATAACCAGCTCCTTTAATCATAACCTTGAGATAGGGGGAGCTACTACAAGCAAGGCGGAGGCTCTCAGCCAGATGGGAAAGCTGCTTGACATCAAGCAGAGTGAAATGATGGCAATAGGAGACAGCCCGAATGATATGGCTATGCTGCTTGCGTCAGGGATGCCTGTGGCAGTTGGAAATGCTGAGGACGAGGTGAAAGCTATAGCGGAATACATTGCACCGTCCAATGATGAAGATGGTGTGGCGGATGCGGTAGAAAAATTCGTGCTGAATGTTTAGGCGCCAGTAAAACAGAAAATGATGAAGAATGCTTATGGCAGAAAAGGCTGTAAGCGTTCTTTTTTTTGCATAAATGTAAAAAATATCCTTGACATACAATAAATGGTATATTATGATTGCAATGTAAAATAATGGGAAAGATGTAATGCATGAGAAAAATGGAGTCTGAAAGTATGAAAAACGGAAGTACAGGCTTATCAGGACAGCAGCTGGGAGTTCTGGGAGAAAATATAGCAGTAAAATACCTGGAGGAACAGGGCTTCAGGATATGGGTAAGGAATTTCAGATGCAAAGCCGGTGAAATAGATATTATTGCATCAAGAAACTGTGAACTGAGGTTCATTGAAGTCAAGACAAGAAGGAGTATGTCGTACGGCAGACCTGGTGAATCGATAACTGCAGCTAAACGCAGACATATCAGAATGAGTGCGGAATATTATCTCAAAAGAATGGAAGAAATGGGATATGTACCGAAAAGAGTGAAATTTGACGTAATTGAGATTGTTATAGAGCATACAGAGTGTGCATTCTGAGAAGGAGGGTAATGGGTGCTGACAAGAATAATGACAGCGTCCCTCAACGGTGTTCATGGGTATCCGGTAACCGTTGAGGTTGATATACACAGGGGGATGCCGGGATTTACAATTGTAGGTCTTGCCGGAACTACAATAAAAGAAGCATGCGGCAGGGTAAAACCTGCAATAGTGAACTCAGGTTATGTTTATCCGAATGAGAGAATAACTGTGAATCTGGCTCCTGCGGGCAGACATAAAGAGGGGAGTCACTTTGATCTTCCTATGGCTCTTGGTCTTGTGGCAGGGGGATACGACCAGGAGTGTCTCATGAGCACTGCTTATATGGGAGAGTTATCCCTTGACGGAAGTCTCGGCAGAATCAGAGGTGCTCTGCCGCTGGCAATGTGCATGCGAAATGCCGGCATTAAAAAAATCGTGCTGCCGGCAGGCAATGCAGAAGAAGTATCGGTTCTTGAAGATATCAGCATTTTTCCGGCACATAACCTGAGGCAGGCGGTAGAGCATGCAGAAGGTAAAAACAGAATACCTATATATAATGTAAAGAAAATTTACAGCTGCGGCGTATGGCATGTGGATTTCTCACAGGTTGCAGGACAGGAGACGGCGAAGCGTGCGGTGATGGCAGGTGCAGCAGGAAATCATGGCGTACTGCTTCTGGGAGGACCCGGCTGCGGCAAAACAATGATAGCAGAGCGTATTCCGACTATACTTCCGGACCTGTCATATGAGGAAATGCTTGAGATTACGGCAGTATACAGTGTAGCAGGTCTGCTGAACGAGAAACAGCAGATTATAGACAGAAGGCCTTTCAGGAGCCCTCATCATACTGTATCGATGTCAGGGCTTATCGGAGGAGGAAACCGCCCCAGACCGGGAGAGATATCTCTGGCTCACAGGGGTGTCCTTTTTCTGGATGAACTTGGTGAATTTGAGGCTCGTACAATCGACGCGATGAGGCAGCCCGTGGAAGATGGATGTGTGAAGATTAACAGGAACTTTGAAGAGATAACGTTTCCATCTGAAGTGATGCTTGTGGCAGCAGCCAATCCATGTAAATGCGGGTATTTATGGGATGAGAAGAAAATATGCAGATGCAGCAGCAGGGAAATCGACAGCTATCAGAGAAAACTTGCAGGTCCTTTTTCGGACAGGATAGATATGCATATCAGAATGCTGCCTGTGTCGCATGAACTGATTTCGGGTGCAGAAAAACCGGCAGCAGTAATGTGTTCTGCAGAAATGAAGGAAAGGGTGGAGTCCGCCAGAGCTATACAGAAACGAAGATATTCCGGAAGTGCATACAGAGATAACGGCAGTCTGGACTCAGGAGGTGTTGAGATTTTTTGCAGGCTGGATGATGAGTGCAGACATATTATGGCTGCAGCATACGAAAAATTCGCACTGTCTATGAGGGCGTATACCAAAGTGATAAAAACAGCCAGAACTATTGCAGATTTAGAAAGCAGTGAGAACATAACGGTGGAACATGTGGCTGAAGCTCTGTCATACAGGATTTCAGACTGGGATTACAGGAAATGAGGGAGATGAATTATGAACAGTGATACAGGGAGAATAACAGCAGGTATGCCGGAATACCCGGCAATCCTTAAAGAAATAAGGGGATATCCCAGAGAGCTTTTTTACATAGGAAAGATAGAACTTCTCAAAATGAGATGTGCTGCAGTGGTAGGCTCAAGAAAAACCACACAGTACGGCAGGACTGCAGCAAAAAACATTTCCAGAGCCCTGGCTGAGAAAAATATTGTGGTAGTCAGCGGAATGGCAAAAGGAATCGATGCATGTGCACATAGAGGCGCTCTTGAAGTGTCGGGAGGTACAATAGCTGTTCTGGGTAACGGAGTGGACATATGCTACCCTGAAGAGAACCGTGAACTTAAAAAAGAAATCGAAAACAATGGTCTGGTATTATCAGAGTATCCGCCGGGAAGGAAACCTGAAAAATATTTTTTTCCTCAGAGAAACAGGATTATCAGCGGCCTGTCAGAACTGACAGTTGTTGTGCAGGCGGGCAGCGACAGCGGTGCACTGATTACAGCTGAGCTGGCTGCAGAACAGGGAAGAGAGGTGTTTGCTGTGCCGGGAAATATCGACAGCAGATATAACCTGGGAAATAATAAGCTTATTAAAGAGGGGGCTGTACCGGTGACGTGTATTCAGGACATCCTGGATGCTATGGGTGTCGTAGGAATCAACAGAGAAGAGGCAGAACAGCTTCTGGGGAAAACAGAAATCGAAATATTCACTTTGCTGGAAAACTATGGTGAATTGACAATTGATGAACTATGCAGGTTAATGGGAAAAACGCCTGCATATGTCAGCAGTATAGTAACCGTTATGGAGATAAAAGGTATTGTTTTTTCTGCATTGGGAAAAATTTTTATTGCAAAAGCATGAAATAATACATATAATCAGATACTAGAAACTGATTATATTAAGAGGGAGGAGTTTTCATGGCAGCTGCAAAGAAGATTCTTGTTATAGTTGAATCGCCATCGAAGGCTAAAACTATAGGCAAATTTCTGGGCGCACGTTATAAAGTCATTGCGTCTGTTGGGCATGTGCGCGATCTGCCTAAAAGCAAATTGGGAATAGATATTGAGAACGATTTTGAACCTCAGTACATATCGATACGAGGTAAAGGTGATATTATCAAGGAGCTTAAAAAAGAGGCCAAGAATGCATCCAAAGTCTATCTGGCAACCGACCCGGACAGAGAAGGAGAAGCAATATCTTGGCATTTAGCATTTTTGCTGGGAATTGATATGACATCGCCGTGCAGAATAGTTTTTAATGAAATTACATCAAAGGCGATAAAGGAAGCAATTAAAAATCCAAGACCTATAGATCTGCGTCTTGTTGATGCGCAGCAGGCGAGGAGGGTTCTTGACAGACTGGTGGGATATCAGATAAGTCCGCTTCTGTGGAGGAAAATAAGAAGAGGACTCAGTGCAGGCAGAGTACAGTCCGCCGCATTAAAAATCATATGTGACAGAGAAAATGAGATCAGAGCTTTCAAGCCTGAGGAATACTGGACAATTACAGCTGAATTTCGCAAGAACAGGAAGTTTGAGGCTAAACTTACTGAGTTCAGAGGAAAGAAGCTTGTTATAAAGGATAAAGAACAGAATGACAGCATACTTGATGAGCTGGGAAAAGGCGCATACAGTGTAAAATCCCTTGAAGAAAAAGATCGTATGAGAAAGCCTGCAGCTCCTTTTACAACAAGCAGCCTGCAGCAGGATGCGGCGAACAAGCTTAACTTTACCACGAAAAAAACCATGCTTGTTGCTCAGCAGCTGTACGAAGGTGTTGAAATAAAAGGCAGGGGAACAATAGGTCTTGTATCATATATCAGAACAGATTCCGTGAGGATTTCGGATGAAGCCAGAGCTGCATCAAAGGAATACATTCTGAATGCTTTTGGAGAAGAGTATTATTCAGATAACATTTACAGCAACAGGAAAAAAGATGTTCAGGACGCTCATGAAGCTATACGCCCAAGCCATGTGGAACTGGAGCCTGATGCTATCAGGGAGTCGCTGAGCAAGGATCAGTATAATCTGTACAAACTTATCTGGAGCAGATTTATTGCCAGCCAGATGGCACCGGCAAAATACAAAGCCGTCAGTGCAGTGATAGAAAATGGAGACTATATATTCAAGGCTACGGGTTCGAAGCTTCTTTTTGACGGTTTTCACAAGGTGTATTCGGGTTCAAAAGATAAAGACGATGACAAACTGCTGCCGCAGCTGGATAAGGGAGAACAGCTCGAACCGTCCAAGGTCGAAGGTGAACAGAATTTCACTCAGCCTCCCGCAAGATTCACAGAAGCGAGCCTTGTCAAGGACCTTGAGGAAAAGAATATCGGAAGACCAAGTACCTATGCACCGATTGTTGCAACTCTCATCGACAGGAAATATATATCAAAAGAAAAGAAGACTCTGGTTCCGACGGAACTGGGATTCATTGTCACAGATGTGATGGAGCAGTACTTTAAAGAAATTGCTGATGCAGGGTTTACGGCACAGATGGAAGAAAATCTTGACGATATAGAAGTCAAGGGGACCGAATGGAAACAGGTTATCAGAGACTTTTACGGCACCCTTAAAGAGGAACTGGATGTGGCAGACAGTGAGATCCAGAAGGTTGATCTTGAAGTTGAACTTACAGGTGAGAATTGTGAAAAATGCGGACGCCCTATGGCAGTGAAGCATGGCAGATTCGGTGCTTTTGCAGCGTGCACGGGATATCCTGAATGTAAAAATACAAAACCGCTGGTTCAGACTATAGATGTGAAATGTCCGGAATGCGGCAAGGACATAGTGGCGAGAAAAAGCAGAAAAGGTAGAGTGTTCTACGGATGCAGCGGATATCCTGAATGCACTCAGTCTTTCTGGAATAAGCCGGTTAACAGGAAATGTCCGGAATGCGGACATCTTCTTGTTGAGAAAAAGACTAAAAACAGCAAATACGCATGTTCCAACAATGAGTGCGATTATAAAGAATAAGGAGGTATTATCATGGTACAATTTCATGCAACAACAATTGTAGCTGTAAGGAGAGGAGCAGATGACATTTGCATAGGCGGTGACGGGCAGGTCACAATGGGGGAAACTGCCATAATGAAAAATGGCGCCAAAAAAGTAAAGAAGATATATAAGAATTCTGTAATAACAGGCTTTGCCGGTTCTGTTTCAGATGCTTTTTCTCTGACAGAAAAATTTGAAAGCAAACTTGATGAGCATGGCGGAAACCTTAAGAGAGCCGCAGTTGCTCTGGCTCAGCTCTGGAGAAGAGATAAGGCTGCAAGAAATCTTGAAGCGATGATGATAGTCGCAGACAAAGATGACATGCTGGTGATATCAGGTACAGGTGAAGTTATCGAGCCTGACCAGCCTTTTGTTGCTATCGGTTCCGGAGGCAATTTTGCATATTCGGCAGCTAATGCGCTGTATAACAACACTGATCTGGGTGCAGAGGATATTGTCAGAAAATCACTGGAAATAGCATCATCGATCTGTGTTTATACAAACGATCATATTACAGTAGAAAAATTATAGGAGGCGCGGCATGGCAAATAAACTATATCAGATGACCCCGAAGGAAATCGTTCAGGAACTGGATAAATACATTATAGGGCAGGATGAAGCCAAAAAATCAGTGGCAATCGCACTGAGAAACAGATACAGAAGGAGCCTTCTGTCTGAAGAAATGAGAGAGGAGATCACTCCTAAGAACATACTGATGATGGGACCTACCGGCTGTGGTAAAACGGAAATCGCCAGACGTCTTGCGAAACTGATGGATGCGCCGTTTGTAAAGGTGGAGGCGACAAAGTTCACAGAAGTGGGATATGTAGGCAGAGATGTGGATTCCATGGTAAGAGATCTTGTGGAAGCTTCGGTGAGAATAACAAAACAGGCAATGCTGGAAGAAAAATATTCAGTTGCTGATGAAATTGTGGAAGAAAAAATCATAGAAGCGATAATTCCAGGCAAGAAGAAAACTGCACAGACAAATAAGAACAGAGGTCCTTTTGACTTTATACTGGGAAATGCCGGATATGTGAGTCAGAAAGAACAGTATGAGCAGCAGCAACAGCAGAAACAGCTGGATGCTGAAGAGCAGAGCGGTATGGATACAGAGCTTGCCAGAGAACAGGTGAGACAGCAGCTCAGAGAAGGTCTTCTGGAAGAGCAGTATATTGAAATACAGGTGACAGATGCTCCTAAAACCAATCAGCTTGATCTGGGCAATGAAGGTATGAGCATTGCAATCGGAAATATTTTTGGAGATATGGCTCCTAAAAAAATGAAAAACAAGAAGGTGAAGGTAAAGGATGCCAGAAAAATTCTGAGAGAAGAAGAGGCTCAGAATCTTATAGATATGGATCAGGTTACCGAGGACGCTCTTGAAAATGCTGAACAGAATGGTATTATATTTATTGATGAAATTGATAAGATCGCGTCAGGATCGAGCTACAGAAGCGGAGCCGATGTGTCAAGGGAAGGTGTACAGAGAGATATCCTTCCTATTGTTGAAGGAAGCGTTATCAATACGAAGCATGGTCCGGTAAAAACAGATCATATACTTTTTATAGGAGCAGGTGCTTTCCATACTGCGAAACCTACAGACCTTATTCCTGAACTGCAGGGACGTTTCCCTATAAGAGTCGAACTTGAGAATCTTGATAAGGATACATTTGTGAAAATACTGACCGTGCCGGAAAATGCTCTTCTTAAGCAGCATAAGGCACTTCTGGAGACTGAAGGAATCGAGATTGAATTTACAGATGGGGCAGTTGATGAAATTGCAACAATGGCATTCCTGATGAATGAACAGACAGAAAATATCGGAGCCAGAAGGCTTCATACAATACTCGAAAAGCTGCTCGAAGATATTTCATTTAATATTCCTGATATGGAAGAAGAAAGAATAATAATCGATCAGGAATATGTGAAAGAAAAATTCGCAGAAAAGATTCATGCAGAAGATATTGATAAATATATACTGTAACGAATCAGTTCTTCCGGAACTTCATTTAACAGATAAGGACCCTTTTTTGATATGTAACCGCTGCTTATGCAGCGGTTTTTGCATTCTCAAATAATAGAATCCAAGCGGAAACAGCAAATCAGTGATAATTTGAATAAAAATATTATACAGAAACAGCAAGATTATTCAATTGTATCAAATCACAAAACTTTTTTGAAAAATCAAAAAAGAGTTGTAATATGGATTCTTAAAGTATATAATACAGATGTAAATATGTAAAAAAATTGAAAACTGTAGATATATGAGGTAAAAGTATGAGTGACATTTTGAAAAAAGTAAGAAAACTGAACTGGCTTCTTCAGGAAAGCCCTACCGGTGCATTTTCTTTTAACGAAATGTGCGGGGTCCTGAGCGATTTAATGGATGCTAATGTGTATGTGGCCAATGCGAAGGGCAAGGTAATCGGAGTAAATTATAAAATACGTTCCGACAGCAACACTATAGCTGATCCGGAAACCGGCACGGAGGCATTCCCGGGAGAATATAACGAGGAACTTATGAGAGTTTCTGAAACGACAGCCAATTTATCAGGCGATGAAGCTCTGAGGATCTTCAAATACGATTATGATACATCTGATAAACTTCATACTATAATACCCGTTCTGGGTGGAGGCACAAGATGGGGAACTCTCATTGTGACAAGATATGCTCCTCCGTTCAATGATGAAGATCTTGTGCTGGGCGAGTATGGTGCAACTGTAATAGGGCTTGAAATACAGCGAAGGAAGTCCATCGAAGAAGAAGAGGAAGAAAGACAGATAGCGATGGTTCAGATGGCGATCGGAACACTTTCATATTCTGAAATCGAAGCTGTTCAGCAGATTTTTGCAGAGCTTGACGGTGAAGAAGGACTTCTTGTTGCAAGCAAGATTGCAGATCGTTCCGGAATCACACGTTCTGTAATTGTAAATGCGCTGAGAAAGCTTGAAAGTGCAGGAGTTATAGAATCCAGATCTCTTGGAATGAAAGGAACGAGAATCAAGATAATCAACTCAAAATTCAAGGAAGAACTTGCTAAAATGGTAATGTAGAATAAAGCTGCATCATCGGACTGCAGCTTTGATTATGTATCTGTGCACCTCTGTTTTGCATATAGTGAAACAGAGGTGTTTTTTTGCGCCTGATTTGCGTTTTAAAACGGGAATGATGTTTACAGGGGGAAAACCATGAAAAAAGTCAGAAACAGGCGGCAGAATAGAAACAGATGCGTCAGAGGCGGCATTCTGCTGATAACAGCAGCTCTGGTGATATGTACAGGTGTATATCTGCTGCTGAATATGGTGATAGAGCCTAACATGGAGTCTGTAGCAAGAATAAGAGCTGAAGTTGTGGTGTCGAGAACAATAAATAAAGCTCTGGCTGAACAGTTTATGGAAGAGGAGAATAAAGACCTGTTCACTGTTGTCAATGGAGAGGACGGCAATATGGCTATGGTGCAGGCCAATTCTGTGGAGATAAACATTATGCTGGCACAGTTATCGATTAATCTGCAGGAAGCTTTCAGAGAAATGGAGAATGAATATCTTGAAGTGCCTGCAGGAACATTGCTGGGAAGCAAACTTCTATCCCAGACCGGCCCGGATGTAACGGTAACAATAATGCCACTAAGTGTATCATCGATGGATTTCAGAACTGAGTTCGAAACGCAGGGAATCAACCAGACAAAGTATAAAATATACATAGTGATCGGGAGTAAAGTTAAAGTTATGGCTCCATTTACTGCAGAAACCTTTGAGACATCATCAAATGTTCTCGTTGCGGAGACCGTTATACTGGGTAAAGTACCGCACAGTTTTGTACAGGTGCCTGAAGAAGATATTTTGGATGTAACAGACGAGTAATTGTGGTAAAATAGGTACATGTTAAGATTTAATGAAAATAATGAAGTTATAAGAGATGAAGAATACAGGGCGATTCTAGTCGGTATACAGCTGAAAGAAGATATTTCGTATTCAATGGAAGAGCTCGAAGGACTTGCCGGTGCAGATAATATAGAGGTTATTGGAATCCTTGTTCAATCGCTTGAAAGACCTAATACAGCCACTTTGATCGGAAAGGGCAAAGTGGAGGAGCTTGCGGAAATGTGCAGGAATATGGAAGCGGATATGGTGATTTTTAATGATGAGCTTTCAGGTGTGCAGATTCGAAATCTTGAGGAAGCAACCGGTGTGCGTGTCATTGACAGAACCATACTGATACTTGATATCTTTGCAGACAGAGCAGATTCCAGAGAAGGCAAGCTGCAGGTTGAACTGGCCCAGCTTCAGTACAGAATGCCACGACTTACAGGATTCGGAAAATCACTGTCAAGACTTGGAGGAGGAATCGGTACGAGAGGACCAGGTGAAAAAAAGCTTGAAACGGACAGAAGACATATTGCCGGCAGGATAGATGATATCAGGTCGGAACTGAAGCGTCTGAACAGAACTCGCGAAGTGCAGCGCTCAGGAAGAGAAAAATCACAGATACCGGTGGTTGCATTAATGGGATATACCAATTCGGGCAAATCCGCAATCATGAACAGACTTCTGTACATGTCGGAAAAGGATGATAAAACTGTATCCTCTCAGGATATGCTTTTTGCTACACTGGATACTCAGCATAGAAAGATAGAGCTGGAGCCTGGATGTGAATTCATTCTTATCGATACTGTCGGGTTTGTAAGCAGATTGCCTCATAGTCTCGTGGAAGCATTTAAATCCACTCTTGATGAAGTGAAATACGCAGATCTGCTGGTTCACATTGTCGACGGTGCATATGAGAACAGAGATTTTCAGATCGAAGTTACTGATCAGGTTATCAGGCAGATAGGGGCAGGGCATAAAGAAAAAATAATGGTATACAACAAAATGGATATTGCTCCGGAAAAACCTGTCGATACCAGCGGTAATGATGTTGTATATGTATCAGCCAGAACAGGAAGCAACATGCATGAGCTGATAAGACTAATAAAAGATAAGATTTTTGGCGGAAGGATTGAAACCTATCTGCTGGTTCCGTATGAGAAAGGCTCTGTTACATCGTATCTGTGTGAGAATGCTGAGATCATATCGATGGATTATAAAGAAAAAGGAACGCTTATACATGGAAGATTCTCTGAAGAGGATTATGGCAAATTTAAAGAATATGAAACGGGAGTAAGGTGATATGGAACTTTATAAGACTGTCCGAGGTGAATCGGAGGTCACGCAGATTATAGAAAAATCAAAATTTATCGCACATGTAAGGCATGTCGAAACCAGAGAAGAAGCGGATGAGTTCGTATCGGAGATCAGGAGCAGATATAAAGATGCCACCCATAATGTTCCTGCTATGGTAATCGGTGATAAATTTCAGATTCAGTGGGCCAGTGACGACGGAGAGCCTCAGGGCACATCAGGCGCACCTATGGTACAGATGCTTGTGAAGGAGGGCATCACGAATATTGCGATAGTTGTCACACGATATTTCGGTGGCATCAAGCTTGGAACAGGAGGTCTTGTAAGAGCATATACCGGCAGTGCAAAAGCAGGAATTGAGGCGGCGGGCATATGCAGCGTTCAGGAGATATGTTCTGTGAAAATAAAAACAGATTATCCGTATCTGGCAAAATTACAGAATATGGCATCTGACAAGCTCGATGCGGAGCCTGATAATGAAAAAATTGAATTCGTTATTGACGATATACAATACACAGACAAGGTGGATATGAGGGTTTTATGTATGCCTGAAACAGAGGAAAACATAAAAAAGATGATAATGAATTTAACCTCGGGAACCGTACAAATACTGGGCTGCGAGGTTATCATGGAAAAAATGTAAAAAAAGTTTTGAAAAATGCTTGACAGATTTGGGATGTTCCTGTATAGTAAGTAAATGTGCCGACGAGGTAAGCACAAAACAGCCGGCACAGACGGGGGCGCATAGCTCAGCTGGGAGAGCACCTGCCTTACAAGCAGGGGGTCATAGGTTCGAGCCCTATTGCGCCCACCAAATTGATTTATCCGAAGAGCGGATTCAATCCAAACGCGGTCCGGTAGTTCAGTTGGTTAGAATGCCAGCCTGTCACGCTGGAGGTCGACGGTTCGAGCCCGTTCCGGATCGCCAATAATTTGCTGGTGTGGCTCAACGGTAGAGCAGCTGATTTGTAATCAGCAGGTTGGGGGTTCGATTCCCTCCACCAGCTCCAATAAAAAAGTTAAAAAAGTGCTGGACATTTGATAAAACATCTGATATAATGTCCAAGCAACCTTAATCGAGGGATTCCCGAGTGGCCAAAGGGGGCGGACTGTAAATCCGTTAGCTGAGCTTTCGGTGGTTCGAATCCACCTCCCTCGACCAATAATATGCGGAAGTGGCTCAGGGGTAGAGCATCGCCTTGCCAAGGCGAGGGTCGCGAGTTCGAATCTCGTCTTCCGCTCCAATTTGCGGATGTAGTTCAATGGTAGAACCTCAGCCTTCCAAGCTGATGGCGTGAGTTCGATTCTCA